>JAPLOD010000667.1 GCA_026692735.1 Planctomycetota bacterium | reverse complement strand
GATCGGAAGAGCGTCCTGGCGGCAAGTACCGGTGAGGGAGAAGGGAAGACAAGCATACGATGGAAAAGTTCCGAGTGCGTCTCGTCCAGGCAAGCATCATGGCGGTGGCGCTGGCGCTGTGCGCCGGCTGCGGACAGGATCAGCCCAAGTACAGCGGGCCGGCCCTGCCGTACACGCCTGAGCCGCCCAAGGAGAAGGAGCCCAATCCCAAGGTCGCGCTGGAGACCAGCGGCGGCAGGATCGAGCTGGAGCTCTTCGAGGACGACGCGCCCAATACGGTAGCCAACTTTGTCAGCCTCGTCGAGAAAGGCTTCTACAACAACACGCTCTTCCACCGCATCATCAAGGGCTTCATGGTCCAGGGCGGCGATCCGAACGGCGACGGTTCCGGCGGACCGGGCTACTGCATCCCCGACGAGCTTCAGGGCCATGTGAACAAGCACGAGCATTACTCGCTGTCCATGGCCAAGCGCGACCCTCCGAACACCGGCGGCTCGCAGTTCTTCATCGTGACCAATCCCCAGGGCACGCCGCACCTCGACAAGAAACACACGGTCTTCGGGAAAGTCGTCAACGGCTTCGATGTAGTGGACAGGCTGGCAAGCTCGCCTGTGGTGGGCGACCGGCCCAACCCCGACGTGAAGTTGCTTGCGGCCACGGTACTGTCAAAGCGCAGCCACCCCTACGCACCGTGGAAGACGCTGCCTGAGCCGACCGCCGGATTCCCTCGGCCGAAGGTGGACCAGAAGGCGCCCTTCCGGGTCGGCCCCAGGGTCGGCACGCCGCCAAAGGCTGATCGGAAGACATCTGAGCCCAAGAAGGCTGAAACCCCGGCTGGGACCAAGCCGGAAACGCCGGCCGACACGAAGGCGGAAGACAAGAAACCTGAGGAGAGGAAAGCCGAAGAGAAGAAGGCTGACGATAAGAAGACTGAGGAGAAGAAGGGCGACGCCCAGGAGAAGAAGTAGCACGAGCCGCAGGCTTGTGTTGTGCGCCAACCGGAAACACGCGAACCAAAGGAGCTATGCCATGGCCGAGGCCAACCCTGTCGTTTCGATGCAGACCACCGCCGGCGAGATCGTGCTGGAGCTGTTTGAGGATGCGGCGCCCAACACAATAGCCAACTTCATCTCGCTGGCCGAAAAGGGCTTCTACAACAACAGGAGTTTCCACCGCATCATCAAGGACTTCATGATCCAGGGCGGCTGCCCGCTCGGCAACGGCACCGGCGGCCCCGGCTACAAATTCGCCGACGAGTGCAAGGGCAACCCCCACCGCATTGAGCGGTACACGCTCTGCATGGCCAACGCCGGTCCGAACACGAACGGCTCGCAGTTCTTCATTGTGACGAAGAAGGACGGCTGTTCCTGGCTCGATGGCAAGCACACGGTCTTCGGCAAGGTGACGAAGGGCTTCGACGTCGTGGACAAGCTTGGGAACTGCAGGACCAGCGCCGGGGACAGGCCCAACCCGGATATGACACTGCTCTCCGTGACCGTGGTGTCCAAGCGCAATCACCCGTATGCGGTGAAGACCCTCTGACAGCCAGGGCGCCAGGGATTCCCTGAAGAGGAAGGCGTAAGCGATGGCTCCTTTGCGCGTCGGCGTAGTCGGGCTTGGCCACCTCGGCAGATTCCACGTCGAAACATACGCCAGGCTGCAGAAGAAGAACCCCGCACTGCTGACGCTGGCCGCCTTGTGCGACACCATGCCCGCCGGCGAAGCCGTGGCCAGAAGCTACACGGCGCCGTTCTTCAAGGATTACCGGCAGTTCGAAGGCAAGGTGGATGCCGTCTCCGTGGTGGTGCCAACCACCTTCCACCACGAGCTGGGCTGCTTCTTCCTCGAACGCGGCGTGGCCTGCCTTGTCGAGAAGCCGCTGGCCAAGACGGTGCAGGAAGCGGCGGAGTTGGTCGGCAAGGCCGCGCAGGCGGGCAGCGTCCTGCAGGTCGGCCACGTCGAGCGGTACAACCCGGTCATCCGCGCTGCCGCGCCGTACTTCGGACGCCCGCGTTTCATCGAGGCGACGCGCATCTCGCCGTATCCGTTCCGCTCCACCGACGTCAGCGTCACGCTGGACCTAATGATCCACGACATAGACCTGGCGTTGTCGGTGACGCAGGAAGACCCCGTCGAGATCCGCGCCGCGGGGACGCCGGTCTTCTCGCAGACGGACGATATCGCCAACGCGCGCCTGGAGTTCCCGTCGTCGGTGGCCAACGTCGCGGCCAGCCGCGTGTCGCTCAAGAAGGAACGCAAGTGGCGCATTTTCCAGGAGCACGGCTACCTGTCCCTCAACCTGCTCGAGAACGAAGGCGTCTTCATCGAAAAATCGGAAGCGCTCAAGAACGGCGAGATTGACCCGTCCAAGCTCAGCCTCGCGTCCCTGGGCGTCGCCGCGCTGACGTTCCAGTTGGAGAAGCTCGTCAAACGGGTGGTGCTGAAAGGCGACAAGACGCCGTCGCTGGAGGCGGAACTGCAGGACTTCGTGCGATGCGCCGTCGAGAAACGCAAGCCACTGGTGGACGGCGCCGAGGGCCTGCGGGCGCTGCAGGTGGCGGAACGCGTGATGCAGGTGATGCGCAAGCTGTGACGTTACGACCTCGGCTCTTTCAGTCCCGGCGCCGGCTGCCGAGACTCGCGTCCGCGGCAGGCGCAGCAGGGCGGGCAGCCGTTGGTCCTGCCGGCGCGCAGCGCCGCGATGAACGGCACGGCCAGGGCTCGCACCAACCAGAGCGCCGCGAGTCCCGCAATGGCGATGGCGATTCCGTTCTGCCAGTTGAGTTCCATAGCTGCTCCAGACTCACACCCCGCCCCACCGCAGCGCCATCGTCGTCTGGTATGTGATCAGCGCGCCGACGTACGCCAGCAGCGTCATGTAGGTGAACGAGAACAGCGGCCACCGCCAGCTATTCGTCTCGCGCCGGATCGTCGCCAGCGTCGCGGCGCACTGGCTGCACAGCGCGA
This sequence comes from Planctomycetota bacterium, assembly GCA_026692735.1. Taxonomy (GTDB): domain Bacteria; phylum Planctomycetota; class SZUA-567; order H5-PLA8; family H5-PLA8; genus JAPLOD01. The sequence goes on along the minus strand of JAPLOD010000667.1, from coordinate 11,822 downwards.
AGAAGACCATGATTGACAGCGCGACGGGAACGTTGAACAGGCGCCGGTTGGAGCCGCTCCACGTGACGTTGGCGAGCGCCTCATGGCGTCGCTGGAGTTCCCCGCCCTTGCCGCCGCCCAGGTCGAAGACCGTGCCCAGCGTGGCGACGATCACCTCCCGCGCCGGGAACGACGCCAGCACCGACATGGTGATGCGCCAGTCCCAGCCCAGCGGCTTGCAGACCGGTTCCAGGGCGCGGCCCATCCGGCCAAAACAGCTCTGCCCCAGGTACGCACCGGTCTCCTCGCGGTTCAGAGCCGACACCGCGCGCGCCAGCTTGTCGGGCGGCAGACCAGCGGCGATGACAGCGTTGCGTTCCGCTTCGTATTGGGAGGCAATCCGCGGCGGATGGGGAAAGTACGACAGCGCCCAGACCACAACGCTGACTGCGATGATCACCGTGCCCGCGCGGACGGTGAATGCCTTCCCGCGGTCGTAGACGCGCAGTGCCACGCTGCGCCAGTCAGGAATCCTGTACGATGGCAGTTCCATGAGGAAGGGCGGCGTTTCGCCCCGGAGCAGCGTCTTCTTCAGCAGCCATGCGACGGGCGCCGCCACCACTATGCCAAGGCAGTACAGGGCAAAGAGCGTCAGGCCGCGCAGCGTCAGCCAGCCGCCAACATACGCCCTGTCGGGGATGAAGGCCGCGATCAGGATCGCGTAGACGGGCAGGCGCGCCGAGCAACTCACGAGCGGCGTGATCAGGATCGTGGTGAGCCGGTCGCGGCGATTCTCGATGGTGCGCGTCGCCATGACGGCCGGGACGGCACAGGCAAAACCGGCAAGCATCGGGATGAACGACTTCCCCGAAAGGCCGACGCACGCCAGCAGGCGGTCCATGAGGAACGCCGCGCGCGCCATGTACCCGCAGTCTTCCAGCACCGCGATGAAGAGAAACAGAACGCAGATTTGCGGGAGAAAGACCAGCACGCCGCCCAGCCCCCCGATCACGCCCTTGCACAGCAGGCTCTTCAGGGCGCCATCGGCCATGTGCCCGCCCACGAACGCGGCCACAGAGTCGAACGCCCCGCTGATGAACCCCATGAGCGGCTGGGCGCCGCGGAAGATGGATTGGAAGAGCAGCAGCATCACCGCAACGAAGACGACCGTGCCGGCAAAGCGATGGGTGAGCACTCTGTCAATGGCGTTCGAACCCGCAGGCGGTACGTGAGCAGGACGTTCAACGGCGCCCGCCAGCACCTGCTTTGCCCAGGCGTACCGGGCACGGACCTCTTCGGCGGCCAGTGGAATCCGGCTCGCCCGCCGGCGGCGCGCTTCAAGGTCCTGGCAGAAGCCGTCCCCGATGACGCTGCCCACCCAGCGCTCGCCACATCCGCCCCCGTCCACGAGAGTCCGGAGCGCCTCCATGCGGCTGAAGCGCCGCTTAAGCGCGGGCGCGTGCCGGTCCAGTTCCTCCAACAAGGCATCAACCTCATGGCACATGGGCGGGGGGAACGCGGGCCGCACGCCCGTGGGCGCATGGCCGTCCTGCAGCGCCTGCCGGAGAGCGGCGCGCAACTGCGGCAGCCCCGCGCCCTTGTTGGCACAGATGCCGATGACCGGCGTGCCCAGTGCGGCGGCGAGTTTCACCGTGTCAATGCGGACGCCCTGGCGCGCCGCAACATCCATCATGTTCAGCGCGACAACGACGGGCAGGCCGAGCTCGCAGAGCTGCGAGATCAGGTAGAAATTGCGCTCCAGATTGCCCGCGTCCGCGATGGCCAGCACCGCATCCACCGGCGCGGCTCCAGGCTGCCGGCCCACTAACACGTCCGCGACGATCATCTCGTCCGGGCTGCGCGCGGCCAGGCTGTAGGTCCCGGGGAGGTCAATCAACTCCACGCGCGTTCCGCCGTCCAACAGCAGCGTGCCGGTCTTGTGCTCCACCGTCACGCCAGGGTAGTTGCCCACGTGCTGGCGCAGACCGGTGAGCGCGTTGAAGAGCGTGCTCTTGCCCGTATTCGGGTTGCCGACGACCGCCACCGAGTACGCAAGCCGTCGCTCTGTGGGCCGTCCCCGCACAGCGGGCTCATCTGCCGCGGCCGCGGCGCGCCTCATGCGCACACCTCGACTTGCACCGACCTGGCCTCGGCCCGGCGCATACACAGGTGGGAGCCGTGCACGCGCACCTCCATCGGGTCGCCCAGCGGCGCAAAACACACGACTGCCACCTCCACACCTTCGAAGACACCCATTTCGAGCAAACGCTGGTACAGGAGGGACCCAACGCCTGAGATGTGCTGGACCACCGCCCGCTGGCCGGGGGCCAGCTTATCGAGCGTTGTCGTGCGAGCCGGGGCGTGGCCCCGCCCGTCGCGGGTCCGGTTACTGGAATGCATTGGTCACTCTCCACTCTGTCACGACGTGCATACTGAGACTCATTCTCAGTAGCAACTAGAGATTATCAGTTATGGGGAAAGTGTCAACGAGCTACTTGCGGGAATATGCAGATCGCCACCCGGCCGCGGGCCCTGGGCGCCGCAGCTTCCTCAACGGCCGAGGAGGTCCGTGATGGTCTTGCCACGCCACCGGACCGTGTACGGGTCAACACGCTCGGCGCCCTTTTCCCTGGCCGCCGCTTCAGCCTGCGTCTCCCATTTGTACACGCGTTCCAGGACATGGGGGCCGGCAATCCGGCACGGCTTGCACCGGCGGGCGTTGCGCACGGCTGCCTTCACGCCTGCTTCGGTCATGGCCTGCGCTTTCCGCGGGGACAGCGACAGAGCACAGTTGCGGCCGAGGCCTTTCTTGGTGGCGACCGTCACGAGATCCCGGCCCAGGCACGCCCTGGCCTCGGCGCAGCCGGCCTCGTCGGAACTGACGAACACCACCGGCACGCCCTTCTCCCCTGCCAGAGCGGCATCAAGGGCGATCTCTCCGACCGGCCGGCCATTCAGCAACATGCGATGGACGCTGACGGAGGAATAGCTGTGCGCCAGGACGCCGTCCGCGACGCCGGCCATGGGGTGGTAGCACAGCAGGATGAGGCCGGCGAACGAATCGTCGAGGAGATGAAAGCGGCTTGGGCGCGGCGTGCCGATCAGCACCTTGGCCTCCGGGTGAAGGTCCTCATAGAGGAGGTTGTGCCCGCAGCCGTGGGCATCATCCACGATGACCTCAGCGGCGCCGGCCGCGAGCGCGCCCCTGATCGCGGCGTTCGCCTCCGCGGTCACAAGCCGCTGGGCCTGCAGGAAGACCGGGGACGTGCACTCCAGCCCAGAGCCCAGCGGTTGCGTGGCCGCGCCGACAATCCCGACGACGCAGGCGGCGCCCTCGAAGTCCACCGAGATGTACACCTTGCGTGGTTTCGCGTTCCTTGCCATGGGGTCCCTCACTTGGCCCGGTGCGGGCCGCTGGCGGGCGGCGTGGTCTGGCGTGCTGCTTCGGCGATCTCCCTGTAGAGCACCTGCCTGAGCGAGCCGTCCCGCAACTCCAGAAGGTCCAGATGGTCGCCGTTGAGGATATGGTGTCTGCCTGCCAATCTGCGCGACTCAATCTTGCCGTCGTCGAGCTGGACGGCATTGCCGGCGCGCCTGGCGAACTGATCGCCCTTAGCCACGTCCAGGAAGAGCGCCGACTGAAGGGGCACGACGCCATCATTGGCAACGTAGTTGGTCTTGGCATCCGCAAGGCATTCATGGAAACTGCAGAGCTGCATGGTGGCCCACTTCAGCTTGTCGTGTTCGCCCGCGTTGCGGAACGCCAGCTCTATCGCGGACGCGCGGTTGTCCGACAGGTCCGGGTCGTACGCCCCGAAGGCCACTATCTTCTCTGCATAGCGCTCGCGAGCGTTCAGGTCGGCCAACGTCCCATTCTCGCGCTTGGCGCGGGCCGGGAGGAACTGCGTCTCGTCCAGGCAGTGGCTCCAGAGTGCCGACACGGGTCGTGTCAAAGAGGCCGCTCCCGGGCCTGTACAGCTCATCGTACAGCGCCCTGACCACCGCCTTGGCCCAATCGGGCACGGCCAGAGGCGAGCCGTGGTGCGGCGTGCCGAGCGTGATGAGTTTCAGCACGCGGTCTCCCTGGTTGTTGTGGTTCATGTACGCGCGGCACACGAGGCCGCCGCGGCTGTGAGCCAGCAGGATCACTTGCTGGCCCTTGGGGAGCTGTGTGTCTATGAAGTCGGCCAATTGCTTGGCGTTGCCCGTCGTCCCGTTGAAACCGATGGGCAGGCTTGTGTCGTGGCACCAGTCGTAGACGTCATACTCCGCGAACGACACCGGGTTCGCCTGCATCCATTGGATGACCTCGTCCCAGCGGTGTTGGGGGTACTTCGCGCTATCGCTGCCGTTGCCGTGAACCAGGATGAGCGGCGTGGCCCGCCGGGCGGAGCTGTGGATCACGCAACGGGGAGCGTCGTGCGGTACGGCCTCGGCGGCCTGCGCCTTGTCCGCCGGGCGCGCTCCATCCATCTCAGCCGTGGCGGCGAGGCAGAAGAACGTGCTCACTGCGAGCACGGCGATGAGGAGCAGCGATGCTCTGCACATACAGGCGCCAACCCCGGGAGATTGCTGCGCGAATGGTAGCGCCGACGCTATCGCCGTCAACGCTACAAGCCGAGCTTCTCAAACTGATCGGCGAGCTCGTCAACCTTGTCCGTCCCGGCGGGCTTGCGGTCGGCTTTCAGCAGTTCCTGGTCGCGCTCCACGGCGGCCTGATGGCGCGCCTGCGGCTTGCCGAAGACCGCGGAGAGATCGAGCTTCCTCGCGGCAGGGCTTTCGTCAGTGTCGGCGCCGGCGATGTTCCGGTTCGTGCGGTATTTCGGGAACACGATCGCTCCCGCGGGGCAGACGCGCGCACAGGCCGGGCAATCAGGGCGGCACTGGTCCGGGCTGACAACGCGCAGTCTCTCCTTGTCGTCCACTCCATACACGCCGAAGAGGCAGAAATCGAGGCATTCCATGCAGTTGGTGCAGCGGTCATAGTCAACCACCGGATACCAGCGCGGCACGAGGTCCTGGCTTCCGGCCGGCGACGACGCGCTGGCGCATTGCCCGCCAGCCAGTGTGTCCTTCGCCGTGGCCACAAGGGTCTCGGGTTTCGAGTCGCGGACGTCCAGGCAGTGCAGCTTCCGGGTCGCGACGTTGACCTCCACGCCAAGGTGCGCCAGCGTCCACTTGAGCGCTCGCGGATAGTGCCAGCCAAGGAACGCCAGATCACCGGTGATACCGCGCAGGAACGCCGCGCCGGCATCATCGGCCTGCATGTCGTACACTGAATCCACGATCGTTGCAGAGATGCCCGCCTTGCTCAGCTCAGCGCAGATGGCCGAGAACGCCGCTCCGTACTGCGCGGCTTCGTCCGGGGGCACGCGCGACAGCACGAGCGCGGGCTGTTTACTTGCTGCATCTGCTGCCATTCGTCTCCCCAGGGCCTTCTATGTTTTCCTGATGTACATCCACCAGGTATCGTCGCCTGGTTTGTCGCTTTCGACGATCCGCACGACTTCCAGTCCCGCTTGGCCTGTCACGGCGTATGGTACCTCAAGTTTCGAGCCTGGCCAGTCACCGACGACCTCCAGCACCTTGCTGGAGGCCAGGCTCAGGCACATCTCGACGGTCTTGAGCGCAGGCATGGGGCAGGTCAGGCCACGCACATCCAGATGCTGTGTGACGATGAACTCCGTGCCGTCATCGTCAACCTGCCGGTCGTGGAACATTGCCGCTGCTACGTTGCGTGTGCCGGATCCCATCTGACGTGCGCTCCGCGACCAAGCCTGCCTGACGCCGCCGAGAATCACCCGTGGCGCGTCATGTAGCCCTGATCGCACTTCCTGAAGCCGGCGACCTCGTTGATCTTCGCAGGCTGGTTCACCACTCCCAGCAGGTCCGCCTTGCCAGGACGCCACTTGCCCTTGCCGGCGAGCAGGTCCTGAACCGCCTGGCAGCAGGCATCCGCGAGCTTCACGGCCGCTTGTGCTTCCGCCTCCGTCAAGTCTGGCAGCATGCATTGGCGCTCGCCTCCGAACGTGGGAGCGACGCTATCCAGGTCCACACTGGCCGCCGGAGGGACGCCGTAATGAGCGGCATTGACACTGGCGCAACGCATGCCGCAGCCGTTGATCGCCACTGTGGGGAACTGTTCCAGCATGTCCACGTCTTCCTGAACTGCCGCCGCCAACGCGGGCACGCACAGCAGCAGCGTCTTTCCCGGAAAACGGTCTTCCACCAGGATGTAGGCTGCTCGTTGAGCGATACGGCCGCCCGTTCGACGGATGCCCTGGCACGGGAAGATCGTCACGTACTTCCGCGGCCTGGCTGACGCCCTCCGCCTGGCGGGCAGACAGTTGCAGGCGTGAGCGCACTCGGGCTTTGGTGAGGCCAGCTTCAGTTCCTGAGCCGGCTTGAAGTCTCTCAGCAGAGCGTCGTTCTGCATTACTTTCTCAATGCGCGCGGCCAAGGCCCCTGACAGTTTCCTGCCGATATCCTCAAGTTGCTGGCGCGTCTTGCCCGGCCCGATTTTTGTCTCGGCCATGATCTGAGCGACCTCGATCTTCGCGATGGGCCAGACGCCCAACTGGCAGAAGATATGCATCCCACAGCGCTCAGTGCAGCCATCGAACAGAATGACCGGGTTGTTCCTGACGAGTTCCCGCTGTTCCGGGTCACCTGCCAGCAACGCCGGCAGCGACAACAAGGCGGTCGTTTCAGGATGCTTCTGATGGACCAGGTAGGCAGCGCGACGGGTCACGTTGGCGACGATCTTGCCCACGCCCATGCAGGGCGCGATGACGAACCTGGTGGTGTTCACGCGTTGACTCCTTCTTCGGCTTTCGCTGTCTCAAGTGGACTTGGGCCATCCTTCCCTGTCACCGCCGATTCGCGGGCCCGGACCACGTACTGATACGCGGCGCCGCCGGCCACCGCGCCAACGATGGGCGACAGGATGTAAACAGTAAGAAATCCGCCACGCGGTCCGGGGATGGCGATTTCCCCCCAACCCGCAAGATAGGAGAAGAGCCGAGGGCCGAAGTCGCGGGCCGGGTTGAGTCCCGCTTGCGTGAGTGGCGCGACGACCATTATGACCATTGCCACGGTCAGGCCGATGAACAGAGGGGCCATATTCATGCCGGGCCGTTCGCGATTGCGCGAGTCCGTCAGGGCAAACACAAAGAAGGCGAGGAACGCCGTCCCGATGCCTTCGGCTAACATAGCCTGCGGCAACGAGCACTTGGCGTATTGCTCCTGAAGGCCCGCGGCATCGCTGGGGTTGGGGAAGTACTCGCCAAATACCTTGGCTGAGAGTTCGCTCCCCGCCGCGCCGCGAATGAGGTGATGCGCGGCCTCGAAGTCCGTTATGTAGTTATGAAACAGGACGTAGAGGACTGCCGCAGCGGCGAACGCGCCGATTACTTGGCTGGCGATGTACGGCCCCACTTTCGACCAGGGAAACTGACGGTGAGCGGCGAAAGCTATTGTCATCGCGGGGTTGATGTGTGCGCCACTGACGGCCGCAGTCGAGTAGACGGCCAAAGTTACGGCCAACGCCCACACCACGGCAACCTGCCAGAGTCCGCTGGGGGCTCCCGTCAGCACTGCCACGTGGACGACGCCGGTGCCGAAGAAAGCCAAGATGAATGTTCCGACCAGTTCTGCCGTGCATTGGTGCAGCAGGCTGCGTCTGTTTGTCGGCATCGGAATCTTCGCCAAGCGGAAAGGCCACCCCGGATGATGGCTAGTAGACATCCTCTAGTAGTCATATACTGCAGACTGTGGCGACGCGCAAGCGCGTTTCGATTGCATGTGTGGACACGGGGTGTATAGGAGAACGTCGAATAGCGTTGGTGGAGGCGGCGTGATGGAAGAGCGTTGTCCATGTGCTGGCGGGACTTTGGGCAAACTGCTGCAGCCGGCGGTCCTCGCAGTGTTGTCCGAAGAGAGCACGCACGGCTACAGGCTTCTGCACTTGCTGGCCGGAATGCCGATGTTCCGCGAGCAGCGGCCGGATGCCACGGGTTTGTACCGCTGCTTGAAGGAGATGGAGCGCCGTGGGCTGATCACGTCGGCCGTGGTGGCTTCCCAAAAGGGACCGGCCGCGCGCGTCTACCACGCGACGCCGCTGGGGTACTCCTGCCTGCTGCGTTGGATGGGGACGCTGAATGAACACCGCCGCGCGCTGGGCTCCCTATTGAGCAAAGCGCGGCGGGCCGTAAAGCGAAGCCAGGCCGCGGGACGGTTCGGCGCGATCCTGCCGCAGTGCGGAGCCGGCGCCGCGACGGGGAAGGAGCGCAGACCATCCACAGAACGGGAGCCAGCCGTGGCTGACGCATCGAAAGACGACCCGCTGATCTTCCTGATGGGGCTCTATAAGGCTGTGCTTCCCAAGCGCCTGCTCTACTCCGAGTACCATTCCTGGTTTGAGGTTGCGGCCGACGGCAAGACGCGATGCGGGCTGACCAGCTACGCCGTTCGGCTTCTAGGCGATCTGTTCCGCATTGAGTGGCGGGTTAACGCAGGCGCGGCGGTCACGAGCGGCCAGGTGCTGGGCGAACTGGAGAGCGCCAAGGCAGTCTCGGAAGTCTACGCCCCGCTGTCCGGCCCGCTGCTGAGCGTCAACGCGGCGGTGGTTCAGGACCCATCGCTGCTGAACGCCGATCCGTATAGCGCCTGGCTCCTGGAGTTTGGCGGCCAGCCGGCGAGCGCCCTGCAGCCGGGCCAGTATCTGGAGTTCCTGAAAAGCGGGTGGGAGAAGACCCAGAAGCTTCTCAAAGGACAGGCTTGATACGGGGTCGTCACCATGCCGGCACAGGCAGGTCTATGCCGGTGTCCACGGACTGCATCGCGGTGGCAGCCACAGCCAAGGTATGGCATGAGTCCGCATAGTTCCCGCGGATCAGTTTCTGGTCCTTCCGCAGGATCGCGTCACAGAAGCCGCGCAGTTCCGAGACGTAGTAGTCGTCGGTGAAGCTCTGTTCGACGCGCTGGCCGTTATTCATGCCGAAGACGCGGTTGTCCTTCAGGTCCAACGTCAGAGCGAAGTCCACACCCGCGCACAGCACCTGGAATATATGCCCGTGGTGTGTCCAACAATGCACGTGTGAACCAAGCGTGCCCTTGCGCCACTGCATCGAGACCTGAATGGTCTCCTCGGTCGTGAAGGTGTCGCTTAGGGGGTGGATGATGTTCGCGCCACGGGCATGCACACGTGCGACCTCGTCACCAAGCACGAAGCGGGATACGTCAATGAGGTGCACGCCTTGCTCAAGCAACGGCCCGCCGGCCCTGTCGCGGTAGAAATAGTCGCTGGATATATGCCCGTTGATGGCCCAGTAGAGGACCTCCCAGATCCCCGTTATCTGGCAGACGACGACCGGCCGCCCGGCGATCAGCGCCTTGATATGATCCGCGGCTTGCATCCAGCGGTACATGAACCCGACAGAGTTTATCACTTTGTGGCGCTCCAGTGCGCGCTTGACGGCGCGCGCCGTGGCCATCTCGCCGGCAGGCGGCTTCTCGCAGAACACCGCGATGCCTCGCTCAGCGATCTGCTCGATCAACGGCATGCGCACATAGGGAGGCGTGCAGACCATGACACCGTCGGGCTTGGTCTTGTCGAGCATCTCCTCGAAGTTGGCGAAGCCGGCGCAGCCGAACTTGCCGGTCGAGTCCTTCAGCCGCGCTTCGTTCAAGTCGCACATTGCCACCAACTCGCCATTGGTGATGTGTTTGAAACCGGAAGCGTGCTTGTTGCCGATGCCGCAGCCGATTATCGCGATTCTCGCCTTCATCAGGTGCTCTCCTTCTCCCGCGCTGGTCGGAAGCCCAAAGTATCGCGCCGCCGGATAGCGTTGCACGTGCAAAACTTCGGAAAATCAAAGGAAGACTTGCGCGGCACAATGTGGTGTGGTTGAGTAGAGAAAAGGTTTCTTTGTACCAGAATATTGGAACTGGGAATGCAGCGCCATCCTGCAGTTGTCTGGGAGGCAGCTTTATGACCCACGTGGGCCACGAACACAGACATGGAACCGACCATAGCCGGACTGAATCCTCAAAGAAAAGCGCACGTATTGCCGAACTCCTGAACGCACCCGCCAGCCGCCGCACACCCTCTGGCACTGACACCGCCTGGGCGCTCAAGCTCAGAGCCGCCGTGGACGTCGCCGTGCGCGAACTGGACGTGCAGGTCCTGTCCGCCAAGGCAGTCATGATCTTCAGTTCCGACGACCAGAACGATATGCTCTTCGAAATGGACACGGAGAGGGGCCGCCTCCAGGCCATCCGTTCCCGCTCGGGCGTGCATACGTTCCGCTGGATGAACTGAGGTTCTCCGCAATCCGCTTGCCTGAAACACGTTGTCCTTTAGTCTTGAGGGGCAGCGCCTCTAGCACAGGCAGCCGTCGGATCGCAGTGCGATCGGCGTAGCAACATGGACAAGGATTGGCAGACCTGATGGGCCGCCGCGAGCGTGAAGACCGTACAACGGTGCTGGTGATCGGCGGAATGCACAGCGCCGCCTGTGTGGGCCGCGTCGAGAAGGCGCTGCGCTCCCGCGAAGGCGTGGAAACGGCCGGCGTGAACCTGCTGACGCGCCTGGCCACCGTCCGCCATAGCGCTTCCATTAAGCCCCAGGACCTGGTCGCGGCCGTGGCCGCCGTCGGATACCAGGCCACGCTCGCCAGTCCCAGCTCCGACGCACACGCGGGGCTCAGCTTCGGCGACACCATGGACGCCATCGCCAGCCGCAAGTCGCGCTTTATTGCGGGCGCCATCTTTACGCTGCTGATCCTGGTGATAAACCAGGTGTGGGCGACCAACGACCTCTCGAAAGTGCTGCTGCTCTTCCTCCTGGCCACGCCCGTGCAGATCACGGTCGGCTGGGACTATTACCGCGGGTGCATCCACGCGCTTCGGCGCTGGAGCCTCGATCTGGACTGCCTGGTCGTCCTGGGATCAAGCGCCGCATACCTGCAGGGCTTCCTGTGTTTCATTGGCCACGTCAGCAGCGACCCTGACCTGTCGCGCGATTCGCCGCAGTTCCACGTCGCCGCCCTGATCCTGACGGTGGTGAGCCTGGGCAAGTGGTTGGAGGCGCGCGCGCGCGAATCCACGAGCCAGCTCTGGCACAGCCTCGTCGAGATCACGCCCAAGGAGGCCTGCGTGCTGCGCGATGGGCGTGAGCAGATCATCCCCGCCGGCGTCGTTGCGGTCGGCGACATCGTGCTCGTCCGGCCCGGCGAGAAGATCCCCGTGGACGGCGAGGTCGTGGACGGCAGTACGGAGGTGAACGAGGCGCTGATCACGGGCGAAAGCCGCCCCGTGCCCAAGGTGAAGGGCGACCGGGTCATCGTCGCCAGCCTGAACGGCTCCGGCTTCATCCGCGTGCGCGCCGTGGGCGTCGGCGCTGATTCCACCATCGCCCAGATCGCACGCATGGTGTCTGACGCGCAAGAGCACAAAAAGCGCATGGCGCTGATGGCCGACCGCGTCTCGGCGGTCATGGTCCCGGTCACAGCCATCATCGCCGTCGTGGCGTTCGTGTGCTGGTACTTCGGGCCGCTCGCCGTCCAGGGGCTCGTCGCTCGGAACTGGATCAGCCACGAGTGGTTCGCGCACAGCGGTTGGCTGAGCTTCCTGCTGAAGGAGTCCACGGTCTTCACGGCGCTGCGCCCGGCCATCGCGGTCCTGGCCGTGGCCTGCCCCTGCGCCGTGGGGCTGGCCGCGCCGACGGCGGTGATCGTCGCCACCGGCCTGGGCGTCCGCCGCGGGATTCTCATCAAAGGCGGCGATGCCATCGAGGCGGCGGCGGGAATCACCGACGTGGTCTTCGACAAGACCGGCACGCT
>JAPLOD010000666.1 GCA_026692735.1 Planctomycetota bacterium | reverse complement strand
CCACCATTCGGGCGTTCTTCATCGGCCATTCGCACGTGCCGGGCGTGTGGTATGAGAACGGCTCGCTGCCCGCCGAGCCCGGCAAGCGGTTCGATTTCCGGCGGCGCGTGCTGGTCAACGTCGGCTCCGTGGGCCAGCCGCGCGACAAGGATCCGCGGGCGTGCTACGTGGTGCTGGAACCGGATGGCTTCCGTTTCTTCCGCGTGCAATACGAGGTGGCCAAGACCCAGGCGAAAATCCGCGGCTCCCAGGAGCTCGACAGAATGCTGGCGGACCGGTTGGCGACGGGAACTTGAGGGATTTTGGATTTTCGATTTGCGATTTTCGATCTACGATTGCCGCCTTGGGCGCCGCGTCTTCGTTCAATCGCAAATCGCAAATCAGAAATCGCAAATGGAGAGCATATGTCCATCCAGGAAGTGAACGACACGTGGATCTACCTCGACCGCAACACCGGCGTGTGGCGCGGCGCGCCTCAGGCGGCGCAGGGCGTCTTCCAGCCGATCCATTGGGTGGCGCTGTACCGCATGCAGTGCATGTTGCGCCTGGCGCCGCACGAGGGCCGCATCGCCGACATCGGCTGCAGCTATGGCGTTGTGACGCTGAACATCGCCGCGAAGAAGCCCCGCGCGGAAATCATAGGCGTGGACCCCGACGAAAGCCGGTTGGCCGTCGGCAGGCAACTGCTGGCCGAGCATCGCCTGGCCAACTGCAGCTTTCAGACCGGCACCGTTGACAATCCCGGCATCCCGGCCGGTTCGTGCTCGGGCGTGGTCTGCACCGAGACGCTCGACCACATCCCGGACATCAAGCCGCAACTGAAGGCTTCGGTGGACAAGCTCATGGACCTGCTCCTGCCCGGCGGCCGGCTGATCCTGGCCGTGCTGGCGGCGGATACGATCAGCAGGAACACCAGTCCCCTGCCGCCCGCGCCCCTGTCGCTGCATGATTTCGACTTCCTGCCGCAGAAACAGATTGACCGCAACTGCCCGCGCTGGTGGCATATGTTCTACGTGGATAAAGCGTAGGTTGTTACTGGTCATCCGTCATTGGTCAGTGGTCCGTGGTCAGTTGTTCGTGGATATTGTCTGCAACCTCGCTATCCTTGTCGCGGCCGCGTGCGCATGTGAATGGTGGATCGGGCGAAAGACGCCGAAGGCGCAAGGCAACTGACAACGGACCACTGACAACTGACCAAGGACAACTGACCAAGGACCAATGACAAGGGACCAACAATGGCCAAGCTTGGCGACCTCTTCCCGGACGACCTGACACCGCCGGCACAAGGCGGCAAGAGCGCCGCGCCGCGGCCCAAGGCTCCCGCCGTGAACGCGAAACCCCTGCGACCGGCGGGCGGTGGCGTCGCGCGTTCGACCGAGCGGACCTTCGTCAAAGACCTGGTTGCGGGCCAGGAGGTGGAAGGCGTGTACCTGGTGACGGACGCTTCCATGCGCGTCGCCAAGAACGGCTCCAAGTACATCCAGGCCGCGTTCTGCGACAAGACGGGTTCCATCGCCGTGCGCCACTGGGACGCGACCGACGTGGACTTCGCCTGTTACAAGATTTCCGGCTATATCAGGGTCCGCGGCCGAGTGGAGACGTACAAGAACGCCCTCCAGATGATCGCCTTCGCCGTCCAGGAATGCGATGGCGAAGGCGTGAATCCGGCCGACTTCCTGCCCGTGTCGGCGCGCCCGCTGGAAGAGATGGAGAAGGAGTTCGACGCGCTCCTGGCACTCATCGGCGACCCGGACTACAAGCGCCTGCTCACGGCCATCTTCGCCGATCCCGATACCCGCGGGCGTTTCCTGAAAAGCCCCGCCGCGACCTCGGTGCACCACGCATGGGTCAGCGGCCTGTTGGAGCACGTCCTGTCCGCCGCCAAGACGGCGCAGGCCGTCTGCGACCAGCGGCCATACCTGAACCGCGACCTCCTGCTGACGGGCGTCGTGCTGCACGACATCGGCAAGATCGAGGAACTCGACCCCGGCCCCGGCTTCAGCTACACCGACACGGGCCGCCTGTGCGGGCACATCCCCCTCGGCGCGCTGCTGGTCGAGCGGCACATCGTCACGCTGGAAAACTTCCCGCCGCAGAAACGCGATCTGGTCCTGCACATGATCCTGAGCCACCACGGCACGCGTGAATTCGGCAGCCCGGTGCTCCCCGCGACGGCGGAAGCGGTCGCGCTGCATTACATCGAGTGCCTCGACGCCAAGGTACAGGGCATCCAGAGCATCATCGAAAGGGAAGAGGCGAGCGGCAACGACACCAACTGGACTGATTTCGCGCGCGTGGTGGACGGAAGGATCTACAAGGGGTAGGTTGCCGCTTCGCGGTTCCGGTCCCAGATCCGATCAGCTCCGCAATTGGCGAACAGACTCCGCAAAGTACGAAAAACTGGGGCAGGCCTGGCTCAGCTCATCCAGCTTGACGTTCTCAGCGATCGGCTTGCCCACCGCCAGCCGTTGCGGACGGGGGAGGCGCTGGGCGCCGTAGAGCTTCTGTTTCAGAACGCGCCTATCGAGCTTCTCGGGCTCTCGCTCCTGCTTGCGGTCTGCCCCGAACAGCAGCCACGCCTCCAATGCCTGCACTGCAACCCCAATGGCGAACCTGAGCGGCGGAAGCGGCGGCCCCCCCGGCAGTTCTGGAAGCGACGTGACAAGCTGGCAGTAGTTGCAGCCCTTGTCCGCCTGGGTTTTTTGCGCCGCCAGGTGTGCCGGCTCATGTAACGGCAGTGCACCGTCGTTGTCTACTACCACAACTACGCCGTTCGTCTCGCTGTGCCATGCCTCCCATGCCACCGCGACCAAGTTACCGCGCACACCAGTCACCCCGCCGGGGCGTCGCTCGCGATAGATGGCTTCCGGTTCCTCGTTGAGGATGCGTCGCACCAGAACGTTGATGACCGCGAAATCGGATTGGTCCTCGACCAGGTAGGCGATCTTCATGCGGGCACCCCGCCCAGGATGCCGCTGTACCAGACCTCGCCTAACGGACTGCCGTGTAGCCCGCCGTTCTTCCCAATGGCCTCACTGGCTGTTCTGACGATGCTGCCTTGCTCTCCCTTCTCCAACACCAGAACCGCACCAAGATCGTCCTTAAACTGGTCCAGCAGGTAGGGTGAGTGCGTCGTCAACAGAATCTGCGTAGGCGGCTCGGCCCCATTTGCCTCGCAAAGCGAGTACAGAAGGTCAACAACGTCTTTCAGCCGCCGTGGGTGCACGCCGTGTTCCGGTTCCTCGAGAAGCAGCAGCGCGGGCTTGGGTTCCTCGTTGATACAGCATAGGATCGCGAGGAACAGAAGCAGCCCGTCGGAGATCTCTTCAGCACCAAACGGCTCTTTGCAGCCGCGCTCTTTGAGCAGGACGGCTTTCTCCCTGCTGGGAGTCGTACGGAGCTGAATGCGCTCGACTTCAGGGACACAGTGTCTGAACTCCTCCTCGATCTTCTGAAATCTGTCCGGGTGCTCGTCACGCAGGTATTCGAGGACCGCCGGGAGTCCCGCGCCGTCATCACCCAGCACTGGATTCGGGACGATCGCCGTTGGTTTGCGTAACGCGGAAGGACTGAACTTGAAGTACGCGATGCTCGCGAGCTGGTTGCCGAAATGGCTGATGAGTGGTTTGGCTGAGCCAAAGCAGGGGGACTCACTTCTCTGGGACGAGTCTACTCCCTGCTTCTCTACAACCGCGCCGGACGTGTCAACAGCTCGAAAGTGTTCTCGTTCGAGAAGCAAAGGAATGCCTGGAGTCCCTGGGCGCAACCGCAGTTCGTATGTTACATCCCCCGAGGGGACACCACTGTGGGAGGTGTCCTGAGCGAAGACACCGAGGGTGAATGCCGGGCTGGCGCCGTTCCTGCAGGTGAGTTCAGCGAGGTTCCGATGAAGCTGCTCTGCAACTGTGGAGAAGGCGGTCCTCTTTGCCACGCCTGCCAGGAACCTGAAGGCCAGCAGCAGGTTCGACTTGCCCGCGTTGTTTGCCCCCACGAGCACTGTGAGCGGCCGCAACGGGATGTCAACCGGTCCCCTGAAGCTCAGGAAGTTCTCAAGATGAAGCTTTGTGAACATGCCCCCCCCAGGACCTATACGTCGGCCACCACATCATAGTCCATCGCCCGCACGATTTCCACCTTCTTGAACATCCCCGGGGTAAGCCTGCTTGCACCGCGGCCGCGCAGGTACACCACCCCGTCTACCTCCGGCGCCTCGAGCCGGCTGCGGGCCACGGCACGCGCACCGCGCACGGGACAATCCGCGGCCGGCGCACCGTCAACCAGCACCTCAAGCGTCTGGCCTACGCGGCGCTGCAGCCGCCGGCGCGAGAGGTCCCGCTGGACCAGCATCAGTGCCTTACGACGCGCCTCCTTCTCGGCCGGCGGCAGCGCGTCGGGCATCCGCGCGGCGGCGGTCTGCGGTTCATGCGAATACAGGAACACGCCCGCGTGCGCGAAGCGGCCCTCCTTCACGAAGTCCAGCAACTCCTGAAACTGCGCCTCTGTCTCACCCGGGAACCCCACGATGAAGGCCGTGCGGATCGCGCCGCCGGGCAGCTTGCGTGCGACCATGTCCAGCAGCTCGATAGTCTGCTTCCTGGTCACGCCACGCCCCATCGCACGCAGAATCGGATCGGCGATGTGCTGCAGCGGCAGGTCAATGTAGGGGCAGAAACGTTCATCGCCGGCCAGCACGTCAAGCACTTCCCCGGTGAGATGGCGCGGATACGCGTACATCAGCCGGAACCACCGCGCGCCGGAAACGGCCAGCAACGCGCGCAGCAAGTCCGGCAGCCGGAACCGGCCGTAGAGGTCGCGGCCGTAACTGGTGGTGTCCTGAGCGATCAGGACGATCTCCCGCGCGCCGCCTTCGGCCAACTGCCGCGCTTCAGCGACGATGGCTTCGATGGGCCGGGAAACCTGCCGGCCGCGCATGCGTGGGATGGAACAGAACTGGCAGGGGTTGCTGCAGCCTTCGGAGATCTTGAGATACGCCGTATGGGGTGCGCCAATCCGCAGCCGCGGCGCGAGGAGGAAAGGCTGGCTACTGGCTATTGGCTGTTGGCTATTGGCTATTGGCTCTTGGCTGCGCGCAGCAGCGATGAGTTCGCGGCAGATTTCGGCGATGCGCGGGTACTGGCTGAAACCCAGGCGCACATCCGCAGCCCGCACGAAGCGCGCAAACTGCGGCAACGCGGCCACCCGTTCCACGAGGCAGCCCAGCGCGACGATGACCTTCAACCGGCCGTCTTCGCGGAGCTGCGCCAGCTCATCCAGGACGGCGGCCGTCTCCTCGCGGGCCTCGGCGATGAAGCCGCAGGTGTTGACCAGACACAACTCCGCCTCAGCGGGGTCCTGGGCAATCAGAAAGCCCGCTTCCGCGAGAGTGCCAAGGACACGTTCGCTGTCCACCAGATTCTTGGCGCAACCGAGGTTCACGAGGCTGACGACAGGCGGGCGTGCGACGTTCTCAGTTGCGGCGGACGGCCTGCGTTCGGCCTTCAGGTCCTTCATGCGCACCACTGTAGTGGAGGGCTGGCCGCAGTGCCATTGCTTGTGGCAGGCCGGGGCGTTGGGGAAGCGCCGGACGGCTAGCGGACCGGAGCCGTCCGGATCGTAAGCTCACTGTCAGGCAGGACGCTCGACGCGGCCGCCCTTTCCTTCATCTTCAGGATGACCTGCTTCGTCTCAGCCTTCGCGGCAGCCAGTTCGTTCTGCGCTGCCGCGACGCGCGCCTCCAGTTTCGGCAGCGTTTCCTTTACCCGGGCGACAACGGCCTCGGCGTCCTGCTTCTCGTATTGCAGCATGGTCTTCTCTTCAGCGGCGTGGGTCATCAACGCACGCAGGTAGTCACCGCGTCGCGGGTTGCCCCAGGAATACGGCGAGTACCCATCGTACACGCCGGAGAGGCTGCCGAGTTCGGTCTTCGCGCCATCGTAGCGCGCATCGGCCTTGGCGATATCGGTGACCGCGTTCCTCACGGCCAGTTCCGCTTTGGTCTGGAGTTCCTGCGCGCTCTTGAGTTCATCAGCCGTCTTGTTCAGCCCGGCCTGCACCTCGTTCTCGCGGCGCTTGGCGGCGGCCACGGCCTTCTCGTCGGCAGCACGCGCCTCGGCGGCGGCACGCGCGGCGGCCGCGGCGGCACGGACTTTGGCAACGTCCTGGCGCGCGGCCTCCGGCAGCTTGTCGAACGGCACAAGTTCTTCCTGCTGCGATGCGACGTCCTTGCCGAGCAAGGTCAGCTTCTTGCCGTCGAGCGCGGTGACGACGAAGGTCTTGAAGTCGCCCGCGCTGAATGTCACGTACCGCAGGGCCTCGACTTTCCTGCCGTCCTTGAGTGCGAAGGTTGTCACCGTCACCGGTTCCTCACCGGCAGCGGCGAGCGCGCCCATGAGGACAACGGCAAGGGGGAGCAGTGTGCGAAGGGCAAACATGATCGCGCTCCTTGTGCTGTAAGCCAGGCCCGACCGGTTCCAGAACATATGACGGGGCGGCGGGCCTTTTGATTCACACTTTTCACATAGTAACGCCATGGGAGGGCCAATGCCACATTTTTCGGGCGAGTGCGGGCGTCATCGGATCCCTATCCTCCTTCAAGCAGTCGCGTGGAGACCGTGTTCAGCCACTGCACCCAGCGCGCAAGCAGCGGGATGATGGCCTCCTGGCCCAGCAGCCGGTACGCGGGGAGCGGCAGCGCGCCCGCGCCGGCAGCCACCAGCCACCAGTAGGTGAAGCTGCGGATCAGCGGGTCGTAGAACGCCACCACCAGAGCGCCCGCGGCCAAAGACGGCCCGAAGGGAATATAGTTGCCCTGCATGACCTCCTGCTTCTGACCCTTGGCCGTCTCCACAATGCTGCCCTGCGGCAGGTTGTCCACGGCCGCCAGGTACTTCAGGAAGACGTAGCCGAGGATCTGCAGCAGGCCGATGCCCAGCATGAGCCACACCGGGACGAGGCGCACGTCAAAACGCTGGGGATCCGCAAAACCGCGCGGGAGGAAGGCGCCAGGCTGCGACTCTTCGAGGGTTCTGACCATGAGGCCGTCGAACGTGCGACTGCTTTGCGCAGACAGCAGAAGCACGGCGAACAGGATGCCGCCGCCCATCAACAACAGCGGCCAGAACGCCGGCGCCTGCGGCTTTGCATCGCCCTCCGGCGGCATGTCGAAGGTGGGCTGCCAGGGCTTCCATGTGTCGCCCAGCCGCCAGCGCTGGAAGCGGTCCCAGAGAATCTTGGAGATGCCCACAGCCGATGCCGCCGCCCTCGCCCAGCACCAGTCCCTGGAAGCTGTCAATGAGCGCGTTAAGGCGCGGACTGCCCACCACCCAGGTGGTGGCAGAAGCATGAAGGTCGGGAAAGACGGGGGCGAGAACGAGGCCGAGGGCTATCCCCGGCAGCGTTGTCTGCACTGGGATGAGCCAGGTTTCAACGTCCACTACGGAGAGCAGCACGAGGTCCGCGATGAGGAACAACTGCACGCAGAATACGATGGGCGCGACGCTCCACCGGTCCGTGTACGCATACCAGAACAGCGCATGGTTCAGCGCGAAGAACTGCCAGGCCGCCATGACGAACAAGAAGCTGACGAGCAGTTCCACCAGCAGATAGCGGAGGGGGATGGGCTTGCGGCAGTAGCGGCAGCGGCCCAACAGCAGCAGGTAACTGAGGATCGGCAGGTTGTCGTACCACGCCAACTGGTGCTGGCACTGGGGGCAGAACGAACGCGTGCGCGTGACCGTCGAGATATTCCGCGGCAGGCGATAGGCTGCCATGTTCACGTAACTGCCGACGATCGCGCCCAGCAGACCGCAGACCACGACCCAGAATTCAGCAGGCACGAGAACCATTTGGCCTCACTCAAAATGCAAAATGCAAAGTGCAAAATTGGATGGTCCCATTTTCATTTTTGAATTTTGCATTTTGGATTGTGCATCCCCTTCCGCAGCGTTACGGCGGTAGGCTATCGCGCTTCCTCGTCTGAGCAAGGCCAGCCCCCGCCCTCCTATCCCTTCTCCAGGAACTTCCTGATGCCCGGCGTAGGCCGCTGATCGAAGATCTGTTCCGGCGTGCCTTGCGCCGCGATGACGCCGTCTTCCATGAAGACCGCACGGTCGGCGGTGTCACGCGCGAAGTCCATGTCGTGGGTCACCACCAGCATGGTCATGCCTTCGGCCGCCAGTTCGCGGATGACCTTGAGCACTTCCTTGGTCATGACGGGATCGAGCGCGGAAGTGGCCTCGTCGCACAGGAGCACGTCGGGGTTCATGGCCAGGGCGCGCGCGATGGCCGCACGCTGCTGCTGACCGCCGGAAAGCGTCGCCGGATCGCACGGGTGCTTCTCCCACAGCCCGACCTTGCGCAGCACATTCTCGGCGATGGCCCGGGCTTCGCCGTGCGGCAGCTTCAGCACCTGGCGCGGGCCGCACATGACGTTCTGCAGTACGGTCAGGTGCGGGAAAAGGTTGAAGCGCTGGAAGATCATGCCCACCTGGCGGCGCAGGACCTGCGCCTGGGCCCGCTCGGCGCGCCTCGGGTGCCAGTCGTCCGGGTGGCCTTCGCTGACCGCCTGGCCCTTCAGGAGGACGCGGCCGGACTGGTACTGTTCAAGAAGATTGAGGCAGCGCAGGAACGTGGACTTGCCGCAGCCGTTCGGCCCGATGATCGCCAGCACCTCGGCCTTCGCCACGGCCAAGTCAATGCCCTTGAGCACGTCCTTCGGCCCGAAGCTCTTGCGGATGCCCTGTGCTTCGAGGATTGGCGCCGCCTCTGCTTTCGCCGCTGACTCGTGTTTCACGCCGTCCTCTTCCGTTGCCGTTCAATCTACAATCCGAAATCGAAAATCGAAAATCCCATCAGTGTCCGTGCACCTGGTCCACGTGGACCTCATGCGCGCCCTGCACCTTCAGGCGCTTCTCGAGATACTTGCCCAGCGCATAACAGGCCAGCGACATGATGAGATACAGAACGGCCGCCGCGACCATGAGCAAGGCGGAAGAGCCCCGTTCCTTGCCGATGGATCGCGCGCGCTCAAGCAGCTCCGGCACACCGATCACGCTGACCAGGCAACTGTCCTTCAACATGGCAATGAGGTCATTGATCAGCGGCGGGACAACGATGCGGAACGCTTGCGGCAGCACGATGCTGTAAAAGGCCTGCCGTTCGCTCATGCCAATAGACAGCGCTGCTTCGCGCTGTCCCTTGTCCACGGCCTCCAGGCCGGCGCGGATGATCTCGGCTTCGTAGGCGGCGTAGTTTCCGGCGAGGCAGATGATGCCGGTGGTAAAGGGCTGGAGCGTCAGCGCTTTGGTATGGAGTTCCTGGCCCAGTTGCGCGAGCGACACGTGGACCAGCCAGACCTGAACCAGCAAAGGCGTGCCGCGGACCACTTCTATGTAACCCGCCGCGGGCCACGCCAGCAGCCGGTGGCGAGAGGCGCGCATGATGGCCAGCAGGATGCCCAACACCACGGCCAGCGGCATGCTCTCGGCCGTCAGCAGCAGAGTGTTCTTGGCGGCGCCGAGCAACGACATCAGCGCCAGGTCGTGGAAGAAGAAGCGCCTGACGGGGGCGTCCCGGAACTCCTCCTCGGCTGTTGGCGGCGCATCGGCCGCTGCTGGAACGTTTTCGGTCGCTGGCGCGCCGCTCTCCTGCGCGCGCAACCAGTAGCCGCCCACGGCAGCGGCGACGGCCATAACGAGGAAGACGAGCAGCGTGCGGCGAAAAGGATCCTCTCGTTCACGTACCATGGTACAGGCGCCCCGGCCGAGCTGTTAGTTGCCCGTTGCGGTCGCCGGGCCTTCCAGCACGCCCACCTCTTTCTGGCGGTCGTTCCAGATATTCCATTTCTTGTAGATGGCGGCGAGCTCGCCGTTCTGCTTCATCAGTTCCAGAATCCGGTCCACCTCTGCGAGCAAAGCCGTGTCTTCCTTGCGCACGGCGACCCCGTATCTGCCCGGGCTGAACGTCTTGGGCACCAGATACAGTTTGGGGTTGCGCCCCGCGTAGTATTCCGCGATCATCTGTTCCTGCAACACCGCATCGGTCCGGCCCAGTTCCAGATCGCTGTAGGGCAGGCTGGAGTCTTCGTAGGTGTTGATGTTGTCTCTGGTCCAGCCGGCGCGCTTCAGCACGTTCTCAGCCTCCGCACCGCTCAAGACCCCCAGCCGCTTGCCCTTCAGGCCATCGAGCGACCCGTACTTCTCCTTGTCCTCGATGCGCACAACCAGCATCTGCTCGTACACGTAGTACGGTTTCGAGAACGCGTAGCGCTGCAGCCGCTCGGCGTTGATCTCGATCCCGTTGATTACCATGTCCGTCCGCTGGGCCTGCATCGCTTCGAGCAGCGTGTCCCATTGGCTGCGGACCATCTCGTGTGTCAGGCCCATGTGGGCGGCAAACTTGTCCATCACGTCCATTTCAAAGCCGATCACCTTCTCCACGTTCTTGTCCTTCGGATCGAAGAACACGAACGGCGCGCCGCCGCTGGGGTCGGCGCCCCAGCGCAGCACGCCTTCGCGCTTGATGCGTGCCAGCGTGTCTTCAGTTGCTTCCTTCGCGGCCGGCGCACCGGCGCCTTTGCCCGTCGCCCCGCCGCAGCCGGCCAGGACCAGCACCCAGAACACAGCCAGAGCCGCAGCCACGCATGCCTTCATCGCAAGTCCTCTCCCGGCACTACTGCACGACCCGCCACGCGCCGCGTCCCACGGGACGGTGCCAGCCGTCTCGACCGCGCGACGCCGCGAGGAGCCATGGTGGGGCTCATTGTGCTGCTCGCCGCATCTCATGCAAGAAGAAACATCCGGCCGGCGTCAGGACGCGGGATGAATTTCGCGCGAAGCCTCTGGCTTCCGGGGCGGCCCTGCGCTAGAGTCTGGCGCGAGGACGTTCAGGGCGTCATGGGTTGCAGGGCTATGGGCAGCGATCCCCGGGACACCACTGCGGCTTCCGTTGACGAAGCGCTCTGTCGGCATTGCGGTAAATGCTGCTATAAGAAAGTCTACGTTAGACACGACGTCTTCATCACGCCGTTTCCCTGCAAGTTCCTGGATGTCCGCACCAGTCTCTGCACCGTCTACCCGCGGCGGCACGAGGTCAACCGGGCGTGCCTTTCCGTGCCGCAGGGGCTGAAGGCCAGCGCGTTCCCCGCGGACTGCCCGTACGTGGCCACGCTGGCGCCGCCGGACTACAAGCCCGCCCGAGAAGGCTGGGACTGGAAAGGCCAATGGGACGATTTCGACGACCTCGCTGACGACCTGGGCGTATCGCCGGAGTTCCGCGAGATGGTGCGGGCGCGCGGCCCTCACGCGCCCCCTATGTATACGGAAGCGGGAATGCCGCAGCTATGAGCGACGAGACGATCGCCCTCACGGACGCTGAAAGCCGCCAGTTCACTCCCATCCGGAGAACCCGGCTCTCCACGGTCTCGCGCGACGCCACGCTGGCCGAGCGCGTGGAGGCGCTGGAAGAGGAAGCCAGCAAGCTGGGGCTGCTGCTGGAGATGTCGCAGGCGTTGTCCTCCGAGAAGGAACTCGACGACGTGATGAAGCTGATTGTGGACCACACGTCGCGGATCGTGGAGTCTGAGCGCTCCAGCGTCTTCCTTCTGGATAAGCAGAAGAACGAACTGTACTCCCTGGTCGCGCAGGGGCTGGATGTCAAGGAACTGCGCCTGAGCGTTGAGGCCGGCATCGCCGGCTACGTGGTCCGTCACTGCGTGGGCTTGAACGTGCCCGACGCCTACAAGGACAGCCGCTTCAACCCCCTGGTTGACAAGGCCACCGGCTTCCGCACGGCCTCGATTCTGTGCATGCCTTTGCATGACCGCCGCGGCGAGATCCTGGGCGCCATCGAGTGCCTGAACAAGAAAGGCGCCCGCGGCACAGGCCGCGTCTTCACCACCAAGGACGAGATCGTGCTCTCAGCCGTGGCGGCGCAGGCGGCCGTCTACCTGGACAACGCGAGGCTGCGCCACCAGATGGATTTGCTGTTCGAGTCGTTCGTTGAGGCCATAAGCCGCGCAATCGAAGACCGCGATCCCTGCACAAGCGGCCATTCCAGGCGCGTGATGATCTACTCCTTGAGCCTCGCCCGCGCGATCCACGAAAGCTCCACGCCGCCGTTCGACAGCATCACCTACACCCGCGCGCGCCTGCGCCAGCTTCGGTACGCCTGCCTGCTGCATGACGTGGGGAAAATCGGCGTCCGGGAGCACATCCTCTGCAAGGCGACCAGGATATCCGCGCCGAGCCTGGAAGCCCTGCGGAGCCGGCTGGCGCTGCTCAAGGAACGCTGCCGCGCCGAGTGCCTCGCCCGCGCGCTGGAACAGCATCTCGCGCCCGAGGCGGCGCTGCTGGAGCAGTACACGCCGCTGTGCGCGGAACTGGATGCGGCGATGAACGTGGTGGAGAAGGTCAGCGCCGCCGGTTTCCTGCCCGATGCCGAGCTGCAAGCCGTGCAAGCGCTGCACGCCAAGGGGTGGATCACCGCGGAGGAGTTCCACAACCTCGCCGTGCACAAGGGCAACCTGACCGAGGAGGAGCTGGCGGACATGCGCAGCCATGTGGACAAGGGCTTCCGGATGCTGTCCCAGATTCCGTGGCTGTCCGAGTTACAGGAGGTGCCGGAGGTGGCTCTCACCCATCACGAGCGTTGCGACGGCTCCGGCTACCCGCGCAAGCTGAAGAAGGATGAGATCCACCTCGACGGCCAGATCCTCTGCGTGACCGACATGTACGATGCGCTCACCGCCACTGACCGCCCGTACAAGAGAGCCATCCCTCACGAGAAAGCCAAGCAGATCCTGGAGGACGAGGCCGCCCACGGGCGCATCATGCCGGAGTTGGTGAGCCTGTTCTTCACGGCGCAGTGCTACAAAGCCACTGAGCAGGAAACGGCCGGCCGGCAAAGCGCCGAGACACACTGACGCGTCACACCTGGCGCGC
Organism: Planctomycetota bacterium; assembly: GCA_026692735.1. Classification (GTDB taxonomy): domain Bacteria; phylum Planctomycetota; class SZUA-567; order H5-PLA8; family H5-PLA8; genus JAPLOD01. The sequence goes on along the minus strand of JAPLOD010000666.1, from coordinate 7,209 downwards.
GCCTTTCCCCGCAGGAGCGAGTGTCGTCCGCGCGCGATGTCGCGGCGGAAAAATGGAAAAAATCCGCACGACGCGCGGCCTCGAAGCAAGCGACCGTCGCGTAAGCGTTTGTGGAAAAGCATTGCAGATGCCGCTGCGGCGCGGGCGAGGAATCCACTTGAAGCAACGAGGGAAACGGATATCTACACTGCTACAGGGATTGTGAAGCAATTCACAAGTGGGGGCGGGCCTGGAATCCCTCGGCGCGTGGTGGTGCTTTGCTGCCCTGGAGGTGGCTGGGATCCGTCTCGCACGGGGGCGGTCGGCAGGTGAAAGGAGGGCTGGATGGCAAAGGTGCTGGTCGTGGACGACGATCCCGATGTGGTGGAGGCCTGCTGCCTGGTTCTCGAGCAGAAAGGGCACAAGGTCTCCTCCGCGTATAACCGCGCCGATGGCATGAAGGCGATCAAGACGGAGAAGCCCGACCTGCTGATCCTGGATGTGATGATGGAGCAGCCCGACGACGGCCTGGCCATGGCCCAGGACCTGCGCCGCGACGGTTACAGCGCGCCGATCCTGATGCTCACCAGCATCAGCAAGGTCACGGGGCTGTCATACGGCAAGGACAGCGAACTGGTGCCGGTGGACGACTTCGTAGAGAAACCGGTCTCCGCCGCGACGCTGACCGCCAAGGTGGCCGAGCTGCTGGCCAAGAAATCCCAAGGCGCCGCAAAGGAGTCCGCGTCTCCCGCCAAGAAAATAAAGAAGGAGGGCTAGCTCGATGCTGGTCACGGAACAGGAACAGTTGAAAGCCGAGCTGCAGGAGCTTGCCACACGACATGGGCGCCGCCGCGATGCGCTGCTCCCCATGGTCCAGGAAGTGCAGCGCCGCCACGGACACGTGTCCTCGTACGCCATGCAGGTGATTGCTGATCTGCTGGACATTCATCCTGTGGAGGTCCACAGCGTCGTCTCGTTCTACTCCTTCCTGAGCGCGCGCCCGCTGGGTCGTTTCGTGATCCGCGTGTGCCGCACCATTTCCTGCGACATGGCGGGCAAGGACCGCGTGGCCCGGCAGCTCGAGAACGATCTGAAGATCAAGTTCGGTGAGACTACCCCCGACGGCCAGTTCACGCTCGAATGGGCCAACTGCCTCGGCATGTGCGACCAGGGCCCGGCCATCCTGGTCAACGAGCAGGTGTTCACCGGCGTGACGCCCGAGCAGGTTCACGGCATCCTCGAACAGTGCCGGCGCCGGTTCTCGGCGCACGCCCTCGCCCAGACGGCAGAGCACGCGGTGTAACCGGAGCGGCGCAGGCATCATGCCTGGCGCGCCGGCGGCAATGCAGGCGGTTGAGCCTGTACCACAATCCGAAGGAGGAGCAGTCAGCATGATTTCCTCGCGCAGAGGTAACTTCACCTTCAACGGCATCGCGCCCGAAGCGGGGCTGAAGGCCGCGCTGCAGAAGGGCCGGGCGGGAGTCATCGGCGAACTCAGCGCCTCCGGCCTGAAAGGCCGTGGCGGCGCGGGTTTCCCCACCGGCGTCAAATGGAACCTGGCCGCCGCTGCCAAGAGCGACGTCAAGTACGTCGTCTGCAACGCCGACGAGGGCGAGCCGGGCACCTTCAAGGATCGCGTGATCCTCTCCGACTTCGCGCCTCTGGTCTTCGAGGGCATGACCATCGGCGGCTGGGCCATCGGCGCCAAGAAGGGCGTGCTGTACCTGCGCGGAGAGTACATCTACCTGCGCCCGCATCTGGAGAAGGTGCTGGCCGAGCGGCGCAAACAGAACCTCCTGGGCACGAAGATCCTGGGCAAGGACGGCTTCGACTTTGACATCGGAATCCGCATGGGCTCCGGCGCGTACGTCTGCGGCGAGGAGACCGCGCTGATCGAGTCGCTGGAAGGACATCGCGGCGAGCCGCGGAACCGGCCGCCGTTCCCCGTGGACACCGGCTTCCAGAACAAGCCCACGATCGTGAACAACGTCGAGACGCTCACCTGGGCGGCCTGCATCCTGTCCAAGGGCGCGGCCTGGTTCAAGAAGATCGGCACGGACAAATCCGCCGGCCTCAAGTTGTACAGCGTTTCCGGCGACTGCACGCGCCCGGGCGTCTACGAGTTCCCGCTGGGCATCACTGTGGCCAAGCTGCTCGGCGAAGTCGGCGGCGAGAACGCCAAGGCGGTGCAGGTCGGCGGCGCGTCGGGGCGCTGCGTCCCGGCGTCGGAGTTCGCGCGCACACTGGCCTTCGAGGATGTTCCCACAGGCGGCTCCATTATCGTCTTCGGCCCGCAGCGCGACATGCTGCGCGTGGCGCGGAACTTCATGGACTTCTTCGTGGAGGAATCCTGCGGCCAGTGCACGCCGTGCCGCGAGGGCAATGTGAAACTGCTGGAAGGGCTGGAACTGCTCGAAGAGGGGCGTTGCTCGATGCGCTACCTGCGCGAGCTGTGCGCACTGGGAGAGACCATGGCAGTGGCCTCGAAATGCGGCCTGGGGCAGAGCAGCCCCACGGCCTTCCTGTCCATCGTGCAGCACTTCCAGGATGAGTTGATGGGACGAATGCACGGGCGGTAGTCAGCAGCCAGCCGTGAGGACCGAGAGCCAAGAGCTAGCAGCCAAGGAGTAGACCATGGCAGAATCCGTCAAAGCAGCAGATGATTCGCGCGCGCCTGTCAGCCAGCGGCCGAAGACGATGGCACCCCCCTCGGACATACGGGACATCGGCGCACTGGTGACGGTCAACATTGACGGCCAGGACGTCAAGGTCCCGATGGGCACGACCATCCTCGAAGCCGCCAAGAAAGCCGGCATCCGCATCCCGACCCTGTGTTACCACGAGGACCTGTGCATTGCCGGAGTGTGCCGGATCTGCGTCGTCGAGGTGGACGGCCAGCGCACGCTGCAGGCGGCGTGCGCGTACCCCGTCACCTCGCCGCTCAAAGTCAAGACTCACACCCGCAAGGTGCGGCAGGCGCGCCGGCATGTGGTGGACCTGCTGCTGTCCACGCATTACGGCGAGTGCTACTCGTGCTTCCGCAACAACAACTGCGAGCTCCAGGCGCTGGCCAAGGAATGCGGCGTGGACTTCTTCCGCTTCGGCCATCCGGAGCAGCCGCGGTACGAGGTGGACCGTTCGAGCTACTCTGTCGTCCGCGACATGAACAAGTGCGTGCTGTGCCGCCGCTGCGTCCGCACCTGCATTGACCTGCAGGAGGTCGGCGTGCTGGAAGCCATCGGCCGCAGCGCCAACACCAAGGTGGCGACGTTCCTCGACAAGCCGCTGGGCGAGGTGGTGTGCATCAACTGCGGCCAGTGCATCAACCGCTGCCCGACCGGAGCGCTGCGCGCCAACGACCCGACGGACGAGGTGTGGGCGGCGATTGACGACCCGAAGAAACACGTCGTCATCCAGACCGCGCCCAGCCCGCGCGCGGCCATCGGCGAATGCTTCGGCCAGCCGCCTGGAAAGGCCCTGACCTTCGAGCTCAACACCGCGCTGAAGCAGTGCGGCTTCGACAGGGTCTTCGACACCAACTTCACGGCCGACCTGACCATCCTGGAAGAAGGCACCGAGCTGATCATCCGCCTGAAGAAGGCCCTGGTGGACAAGGACCCGCTGGTGGCCCTGCCGCAGTTCACGAGCTGTTCGCCCGGCTGGGTAAAGTACATCGAGCACTTCTACACGGAGCTTCTGCCGCATGTGTCCTCCGCGAAGAGCCCGCAGCAGATGTTCGGCGCGATCATCAAGACGTATTACGCCAAGCTCAACAAGCTGGATCCTCAGGACATCGTCACTGTCGCCCTCATGCCCTGCTCCGCCAAGAAGTTCGAGTGCAACCGGCAGGAGATGTGCAGCAGCGGCTACAAGGATATTGACTACGGCCTGACCACGCGCGAGCTGGCGCAGATGATCAAAGAGGCCGGGATTGACCTGCCGAATATGCCGAAGTCGAACTTCGACGACCCGTTTGGCACCGCCACGGGCTCGGGCGTCATCTTCGGCGCGACGGGCGGCGTGATGGAGGCGGCGTTGCGCACGGTCGTCGAGTTGGTGTGCGGCATCAAGGTGGAGGACCTGTTCGCGCACGCCGACATCATCCCCGTGCGCGGGTTCGAAGGCGTCCGCTATGCCGAGATCCCGATCACGAAAGTCGGCCCCGTGCCGGACATCCTCAAGCCGCTCGTCAAGGACTGGAACTGGCTGAAGGGCGCGACCCTGAAGGTCGGCATCTGCCACGGCACGGCCAACGCCAAGAAGGTGCTGGAGGACATCAGAGCTGGAGGCAAGTTCAGCGAGTGCCATTTCATCGAATTCATGGCATGCCCCGGCGGTTGTCTGGGCGGCGGCGGCCAGCCGATCCCGACCGGTCCAGCCATTCGCGCGGCGCGCGCGAAGGCCATCTACGACGAGGACAAGGGCTACGCGATCCGCAAGTCGCACGAGAACCCGGACGTGCTGAAGATATACAAGGACTTCCTGACGGACGGCCCGTGCGGGCATCTCAGCCATAAGCTGCTCCACACGCATTACACGGCGCGCGGGAAATACATCGTGTAGGGCATACCCCGTCTTCCCCCTGGCGCGGGCAGCCGGCAGTTAGCGGCTGCCCGCGCTGTTATCAGCCGAGTCTGTTCGCCGCGGACCGCCTCCCAGCGTGAGCTGCGGGTTGCAGTGTATACAGGGCAAGCGGGCCGCTGGCCTGCCTGCCGCCGAGACCGCGGCAGCACAGTCGAGAGGGAGGTCGCCGTGCGATCCGTGTTCGTGCTCCTGGTCTTCGCGGTGGGCGTGTCCGCCTTCGCCGCCGAGGGCGGCGCGACGGACGCGTCCCGCCCCACGGATGCCGCAGTCGTCAAGGAACTCGATAAGCGCTGGGCCTCCTTTCAGGACCTTAAGCCGCGCCGCTTCGGGGCCCGCGACCTCTTCTCGTTCGCGCTCTCCGCCACGGCTGCGGACTGGCATCCGGAACGTGTGGAGCGCGCCTTCGAGCTCGCCGCGCAGATGCAGGACCGCGACCCCAAGAGCAAGACGTACGGCAACCTCAAGTGGTACTGGGGTGACGAGAAAGTTGACGACCTCAACGCCGTCGAGTTCTGCATGCACCAAGGCGTGCTCATCCGGATGCTGTACGCGGACAAACTGTCAGCCAAGGGGAAAGAGCAGCTCGACGAACTGCTGCGCCTCGGCGTGGAAGGCGTGAAGCGGCGCGGTGTGAAGCCCGGCTACACCAACATCTTCCTGATGCACGTCTGGAATCTGGTAGCCATCGGCGAGACGACCGGCCGCGCGGAGCTGGCGCAGGAAGGCTGCCAGGCGCTTGACGACTGGCTGCGCTACACCTGGAAGAACGGCATCCCGGAATATCTCAGTCCCACGTATTACGGCGTGGACCTGGATTGCCTGGGCCTGCTCGCGAGACACGCGAAGAACGAGCAGGCTCGCAAGAACGCTGAGGCCGCCCTGCGGCTGTTCTGGACGGACATCGCCGCAAACTGGTACGAGCCGTCCCAGCGGCTCGGCGGCGCGCACAGCCGCGACTACGATTACCTCACTGGCCACGGCTATCTGGACAAGCATCTGCGCTGCGCCGGTTGGATGCCTGGTCCTGCCGCGCCGGTAGGCGGGGCCAAGAGCCCCGCTCAGCAGCCCGCATCGGTGTTCGATGGGTTGTGCACATGGGTCCCGCCTCCGGAGATCCGCGCGCAGCTCGCGAAGGACTTGCCGCGCGTCATCTGCCAGCGCTGGGGCGAGAAGTCCTGGGAGTACTCAGTCCATTACCTCGGTCGCACACTCAGCATCGGCTCCGCAGGCGCATGCAAGGGGCCTGAGGACAAGGCGTTCGTGATCAACCTGCCGGGCGATCCGAAGACCGTCGTCTGCAGCTTCGTGATGGACGGCCGCGGCGACCCGTACGGAGTCAACAAGGCGGTGACCGGCGGCGGACACATGAAGTCCCATCACCTGACGCCGTTCTTCACCAGCGTGCAGCGCGGCGCCGAAGCGCTGTTGCTCGCGTCTGACAACTCCAAGTCCAGGAAGTCCGGCAGCGTCGAATGGCAGCTCACCATGCTGCTGTCGCATCTTGTCATCCCCGCCGAGGCACAGCTTTGGGCGGGCGACAGGCTCGAGTCGCCGCCTGAGACCGACAAGGACAAAGCCTTCCCCGCCGAGACAGTGTTCTTCCTGCGTCTGCAGGATGCGGCCGTGGGCGTCCGCTTCCCCGTCACGCTCGATACCGATGGCAAGCGCGCGCCGATCCACTGGGTGAACGACGGCCTCAAGCACAAAGCCGCGCGGCTCACCTGCGTCCATTCGGAAACCCAGCCCACCGGGCGCGGCACCGTGGCTATCTGGGCGCGCGCGGCTGAAGGACTGGACGACGCGGGCTTCGCGGAATTCCGGCGCAGCTTCGCTCAGGCTGAGGCGGCGGTGAAGAACGAGCACGATAGGTTCGAAATCTCCGTCGCAGGCCAGCACGGGCCGATGCGTCTGGGGGCGGACGTGGCCAAGGGCGAGCGGCTCGCGCGCGACGGCGGCGAACCGATGCCCGAGAACGCCCTGTTGCTCGTGAACGGCAAGGAATACGGGCGCGACATCCTGCGCGACGCCGGCCCTATTCCCGCTCTCGTCCGTGAACAGGAGAAGAAGGCAAGAAAGTGAGCAGCGCTCACCAGCGGCTACTGGTTGGTACGGCGTCGTAGAAGCAGGAGCCCCAGAGCCAGGCAGAGACTCGTGAGCAGCAGCGTTCCCGCCGCACCAAGATACGGCACCAGCAGTGTTCCCGCGGTCAAGGCGCCGGCGGTCGCGCCGGCGTAGTCGCCAGCCAGGACGGCGCTCACCCGGCGCGCAGCCGTTGCCGCCGTTGCCCCCGTGTCGGACAGGACAGTGAGCAGCGGCAGTTGAAGGCCTGCCGCGACGGCGAACGCGACGAGCAGCACCGCCACGACAATCTCGACCAACGGGGGCGAAAGGAACGGCCACGCAGGACCAAGGGCCAGCCAGCCGCAGACGCAGCACAGGCACAGCCCGCGCTGCGCTTGCCAGGCCGCTCTCCTGGCATCCGTTCCGCGCTGGAGCAGCCCCGAAGCCCAACGGTTGCCGACGGCCAGGCCGAGCATGTACAGGCCGATGATCAGCCCGATGCGTTCGTACACGTACCCGCACGCGGCCTGACAGGCGCTCAGCAGCGCCAGCTCCAGAGCCATTGCCGCGGCGCCCGCCAGTACC
>JAPLOD010000665.1 GCA_026692735.1 Planctomycetota bacterium | reverse complement strand
CAGTTCGTCACTACCACGCCCGCCGCTGGGCCAAGGCTCTTGCCCACAACTGTTCACGCCACATCAATGCCAGCCACCGCTTCGCCTTTGAATCCGTGGCTCATTTCAACGCCGCCGCCTGAAACCCGTTCAGCCCATGTTATGCAAACGTAATGCAGAGACCATTATTACATAGGGAAGGATGAGGACTTAAAATCCCCCCAGTGTGGGTTCGAATCCCATCCCGGCCATTTCCACACCGCCCGACCAGGCGCAAGAACGGCGAGTTCATCATCTTCTCGGAAAACAGCGGCTACAATGGGAAAGACAATATGTTCCGCTGGAAGCCGTAGGTCCCTGCCTGTTAGCTGGGAGCATGGAGTCAGGCAGAATCGTGCGGAACCATTGTGGGTGACTCAGTTACCGGAAACGGCTGCACCATTGCCTGCATGACAGTCCGGGCGGCGGTATGCCCCACTGCTCGGAAAGCTCTGAAGTCGGAACTGAAGTGCCGCTGGATGTGGCTCCGCGCTCTGGGTGCCGCTGCTGGCTTGACCAGCAGTGCCGTGCTTTCCGCCTTGCTCCGCGTTCCGCCGGTGCCGATAATGGCCCCATCATGTATCGAGTTCCCGGGAGAGGCGCACCACTGCGCGCCCGGAGCGACTGGAACCGCAGATGCACGCGGATGAACGCTGACAGGAACTGTTTGAATCGAAGCCGCGCGCATCTGCGTTCATCTGCGGTTTCAAAGGGGCTGGCGGTGCTCTGGGGTCTGGAGTGCGCCTGCGTCTGTCAGTCAATGAGGTGCTCCATGAGAAACGGCGTGGCCTGGTTAACAGCCTTCACCGCACTCGCGCTGGCTTCCTGTCCGTCTGCGCTGTCCGCCGAATCGTCCGTGGTCAACCTGCGCTGCGAGTATCTATCGGCCCCGCTGGGCATTGACGTGCCTCAGCCGCGGCTGAGTTGGCGGATCGAGTCCGCCCGGCGCGGCGAGCTGCAGACGGCGTATCAAGTGCTGGTCGCGACGATGCCGGAGAAGCTGGTGGCCGAGCAAGGCGACTTGTGGGACAGCGGGCGCGTCGAGAGCGATCAATCGGTCCACGTCTCCTATGGCGGCAAGCCGTTGGTCTCGCGGCAGCGCTGCCATTGGAAGGTTCGGGCCTGGGACAAGGATGGCAAGCCGTCGGCGTGGAGCGAACCCGCGACGTGGACCATGGGGTTGCTGGCGCTGGAAGACTGGAGCGCCAAGTGGATCGGCGCGGTGGCCAAGGCCGACCAGCAGGCGTCCACCGATGGCAACGTGGGCTATCACGCTGAAGAGGCGGCGCGCGAGGACGATGAGAAGTGGGTGCAGGTGGATCTCGGCAAGAGCGTTCCGATCGAACGAGTCATCCTGCATGCACTGAACCACGGCGACGCCGGCAATCCGGTCAAAGGCTTCGGCTTCCCGGTACGCTTCCGCGTCGAGGTCTCGGACGACACCGGCTTCAAGACGTCCAAGGCGATCGCGGACCACACGGCCGCCGACTATCCCAATCCCGGTCACGTCGCCGTTCCGTTTGACGCCGGCGGGCTGACGGCGCGGTATGTCCGTGTCACAGCGACGAAACTCTGGAACCGTCGCCGGGGCGACAAGCCGTACTGCTATGCCCTCGCGCAACTGGAAGTCATC
>JAPLOD010000664.1 GCA_026692735.1 Planctomycetota bacterium | reverse complement strand
CGGACGTGGTGAAGACGCTGGCGGACAGCGGCGCCGATATCCACGTCCGCGACAATGACGGCGTCCTGCCGGTCGAACAGGCGCTCACGAGCAAGGTGGCGCAGTTGCTGCTCGAACGCGGCGCCAAGCTCTCTCCGGTGGACGCCAACGGCAACACGCCGCTGCACAAAGCCCGCGGCGTCGAAACAGCCCAGCTCTTCATGGCGCTGCTGGGCGACCTCGACGTTAACGCCCGGAACAACCGCGGTCAGACGCCGCTCCATTGGCTGTTCGTCTGTCCGAAGGACAGCCGGCTGAAGCTGGCCCGCTTCTTCCTGTCGAAAGGCGCTGACGCGAAGGCTCAGGACAACGACGGCGTTACGCCGTTACACCTCGCGATATGGGACCACAGCTACAGCGAGCAGGTTGCTCTCGTCGCGCTGTTCCTGGACTCAGGCGCGGACGTCAACGCCAGGGCGAAGAACGGGCGGACGGCGCTCGATGGCGCCATTGAGAAGAACGTCGCGCAACTGCTTCTGGACCGCGGCGCTGACATCAACGCGGCGGACGCCGATGGGAACACGCCCTTGCATAAACGGGTTGGCCTCAGGCTGCCGGATGTCGTCGAGCTGCTGCTCGCCAAAGGCGCGAGCGCCAAGGCCGTGAACAAACAGGGCCAGACGCCACTGCATCTTGTCAGGTATCCGACGGTGGCCGAGTCGCTCGTCGCCAAGGGCGCCGGCGTCAACGCCGTGGACAACGCCGGCCGCACTCCATTGGACGAAGCCTTGCAACAGAACAACAGCGACCTGGCCAACGTTCTCCGCAAGCATGGCGGCGAGACCGGCGCGGACCTGAGAAAGAGGCCCGCCGGCCAGGACCAGGCGCCCGGACAGAAGTTCTAAGCCCCCCATGGCGTCTTTGTCAGTCGTCGCCGAAGACTTCTCGGAACCTCCTGTACTGCTCTTCCGTTCCGCCGTCGCCGCCAAAGACTCTCTCGTCCGCCAGCATGACGAACTCTTTGCCATTGTTGGTCCAGACGGATATCGAACCGACGCCGGGTTCCAAGCGCGTGTACACCGCAATGCGCGATCTCCCGTCGGCACCCAACGGCAGCACTTTGTACCTGCCCGCGTCCAGGCACCCCACGTAACGGTACTGCTTGCCAGAGCGCTTGAAGACCAGGTACGGCGTGCAGGCCTGACCAACGTAGTCCAGACTGTAGATGAAAAGCTCCGCGATCCCGTCGTGATCCATATCAATTCTCTCCGTCCTCATATCTCCGGTAGACGCGTTCGGCCAGTCCCACAGATTGTCAGCGGTCCACTGGATCGGGTCGGCGATGAGTTCGTTGTAGACCGTTTGATATTTCCACGTGTGATAATACTCGAGTCCCGCCGGCCTGCGCGTCGTGTCACTGCATCCTGCAAGCAGGACGAGCACGCACGGCAGCCACCCACTTCTTCCAGAGAACACCATCCCGATACCCCAAGCGCACGGCCCGCTCTTGCAGTATCGTCGCCCCCACCAATCCAAAACCCAAAATCATTCGCCGGGTACGCCCGCCGGCCGCTTCACCGGCTCGATGATGCCTTCCCACGGGCTGCTGGCTGTGGCATAGAGTTTCCTTGGGATACGCCCGGCGCGTGCCGCCAGGAAGCCCGCTTCGCAGGCCTGGCCCATTGCGCGCGCCATGGCGACGGGGTCTTTGGCGTGAGCGACGCCCGTGTTGAGCAGCACGCCGTCCGCGCCGAGTTCCATGGCCTGGCAGACGTCGCTGGCCGTGCCCACGCCGGCATCCACGATGACGGGACACTTCAGCGTTTCGAGGATGATGCGGATGTTGTTGGGGTTCAGCACGCCCTGCCCCGAACCGATGGGCGAGCCGGCCGGCATCACGCTGGCCGCGCCGGCTTCTTCCAGCCGCCGCGCCATGACAGGATCGTCGCTGGTGTAGCAGAGCACCTCGAAGCCCTCTTTCACCAGGATCCTGGTCGCTTCGAGCGTGCCGACGGGATCGGGCAGGAGCGTCTTCTTGTCGGCGAGCACTTCGAGCTTGACCCAGTCCACGCCCAGCCCTTCGCGCGCCAGCCGCGCCGACCGGCAGGCGTCCTCGGCCGTGAAGCACCCGGCGGTGTTGGGCAGGACCATGTACTTCTTGGGATCAATGAAATCCAGGATGCGCGCTGCATCCTTCTGGCCGATCTCAAGGCGCCGCACGGCGACCGTCACGACCTGGCAGCCCGAGGCCGCCAGGGCATCGCGCATGATCTCCAGCGACGGATACTTGCCTGTGCCGACGAACAGCCGCGAACGCAGCGTGCGTTTGCCGAGTTTGAAGCTGTGAACATCCTCGAACAGCGGACTATTGCGGATTTCGGATTGCGGATTTCGGATTGCGGATTGCGGATTCATGAGCATCGCTCCCGGCGGCATTTGGCAAATGAAAACTCTGCTGCATAGAGTATAACCGCGTTTGCGATTGCGGATTGCGGAAATCCGAAATCCGCAATCCGAAATGTGAGGCCGGCTTTTCAAAGGACGCGGAGCGTGATCGTCTTCGTAAACTCAAAGCAGCAGGAGGCGCACGCCGGCGCCACCGTGGCAACCTTGCTCCAACAGTTGGGCCTGCCGGAGAAGCACGTGGCTGTCGAGGTGAACGGAGAGTTGGTGACCAGGAACGACTGGGCGCGTTGTACATTGAAGGACGGGGATCGCGTCGAGGTCGTCAGTTTCGTGGGCGGAGGATAGGATGTTCCGGTGGCTGATTCTGCTGGGCACTCTCGCCCTCTGGCTGCTCTGCATGGCGCTGGTCTACAACCACACCAGGCCGCCCCCGTTGGCAGAGACCATTCCGGGCATGCAGGCCGGCCTGGACGTCCTCTTTGCCGAAGACGCCGAGCCCCAGCGCCTGTGGCGCATCTTCATTGATGTGGAACGGCTGAAGGCGGCGAGCCAACCGGGCGCAAATCCGAAATCCGAAATCCGAAATCCACAAAGTGCTTGACGAGCCCCATGGGAGGGACGCCGCTCATGGCGTTTCTTCCAGGCGATAAAAGCGGTTGGAGACTGAACCGGCCGTCGGGTCGGCAAAGTCAAAGAGGTTATCCGCGGCCACCTTCGTTTGCAGGGGCGTCCAGTTGGCCGAAAACCGGGAGGCGCTTGTCAAGCAATATTTTTTGCCCACCACGCCCCGGCAATAGAGCCGCGTGTAG
>JAPLOD010000663.1 GCA_026692735.1 Planctomycetota bacterium | reverse complement strand
CTGGCCCATTCCGGCGTCAAGCCGCCGACGGCCTTGTCAATGGTCGCGGCCTTGGGCTTGAGTCGGCCGCGCAATTCGCCGAGCTTGGGGTGCAGCTTGCCGAGGAACTCGGCGTCGGGATAGCCGCCCCAGGAATCGTTGTACATCGCCTTGTGGCCGGCTGCGCAGACGCACACCGTCAGGTTGCCGGGCGCCTGAGTGCCCGTCAGCATCGCGGGAATCCAGTCGGCGCACTCAACCCACAGGTACGCGGCATCGAAGACATCCGGCGCTGTGCGGATGCAATGGAGAACCTTGCTGAAGAACCACTCGCTGCTGTACACACCCCCGCACTTGGCCAGGTAGTGTGGGCGCATCTGCCTGGCCAGGGCCGTGATCTCGGCTGCTTCCTGGACGCCGGTATGGTCCTTCCACAGCCAGGCCATGGCGGCGTTGTTCCTGGCGAAGCGCTTGTCGTACGCCAGCGGCATGCCGTCGCGGTCCACGGGCAGCGGCGTGCTGCCGGTGGTGTCCACGCCGATGCCGATCACCTGGCTGGGCTGGAAGCCCTTGACCTTGCGGCGGGCCTGGGCGAGGACCTTCTTGATCGTGATCTCAGCGCCCTCCAGGTAATCCGCGGGATGCTGGCGCGCGAGGTTGGGATCGTTGGAGAGGATCACGCCCTGCTCCCCGTGGGGATAGCCGTGGACGTCTGTCGCGATCTCCTCGCCGTCCGCCGCGTTAACCAGGATGGCGCGAACGGAATTGGTGCCGTAATCCAGACCAAGGGAATACTTCGCCATGGGGGCCTCCTCAACGATGAATGATGAATGATGAACGAACAACCACCATGTCAAGCATCACTCGTCACTCATCACTCGTTACTCGTTACTTACAATTCAAACATATTCTCGCCGCTATACGGCATGCTCGCCGGCAGCGGCACGTGGACCTGGGACACGCCCAGCATCCTCACGGCGTTGACCAACGCCCGCCCGCAATGGGTGAACGCCGCCGCGCCGTGATGCGGGAACCGCCGCCCGATCAGGACATGGCGGTAGAACCGGTAGAAGTTCCGGATCGCGAACACGCCGATGCCGCCGAAGCTGCGCGGATCAATGTCCAGGACGTGGCCCACGGCCACGTAGCTTTCCAGTTGTCCCGCGGCGCTGCCTTGCAGGCGGAAGAACGTGGCGGGTCCGGGGCGAAGCTGGCCTTCCAGGGTGCCGCGCGTGAAATCGGGCTTCTGGCCGGGCTCCATCAGGCGGTTCATGATCAACTGGTACTTCATGGCGCAGTTCTTCATGCAGCAGCTCGGCGAGTTGCCGCAGTGGAAGCCCATGAACAGGTCCTCAAGCTTCACGCCCAGGAGGTTGGCGCCGTCCGGGATCAGATCGGCCGGGACGGTGTTGTTGATGTCCAGCAGCGTCACCGGCTCATCGCCCGCCAACTGGCACAGGTACTCGCTCAGCGTCCCGTAGATGTCCACTTCGCAGGAGACGGGCATGCCGCGCGCCGACATGCGGCCGTTGACGTAGCAGGGCACAAACCCGAAGAACTTCTCGAACGCCGGCCAGCACTTGTTCGCGAAGATGCCATACTGCCGGGAGCCGAGATTGGTCTCGCAGAAGCGCACCAGCGCCAGCTCAAACCGCGCCAGCTTGGGCAGCAGGTCGGGATAGCAGTTGCCGGCGCCCAGTTCTTTGGCCATGCTGCGGACGATCGGCGGAATGCGCTTGTCCTTGGGCGCCGTCGCATTGTAGAGCTGCAGGAGGTCGAGCTCGCTGTTCTCCATCACCTCCACGCCCAGGTCGTACAGCGGCTGGATGGGCGCGTTGCAGGCGTAGAAGTCCTGCGGGCGAGGGCCGAAGCTGAAAATCTTCAGGCCGCGGACGCCCAGGACGATCCGCGCCACGATCTGGAAGTGCGCGATCTCGGGCGCCAGTTGCTCAGGCAGCCCCACCGGCCGCTGCGGGATGTACACTTTCAGGTTCCTGAGGCCGAAGTTGTAGGAGGCGTTGAGCAGGCCGCAGAAGGCGTCACCGCGCCCGTTGATCAGATCCTTCCCGCTTTCCTCAGCCGCGGCGCAGGCCATCACCGGCCCGCCGAACTTCTGCGCGAAGATGGACAGCGGACCCTCCGGACCGAAGTTGCCGAGGTAGATGACCGCCGCATTCGCGCCGGCCTTGGCCACTTCCTTGAGCGCCGCCATCGCGCCGGCTTCGTTCTCGATGATCGTCTGGCAGGCGTAGGCCCTGATGCCGGCCTGCCTGCAGGCGGACATCAGCTTCGCCATGCGCTTCCTGGTGAGCTCGACCGGGAAGCAGTCGCGGCTGACTCCCACGACGGCGAGGCTGACTTTGGGTGAGTTCGGCATCTTGGTCATGAGTCTGATTCCTCTCAGAAGAAGGTTCGCTGGAGACGCCTGAACGAAGGCATCCGTGCCACGGCGCATCGAGGCCAAAGAGACTCGGTATTCTAAGAGCCCTGCGCGTGGTTGCCAGCGCATCATTACGCCTGCCGCGTGGGCGTCAACGGGAGAACGCTCGCGAGCGTTGCACGATCCGGTTGATTGTGGTTGCAGTTCTGCCGGCGCGGCGAAGACACGATGCAGGGCGTGCTCCCGGCGATCTCTTGACAGAGCCCCTCGCTGTAATATCCTCAAGTGTGGAATGAGGATATCATCATGGTGGCAAAGCTTGACAAGAGAGACATTCGGCAGCGAGTCTCGGATTGGGTTTCGCGGCTCACGAAGCTGTACGCTCAACTGGACGTGTGGCTCAGAGACGTCCCGGGCGCCCAGGTCTTGCGTGGGGATGTCGAGCAGATCAACGAAGAGGTCATGCAGCAGTTCGGGGTTCGCCCGCAGCAGGTCCCCACGTACACGGTGGTCAAAGGCAAACGGCGGGTCTCTTTTGTGCCGAGTTCGCTCTGGATCATCAGGGCAAATGGACGGGTCAACATAACGACCAACAAGAACCAGTACATGCTGCTGGACATGGGCGGAGCAGACGGACAGCCGAGCGACTGGCAGTTGGTCACGTGGAGCCTGAAACGACCAACTGCGCCGTTCGACAGAGAGAGATTCCTTGCGTTGGTTGAGAGGGACATTTGATGTGAAGTCCTTCACCGAGGTACGTACCTCGTACCGTTATGCAGACTGGTATCTCGCCAGCAAGGAGGCTGCTGCACGGGTCCACAAGCAGCGCTGGTCGCGGCTTCGAGCGATCAACGATCAAGCGTACTTCTTGATGATGTTTGGGCAGTTGGAGGACCACGTCAACAGCCAGTGCAAGAAGCTCGTCACGCGCAAGAAGACCGCGCCACGTTGGAAGGACAGACGGGCATGGGATACCTTCGACCCCGAACGGGAGCCGTTCATGAACAGGGTGGCGCTGCTCACAGACAAGGGGGGAAAAGCCTTCAGGCAGGTGAAGTACTACTATGAGGACCTGAGGTGCGAGATTGCGCACGGCAATACTGCCGTGCAGATGCCTATGGCCTTGATCACAGTTGCAGCGGAGTTGCAGAGTCTCGCGCGCGCGTTACATGCGTAAGCGCGTGTATCCTGCCCTTGTCCGCGCGTGACAGCCTAGTATCTTCCATCGGACTTGTGATCGCGATTGAACAGTGATTCCGATCGCGGGGCCGCATTCGCCTGAACTGAAACAAGGGAACCTGCATGAGCACCGCACTGAAAGGCAGGGACATCCTTCTTCGTGCCATCCGCAACGAGACGACGCCGCGGCCCGCGTGGCTGCCGTTCGTGGGTTCGCACGGCGCCAAACTCGTCGGCCGCAAGGCGGCCGAGTACCTCCATTCGGCCGACCTGCTGGTGCAGGGCCTGAAGAAAGCCAAGGAGCTGTACCGGCCTGACGGGCTGCCCATCATGTTCGATTTGCAGATGGAGGCCG
>JAPLOD010000662.1 GCA_026692735.1 Planctomycetota bacterium | reverse complement strand
ATTGATGCCGAGGGCCGGCTCTTCTTCATGATGAAGCTGGTGAAGGGTAAGAGCCTGGGCGACGTTCTGAAGGCGCTCAAAAAGAACGACTCCAAGGCGGAGCAGGACTACCCGCTGGGGCGGCTGCTGAACGCCTTCATTAACATCTGCAACGCCATGGCGTTCGCCCACGCCAAGGGCGTCGTGCATCGCGACCTGAAGCCCGCCAACATCATGCTCGGCGATTACGGCGAGGTGCTGGTGATGGACTGGGGCCTCGCCAAGCCCGGCGCCGCTGGGGTGCGTGCGACTGCTGGCTCGCTAAGCGGTGTGAAGGCCGGAAAGGCTGACCGTGCCGAAGAGGATGCCGGCACCGATTCCCGCGACCGCGAGCTGGCCGAGGCGGTAAAGAGCCTGCGCCAGGAGACCGGCGGCGAGCTGACGATGGACGGCACGATCATCGGCACGCCGCACTACATGCCGCCTGAGCAGGCTGACGGGAAGATCGAGGAGATTGACGCCCGCAGCGACATCTACTCGCTGGGCGCGATGCTCTACGAGATCCTGACGTTGACGACGCCGTGCGAGGGCAAGGGGATCTTCGCGCTCATCAGGAACGTCAGCGAAGGCAACATCACGCCGCCCGACCAGCGTGCCCCGCAGCGCAACATCCCCAGGGAACTGGCGGCCATCACGATGAAGGCCCTGGCGCGCCGCAAGGAAGACCGCTACCAGCGCGTGGAGGAGTTGCGCCGCGACATCGAACTGTTCATCGAAGGGCGGGCTGTCAGCGCCAAGCAGGACACGGCATGGGAGACGGTGGTGAAGCTTGTGAAGCGAAACAAGGCCGCGAGCGTCACGGCAGCGGCAGCGGTGATCCTGGTTTTGGGCGTCAGCGGCGTGAGCTATTGGGCAAACCTTCAGGAGAAGCGGCGGGCCGAGCAGGCCTTGGCGGACTTCAAGGCGGAGAAGGAGGCGAAGGAACGCGCCGAAACGGCACGGCGCACACAGACGAAGAAGTCCGTGCCAGCGTTCCTTAACGCCGCCCGGTTGTCAGTCAACGAACTGAAGTTCGATGACGCTTTGGCCCAGTTGGACGTGGTGCTGGACTATGATCCACAGAACGTTGATGCGCGGTTATTGCGCGGCCAACTCCGCGCTGGCACTGATGACTACGCGGGCGCTCTTGCGGACCTCAACGAGTACCTGAAGGCTCGTTTTGATGATGCCGACTCCAGGAAACTGTCGGACCTTTGCAGGACAGCTAGGCCCGGTAATCCGGAGCACGCCGCCGCCTTCGCCGACATCTTCACGCGGCAGAAGATGTGGGCGTTGAGCCAGAGAATGGTCGGTGCGGCGCAGAAGGTCGCCCGCTCCCGCGAGAAGCAATTGGAACTCTACCGCAAGCCGGTCGAGGCGGCGTGGCCGGGGCTGGGCAGCAAGCTCACAATGGACAATGACGGAAACTGCGTGTTCGATCTCGGCGACTGGGGGCAGGTTAGGGGGCAGGTCAGGGATCTCATGCCACTCAAAGGCTTGCCGTTGACCAAACTGGTGCTCATCAAACAGGATGTCACAAGTCTCATACCCCTGGAAGGCATGCCCATTGTTGATCTGAAATGGGCTGAACGGGTTTCAGGCGGCGGCGTTGAAATGAGCCACGGATTCAAAGGCGAAGCGGTGGCTGGCATTGATGTGGCGTGAACAGTTGTGGGCAAGAGCCTTGGCCCAGCGGCGGGCGTGGTAGTGACGAACTG
>JAPLOD010000661.1 GCA_026692735.1 Planctomycetota bacterium | reverse complement strand
GATGTATCTGGGCTGGATCGCGTTCCTCACCGTGCTGCTGGCCGCGGCATTCTATCCGGCCGTGAGGACGCTGGACCTGACGTCGGCGTGGTGGGCGCTGGTCGCGGCGGTGCCGCTGCTGCTGGTCACGTCGCAGACCGCGGTGCGGCTGGTGAACTGGGGGGTGACGCACCTGGTGCCGCCCCGGCCGCTGCCGCGCATGGATTTCTCCGCGGGCATACCCGACGCACACCGCACCGCTGTCGTCGTGCCGACAATGCTGACCTCACAGAACAATGTGCGCCAGCTCGTACGCGATCTCGAACTCCGCCACCTCGCCAATCGGGACCCCAACCTGCGTTTTGTGCTCCTGACTGACTTCCCGGACGCGGCGTCGGAGGAACTCCCCACGGACCAACCGCTGCTGGAAGCTGCAGAATCGGGACTGCGGGAACTCAACGCCCGGTACACTGCGCCCGACCAGGAGGTGTTCCTGCTGCTGCACCGCCCGCGGCTGTGGAATCCGGCCGAGCGCGAGTGGATGGGCTACGAGCGGAAGCGGGGCAAGCTCGCCGATTTCAACCGCCTGCTGCTGACGGGGCAGACCGACAGGTTCAGCGTGATCATCGGCAACGCGCAACGCTTGGAAGGCGTCCGTTACGTCATCACGCTCGATACCGATACGCAACTCCCCGCGCAGGCCGCCTGGAAGATGGTCGGCGCACTGGCGCATCCGCTCAACCGGCCTGTCATCAACCCAGCGACACAGTGCGTGGAGCGCGGTTACGGTGTGATCCAGCCGCGTATGGCCAACAGCCTCGTGGGTGCCGGCCGCTCGCGCTTCGCGAAGCTGTTCGCGGGCGAGGTCGGCCTGGACCCGTACACGCGCGAGGTCTCCAACACGTGCCACGACATGTTCGGACGCGGGCAGTTCATCGGCAAGGGCATTTACGATGTGGCCGCATTCCACGCAGCGGTTGGCGAGCGTTTCCCCGAGGACACGATCCTCAGCCACGACCTGATCGAAGGCTGCCACGCCCGCTGCGGGTTCCTCAACGATGTCGAGTTGATCGAAGACCATCCGGTGCGCTTTCTGGCCGACGTCAACCGGCGCCTGCGCTGGATTCGTGGCGACTGGCAGATTGCGGCCTGGCTGGGACGGTATGTGCCTGCCGGGCTCGGACGCCGGCAGCGCAACCCCCTGGACCTGCTCAGCCGCTGGCTGATTCTCGACAACCTGCGCCGGAGCCTTGTGCCGGCGGCGTTCCTGGCAGCGCTGGTCTGTGCATGGCTGCTGCCTGGTTGCGACGCGCTCGTGGCCACCGCGGCGCTTCTGGGGCTGTGGTTTCTCCCTCAAGCGGTCCGCGTCATCTGCTCCGTGCCTCGACCGCCGAAGCATTTGCTGTTCCGCGCACACTGGGCGGATCTCTCGCGTCGGGAAGGCCGGCAGTTCCTGGTCGAGCTGATCGAATTGGGCTCCGTGCCGTATATAGCCCTGCGCTCCTTGGGCGCCATCGCGCGCGTCTATTGGCGGAAGTGCATCAGCCACCGGCGCCTGCTTGAGTGGCAGACGGCTCACGACGCCGAGCGGGGGACGCGCCAGGGATCGGGCCGAGCTGGCACAGGCCCGGCGGCCTCCGTCACGTCTGCGGCCGGACCAACAGGTCTTTCTGCGCGGCCTCGCCAGGCGAACCTGGGCGTACTTCGAGCATTTCACCGAACCGGGCCAGAACTGGCTGCCCCCCGACAACTACCAGGAATCTCCGGCGGAGCGGCTGGCGGAGCGCACCTCGCCGACGAATATAGGCTTGTGTCTGCTGAGCACGGCGGCGGCGTGGGACTTCGGTTACCTCTCGGCGCGGGACACCGTGCAGCGACTGGGGCATACGCTGCGCGCCCTGGAGGGCTTGCCGCGGTATCGTGGTCATTTCCTCAACTGGTACAACACGCGCGACCGGCAGCCACTGCACCCATTCTACGTCTCCACCGTGGACAGCGGCAACCTGGCGGCGCACCTCATTGTGCTGCGCGGCGCGCTGCAGGAACTGGCCACCGCGCCGGTTCTTCCCGCGCGCTGGCGGGAAGGCCTGGCGGACACAGCCGGACTTCTGGCGCAAGAGTTTGAGCGGGAGGCCGGCAGGAACGCAGTGGCCGGG
Organism: Planctomycetota bacterium; assembly: GCA_026692735.1. Classification (GTDB taxonomy): domain Bacteria; phylum Planctomycetota; class SZUA-567; order H5-PLA8; family H5-PLA8; genus JAPLOD01. The sequence goes on along the minus strand of JAPLOD010000661.1, from coordinate 8,337 downwards.
CCGCAGTGGAAGGCGGCGCTGGACACGTTCCGGGAAACGGTGGTCGGGCTGGAACAAGCCCCGGACTCCCTGCCCGATGTCGTGGCGGCCCTGCAGCGTTGCATGCTACGCCTGGATGCGCTGGCGTCCTTCGCCCCGCCCGCCGGCGAAACTGCCTTTTGGATACAGGCCGCACGACGCCAATGCGACGACCTGCGGAGCGACATCCTCTTCCTGACGCCCTGGCTGGAGGAAGGCCTCTGGCGCGCGCTGCGCGACCTGCCCGCGGCCAGCGCGCCGCAGGGTTGGGCCGAGTTCCTGAATGGGCTATCGCGCCCGCAGCCGCTGTCGGCGTTGGCCAGCCAGAGTGCTGAACTGGCGCCGTCGCTGGAGAAATGGAAGCGTGCGGGGAATGCGCCGCTCGCCGAGCTGCTGGCCCCGCTGGAGGCCGCCATCCAGGAAGGCAGCAACCGCGCCACCGCCTTGATTTCGGACGTGGAGGACCTGATCCAGCGCACGCGCGAACTGGGGGAGATGGATCTGGAGTTTCTCTATGACCGTTCGCGCAAGCTGCTCTCGATCGGCTATGCGCTGGAGAGCCACCGACTCGACCCAGGCAGCTACGACCTGCTGGCCTCTGAAGCGCGGCTCTGCAGCTACCTGGGCATCGCGCAGAACAAACTGCCGCAGGAGCACTGGTTCCTCCTGGGGCGGCAGTCCGTGGTCAGAGACGGCCCGCAGACGCTGGTCTCCTGGAGCGGTTCGATGTTCGAGTACCTCATGCCGCTCCTGATCATGCCTACCTACAGCAGCACGCTGTTGGATCAGGCATGCCGCGGTGCGGCCCAGCGACAGATTCGGTACGGCCGGCGGGAGAAGATTCCGTGGGGCATGAGCGAGTCCTGCTATAACCAGTTCGACCGCCACATGGTCTACCAGTACCGCGCCTTCGGCGTCCCCGAATTGGGGCTGAAACGGGGCCTCGCCGCGGACTTGGTGATCGCGCCTTACGCCTCGGCCATGGCCCTCATGGTGGCGCCGGTGGAAGCCTGCGCCAATCTGGAACGGATGGCCAAGGAGGGCTTCGTAGGGCGCTACGGCCTGTACGAGGCGGTGGACTACACGCCCAGCCGTCTTCCCAGCGACCGGCGCTACGCGGTGGTTCGCTGCCACATGGCCCACCACAGCGGCATGGCCCTGCTGGCGCTGGCCTACGCGCTGCTGAACCGGCCCATGCAGCGGCGCTTCCTGAGCGATCCGGAGTGCCGGGCGGCGTCGCTTCTGCTGCAGGAGCGCATCCCGCTAACCCGCCATGTTCGCCCCATCGCGAAGGCGCTGCTGGCCCCCGCCGAGGCGGCAAAAGAAGGCGGCGCGCGGAAGGCCGTGGTGCGGCGGTATGAGAGAGCAGATACGCCAGTGCCGGCAGTCCATCTGCTGTCCAACGGCCGCTACTCCGTCATAGTCAACAACGCCGGGGGAGGCTTCAGCCGCTGGCAGGGGTTGGCACTGACCCGTTGGCGCGAGGACATCGCCGGGGACACCTGGGGGACGTTCTTCTATATACAGGACGTGGAGCAGGGGAAGGCGTGGTCCGCAAGTTACCTGCCGATGCGCACGGAGTTCGACGCCTATGAAGCCGTCTTCTCACAAGGCCGGACGGAGTTCCGTAGCCGCTACCAGCAGATCGAAGCGCTGACTGTGATCGCTGTGTCGCCGGAGGAGGATGTTGAGGTGCGGCGACTGACCCTGACGAACCTTTCGGCGCGCCCGCGCGTCCTCGAAGTGACCAGCTATGCGGAGGTGGTATTGCTCGATCCGCGGGCGGAACTGTCTCATCCGGCATTCAGCAACCTTTTCGTCGAGACCGAGGCTGTCACGGCGGTCCCCATCCTGCTGTGCCGGCGCAGGCCGCGGGTGGCCGGTGAGGCGCTGCCGTGGATGTGCCACATGCTGACGCTGCCCAACGCGGCTGCGAAGGATGTGTCGTATGAAACCGATCGCGCGCGCTTCGTGGGGCGCGGCCGCACTCCGGCCGCGCCGGCGGCGTTGAGCGCGCCCGGCCCACTGTCGGGAACGGCCGGGGCCGTTCTGGATCCTGTGTTGGCGATCCGTTGCCGCCTCATGCTGGGACCGGGAGAGTCTGTGAGCCTGCATGCTGTCACCGGGGCCGCGCCCAACCGGGAGGCGGTGCTGACGCTGGCGGAGCGCTATCAGAGCAGGCAGTTGGCGGACCGGGTCTTCGATACGGCGTGGACGCACACCCACGTGATGCTGCACCACCTGCGCGCCACCGACGCCGACGCCGAACTCTTTGGGCGCCTGGCCGGCTCCATCATTTACGCCAATCCGACCTACCGCGGCCCCGCAAGCCTGGCGGCACGCAACCGCCGGGGGCAGTCCGATCTGTGGCGCTACGGCATCTCCGGCGACCTGCCCATTGTCCTCGTGCGCATTACGGAGTCTGCCGGGCTCGAACTGGCACGGCAGATGATCCAGGCGCACGCCTACTGGCGGAACAAAGGCCTGGGCGTGGATCTGGTGATCTGGGCTGACGCGCACGCCGGCTATCGGCAGAGCCTTGTGGATGAGGTTATCGGGCTCGTCAGTACGGGCACGGAGGCCAAGGTGCTGGATCAACCCGCGGGCATCTTCGTGCGCAGCACGGACCAACTGCCCGAAGAGGACCAGACGCTCCTGCAGGCCGTGGCGCGTGTCGTGCTGTCCGACCGATCGGGCACGCTGGCGGAGCAGACGGAGCGGCAGGTGTATGCGCCCACCTACCCTCCGCTGCTGAAGCCTTCACGGCAGCCCGCGGCGCCACTGCCCCACGAGGACATCCTGACGCCCCGCGAGCTGACGCACTTCAACGGGCTGGGAGGCTTCACTCCTGACGGCCGCGAGTATGTGATTCTGCTCCCGCCGGGACAGGTAACGCCAGCGCCCTGGGTCAACGTGCTGGCCAACGCGGACTTCGGCGCCATCGTTTCGGAGACCGGTTCGGGTTACACCTGGTTCCAGAACGCCCACGAGTACCGCCTCACGACGTGGCACAATGATCCCGTCAGCGATCCCAGCGGGGAGGCGTTCTACGTGCGCGATGAGGAGACCGGGCAGTACTGGTCGCCATCCGCTGGGCCGGCGCGAGGACGCACGCCGTATGTGTGCCGGCACGGCCTGGGGTACACGGCGTTCGAGCACACCCAGGACGGCATCTCCACCGAGGCGTTGACCTACGTCGCAACCGATGCCCCGGTGAAGTTGACCACCATCACTGTGTGCAACCTGACTGACCGCGACCGCCGGATCAGCCTGACCGGCTACTGCGAATGGGTGCTGGGCGAGACCCGGGAGCGAAACGCGCCACACGTCGTCAGTCGGCTTGACCCGCAGACCGGCGCACTGTTCGCTCACAACGCGTACACGCACGAGTTAGCCCGGCCTGTCGCCTTCTTCCAGGCCACCGGCGGCCAGCGGAGCCATACGGCGGATCGCGTGGAGTTTATCGGCCGCACCGGGTCGCTGCGCGCTCCCGAGGCGCTGCGCCGACAGCGACTCAGCGGCGCCATGGGGGCGGGCCTCGACCCTTGCGCCGCCGTGCAGGTCTATGTGGAGGTGCCGGCGGGGCAGGAGCGGCAAGTCGTCTTCACGCTGGGCGCGGCGCAGAACGAAGAGGAAGCACGGGACCTGCTGCGGCGTTTCAGTGGCAAGGGCGGGGCGCGCCAGGCGCTGGAAGCCGTGTGGCAGTTCTGGAAGCACCTGACGGGCGGAGTGCATGTGGAGACGCCCGACTCCGCGGTCAACCACCTGCTCAATAACTGGCTGCTCTATCAGGTTACCGCGTGCCGATTCTGGGGGCGTAGTGGGTTCTATCAGTCCGGCGGAGCCTATGGATTCCGGGACCAACTGCAGGACTCCATGGCCTTCCTGCTTCCCTGCCCGTGGCTCACGCGGCCGCACCTGTTGCGTTGCGCCGCACGGCAGTTCCGCGAGGGGGACGTCCTGCACTGGTGGCATCCGCCGTCGGGGCGGGGCGTGCGGACGCGGTTCTCCGATGATTGCCTCTGGCTGCCCCTGGCCACGAGCCGGTACGTTTTGGGGACGGGCGACACCGGCGTGCTTGATGAACTGACGCCCTTCCTCGAGGGGCGGACACTGGCCCCGGGGGAGGAGTCGGTCTACGCCATGTGGGCCGCAACGGAGGAGCGGGCAACCCTGTACGAACACTGCGTGCGCGCGGTCAAACATGCCGCGCGGTTCGGCCCGCATGGCCTGCCGCTGATGGGTTGTGGGGACTGGAATGACGGCCTGAACCGCGTTGGCATTGGCGGGAAGGGAGAGAGCGTATGGCTGGCGTTCTTCCTCTGCGAGGTCCTGCGCCAGTTCGGGAAGGTCGCGCGCCTGCGCCAGGACGAGGCGTTCGCCGAGCAGTGCCGCGCCTGGTCGGCCGAACTGCAGGCGCGGATCGAGGAGCATGCGTGGGATGGCCAGTGGTACCGGCGCGCGTTCTTCGACGACGGCCAGCCACTGGGCTCCGTGAACAGCCCGGAATGCAAGATTGACCTTCTGCCGCAGAGCTGGGCTGTCTTGAGCGGTGCGGGACAGCCCGAGCGCGCGGGACTGGCCCTGCAGGCGGTACTGGAACGGCTGGTGGACCCGGACCTGCGGCTCATCAAGCTTCTGACGCCTCCGTTTGACAAGGCGCCCTGGGACCCGGGGTACATCCGCGGCTATCTCCCGGGGGTGCGGGAGAACGGCGGCCAGTACACGCACGCGGCCGTATGGACTGCTATGGCCTTCGCCGCTCGTGGCGACGCCGCTCAGGCGTGGCGGCTCTTCTCGTTCATCAACCCGATCTCCCACGGCGACACGCCTGAACACATAGCGGTGTACAAGGTGGAGCCATATGTGGCCGCCGCGGACGTGTACACGCTGCCGGCCCACGGAGGGCGGGGCGGCTGGACGTGGTACACCGGCTCGGCCGCCTGGATGTACCGCCTGCTCATGGAGAGTCTGCTGGGCATCTCTCGCGAAGGCGACCGGTTGACCTTTGCCCCCCTCGTGCCCGAGGAGTGGCAGAGCTACCGTGTGCATTACCGCTATAACGGGACAATGTACCACATCGAAGTCACGGTGGTCGGCCCCGCAACGTCGAACGTGCGCAGCGTCCGCGTGGATGACGCCGAGATGGCCGACAACTGTGTCCCGCTGGTTGACGATCACCAGGAGCATTTCGTACGCGTGCAAGTGGGCTGAGGACGTGCAGGTCGCTCCGTACTCGTCGCTGGGTGTTTTCCGCGCAAGATACACGCATCTGCCGGCAATAACCCCTGCGCGGGGGCTAATGCCCGCGCCAGTAGCGCCTCGGCGGCTGGAACCGGCGCGCCTTCGATACGGGCCTGATGCAGGCGCTCGGCAGCCCGATGAAAGGCCCCGCCGAACGCCAGCGACGCCGGCATGAACTCCACCGGCGCCTGCTCGATATAACGATAGTGGAACTTCCTGGGGTATTGGCTGTATGTCTGGATCCCGGACCACGACAGGTGATCCGGAAGTAGGGCGGCACCGGCACAAGCGGCCACTGGCCCCGCCGCGACAGCGGTAGTGTTCATGGTTGTGTTCTCCGGGTTTGAGATGTGGCCGACTGTGGCCGGTGGATGAGTGTGGCGAAAGCTGCTGCCGCGCCGGCTGCCAGAGGCGGGCGCCCGGTCAGTGCGCGACGCCAAAGAGGTAGATGCTGTGTTCGCCACCGGCGACGAGGAAGCGGCTGTCGGGAGAGATGGCAAGGCGCCACATGTACTCCTCGCTGGCCAGTTCCTTCACTACCTTCCCGCTTGCGATGTCCCAGATGATGATCTTGCCGGTCTGGCAGCCGGCGGCGATACGCCGGTTATCGGGGAAAACAACGAGGCACTTGATTGCTCCTCCCTGCTTGTCCGCGTCGAACTGGATGTTCTGGACCAGCTTGCCCGAGGCCACGTCAAAGATCCTGAGACCTGTAGTGGTCGTAACCCCGTCGCCGGAAGCGAAGACCAGCCTGGCATCAGGCGAGAAACCGTAAAGCGCCACACCCGTAACACCCGACATATCCTTGATCTCTCGCAGTTCCTTCCCTGTATGCCCATCCAGGATCCGCAGCCAGTGGTAACGGGGCCCAGGGTAAGAAGAAGAGGAGGGGCAGTAGCCCTGGAGCAGGACGCTGCTGTCGTTGCTCCAGATCGTCGTAGCGGCGTACGACTGCAGTCTGCCGCCGAGCGCCTTGCCATCCGACATCTGGAACATCTTCACGATTTCCTCTTCGTAATAGTAACCCAGCACAATGGGGCCACCGGGGAAGAAAGTGACGGTCTTCACGATGAAGCGGCCGGACTTTGGTGTAGTGGGCGGACTGAAATGGCCCTGTTCGGTTCCTGTGGCCACATCCCACACCTTCGCTTCGGCACTTCGGTCAGTGCCCCAAGCGCCGGCGGCCAGCAGGTGATTCCCGTCCGCGGAGAGATCCCAGCACAGCGCTTGGCCGCGCGTGGCAAAGGTGTTCGTTTCCTTGCCGGTCTCCAGATCATACAGATGCAGGCCTGTGGGGCCTATCGCCAGGCCTTGGCGGCCATTGGGATGGAAGCACAGACCGCGTACCTCGTCCTCAACCTTGAGCTGGCGGATCTTGCCGTCCTTGTACGACAACGTTGACAGCGTGGCGGCGCCCGCGCTCGACGACCCCGCGCGTGCAGCCGTCTGCATGTGCTTTTCGGCCTGCGCCTTCCGCAGTCCGGTCAATTCGCCAAGCGCCTGGCCGTACCAGGAGGCCGCCCGGTCCTGCAGCATATCCTTGAATGCGCCGGTCTCCTTCTCGGAAGCCGACCACCACAGGTCGCCCGCGTCCGCGCGCCCGGCGGGGTCCTCGGGTTTGGCGAGGTCCTTTGCCGCGGCGGCCTTGAGCGCCGGCGCGGAGCACTTGGCAAGCAGCGGCAGAGCCTGCTCCCAGTCGGCCCTCAAGCCGAGGTGGTATCTCGCCACGGTCAGCGCCGCTTCGGGGTCGTCGGGATTGGCCTTCAGCTTGTCGAAAGCCGGCTTCACCTTGGACCACCCAGCTTGTTGTGCCCGGATGTCCTTCGAGCGCGTTTGGACCGTCGTGACGAGTTCGGACTTTCCGCTGCGGCGGGCAAGGTCCTCGAGCGTCGTCAGAAGCTTGGCGGCTGAGTCGTATTGAGCTTCCTTGACAGCCTGCTCTAGAGTGTCCATGCCCTGGCCGAAGACTTTCTCGACGGCTTCGGGCGTGGCGACGGCTCGGCTGGCCAGGACGAGTGCATTGGCCTTCATCTCGGCCGCATCCACGACGAAGCTCGAGGACAACAGGTCAGCCGCGGCCATGGCGGTCCCAAGGTCGCCCGCGGAGGCCGCAACATCCCGGGCCTCGCGCAACGCGACGTAATATGTCAGCCCGTCGTTCCTGCTCTCTTCGGCGAGCTTCAGCAGCCGCTTGGCGAGTTCGATGCGGTCGGTCGCAGCCTTCTTCTGGTATTCATCCTTGAAGACTTCCTTGATCTGTCTCTCAGGTTCGGCCAATACCGCGGCGGGAGGAGCGGGCAAGCGCTTATCAGCCTGGCCCGCCGTTTTGACGTCCGGTTTTGCCGCAGGTGCTTCTTCCGCGGCGCCTGGCGCCACAACACTAACGGCAAGCGCTATCGCACCAGCAAAGCGGACCACCCCGAATACAAGCCCTGACCACGGCAGTGTCATCATGGCCTTCTCCATCCGAACCAACCTCGCTGCACCTTGTATTCTATTATACTGACGTGTCGAGCCGTGTGCAAACTGCGCTACGCGGCAGAAAATGCAGAGGCCCGGCCCTTGCCAGCCTCTGAACAAGTGCGTTGAAGGCGTGAAGAAACTCGAAATGCCGATCCTTCATAGGCGTCTGAATGGTATCTCACGCCGTTCAGCGCGACTTGGGGAGGACATCTCGAGTGAAAAAGGAAGATCGCCGGAATCTGCGGAATCGCAAGCGCAGGATTGCGTGGCGGCTGAGGCCGCGAGAGTGGCCGGAGCGGCCGCGCCCCATGTGTGCCGCCTCCAACATTCAATACGAGATATCGGGGCGGCAACGCGGTGTGGCGGCGGGCGGGAAAGGCATCCCCGTCAGTCGCGCCTTCCAACACCATATCCGCGGTGCTTCCGTCCAGACGCAACGCTGAAATCATCGTCGTTGTGGACCAGTGGCCATGGGGCACTTTATCGACGGCTCGCCGGCCACCGAACGCTCGCGCATACAGTCGCGTCATGTTCGTTTTCGCCCCGCTCTCGTCGATAAAGACAAAGCAGGAGCGAGTTGCGACGGCGGTCTTCTGTGTCCACTCCCGGCGT
>JAPLOD010000660.1 GCA_026692735.1 Planctomycetota bacterium | reverse complement strand
AAGCGGTACGGGATGCGCCGCTGGTAGTCCTGCGGCGTATCCATGACCGGCGTCAGGGAGTAGGCGCGCGTAGCGAACGTGACGATGCGGCCCTTGCCGAGCTGTTTCACGGCCAGCACCGGCTCGCCGCTTTCAAGCTGGACCAGCACGTCCGCGCCCGGCGCAGGTTCATAGCGCTGGATATCCATGTTGGCGAATGGCAGCGCCTCCAGCGGTACACCGGCGGTGATGGGATGCTCTTTGGTCTTGACCCATTTCTTGCCGCGCACCCCGCCGTCCTGCGCGTTTTTGATCTCGCAGCCATCGCGAATCCAGTCGGTCTTGCTGTTGATGAGCGCGCAGACCTGCTTGAGGTCGTCGGGCCACGGCTGGTCCTTGTCGCCGGGGAACGGCATGACGAAGACCAGACCCTCGCCGTCGTCCCGGACGCGCTTCAGAATCCGTTCGCGCGCGCTGGCGGTGAACCTGTTCCACCCCAGCGGCGTGTACATGACCAGCGCGCCGAAGCGTTCGGGGCCTTGCAGCGTGCTGTCGAGGTAGCGCTGCATCAGCAGGAAGTCGGTGCTGTGGCCGCGCTGGCCGTAGAAGTCGCCGAAGCCCCAGGTGTTCGCGCCCCATTCGCGGTCCCACGTCAACTGGCTGACCTGCAGGTCCATGCGCTGCATCATCTCGACCACTTCGCGGCCGAACCTGACGCTGGTCAGCATGAAGACGGGGATGGCGCCGCCGGCCAACGGGCGGGCGAGCGGCAGGTGCGGCGAGACGACGTCCAGCGATGGAACCAGGTCGTAGCGGTCGGCGTAGGGGACGAAGTCCACCTTCTGGCTCTGCACGGGCCCCAGCATCAGGTCATCGAACCACAGTGTCAGACCCTTCGGTGGCTCGCAGGTGAAGAGCGCCATGAACTTGACCTTCGCGACATTGATGCTCTTGGCGATGTTCTTGATAGGAATCTGCACCAGCGTGCGGCCTTTCTGAAGGCGGCAGCCGCCGTTGTAGCGCGAGGCGTAGTTGAAGCTCTTGTCGTCGTCAACCCGGATGCCCACTTCGCCGTCGTTCGGCGCCCAGATAACCATGGAAAGCACCTCGTACGGCGACCAATCCGTGGGGATAGCGGGGGGATTCAGCGTGAAGCTGGGATACTGGCCGCCGAGGACCGTGTACCGCAACACCTTGTTCATTTCCGTCGGCGTGCGCGGCCCGACGGTCAGCTCGACATCCGCCTTGTTCCACTCCAGCTTCTTCAGGCTGGCCGCGTCCTCGAAGTCGCAGATCAGCACCGAAGGTGCTTCGCCTGCGAGTCCGTGGATGCATACCGCCAGGACCGTGCCAAGGCACGCGCGGAGCGTCATGGCCATCATGGGTTGCGTTCCTTTCGGGGACTGTGCTCTCTTTTGAGACTACACCAGCCGCGGTGCCTCGCCACGTGACCCTACGCCGGACCGCAAGCTCTCGCTTTGCCGTACAGCTTGGGATGCTCGCGCGCGTGGCGTTCCAGTCCGTCCATGATAGCCTGGCAACTGCCTCGCCAACGGTGCTCGGGCATGTCTTCCGTGATACCCATGATGATGCCGTCGGGCCGTTTCACCTCATTCAGCAGCGCGACCGTGGCTTGTTCGACTTCGGCGTCGGGGTTCAGGTGCACCGATGAGGGGAAGTTCAGCCAGAGCGCCTGCTTGGGCCACGCCCGGCGCGCTTGCGCAAGCGACATGTCTGTATCCGGCGCGGGAGTGAACGCTTCGATGTAATCCAGCCCCGATACGGCGATGGCGCCCGCGAGGAGCCGGCAGTTGGCGTCGAAGTGGCAGCCGAGCAGTCTGCCGTGCCGATGGAAGATCTCCGCCGCCTCCTGGTAATGCGGCAGGTAATACTTCCGGAACGTTTCCATGCCGATCACCTCCGGCACCACGTTCCCGCCGTAGTTGGCGTGGCCGGCGGGGGACCGCGCGACCAGGGGATAGACTTTCCTGCGTTGTTCGACCAGTGCACTGTACAGCCGCAGGATCTCATCGCGGTTCTCCATCCACTGGACGCAGAAATCCTGCATGCTCAACATCGAACCGCTGATCAGCGCCTGCAGCGGCTCAAGCCCGATGCCCGCGCGCAGCAGCCCATCGCCGCCCAGAGCCTGCTGCATCCTGGCCAGCGGGTCGTAGTCCGGTTCGTACCGCTCGTCCTGGATCATGAACAGAAGGACCTTGTAGTCCTCGGGCCGCTTGAACATCTTCTCATGCGTCCAGGAGGTGAACCCGGCCGGCTCGCTGAGCGTGGTGACTTGTCCGACCGGCGTGTCGTGGACTGTGCGGATCATTCGCTTGCCGTTTTCCCAGTAGACATGCTGGGTGGTCTTCACGTTGGGCTGGTGGGTGCGGATCACGGACATGCGGTGCAGGATACACAGGCCGCGGTTGCGCATCCGCCGCTCCGCCTCGCACTGCGGGATCATGCATTCATACATCGTGAACGGCACCCGGTCGGTGCATCCGCCGCGCAGTGCAGTTTCAACGCATTCTCTGGGTGTCATCCGGCGGTCTCCCTTCAGTGTTCTCCAGCGGAGCATGCAGCATCGCGCCTGCATGTCAACAATGCCTTGCCGTGACTGGACTGGTCTGTGCTTTACGGCTATATGGACTGTTGATTCCGGCGGCGTGCCCGCCACCACAGGTGAAACAAAGCCATGACCCAGCAGCGACGCGTCTGTTCGGCAAGGCTCTGCAGCGTGCCGCCGTAAGCAGACGCTGATGATGGGTTCCGTACTGCGCACGGAGGGGGAGAGCATGGCACTGTCCCGCGAGATCGAGGACCTGGCCCGAACGCTGGACCAGACGATGGTGCGCGTGCCGGCGGGCACGTTCGTCTTCGGCATGACCGAGGAGCAGAAGCTGGCGGCGGCACAG
>JAPLOD010000659.1 GCA_026692735.1 Planctomycetota bacterium | reverse complement strand
GCTTGCAGGACATCGCCGAGACGATCGAGGAGTTTGGCGACGAGGCCATGCGACAGGAGACCCTGCCGCGGCTGTGTGCGGGCGAGGACACGGCGGCCATGGTGCTGACCGAGCCGGACGCGGGCAGCGACCTGCAGAGCGTGCGGCTGCGCGCGGAACCCGTGGATGAGGCGCAGGGGCTGTGGAAGCTGTCGGGGACCAAGCGCTTCATCACGAACGGCTGCGGCGAGGTGCTGCTGGTGCTGTCGCGCAGCGAGCCGAACACGTCCGGCGCGCGCGGGCTGTCGGTCTTCCTGGTGAAGAAGGGCCCGGGCGTGCGCATCCGGCGCAGCGAAAATAAGCTGGGCATCCACGGTTCGCCGACCTGCGAGATCCAGTTCAGCGAGGCGCCGGGAAGACTGGTCGGCCAGCGCAAACGCGGGCTGACGGACGTGGGCATGCAGATCATGAACGGCGCGCGGGTCGCGATCGCCGCGCAGGCCCTGGGGATCGCCGAGGCCGCGGCGCGCGTGGCCAAGAGCTATTCCGAATCGCGCGTGCAGTTCGGCCGGCCGATACGCGAGATCCCTGCCGTCTATGATCTGCTGTGCCAGATGCGCATCCGCATCGAAGCCACGCGCGCCCTTACATACCACACGGCCGACGTGGTCGAGGCCCTGAAGTGGCAGGAACACCATCAGGAGACGCCGGAAGCCCGCGCCGAACTGAAGCGCTTGACGCGGCTGGCGGCGGTGCTGACGCCGCTGGCCAAGCTCTACGGCACCGAAATGGCCAACGTGGTGGCGTCCGACGCCATCCAGGTGCTGGGCGGCAGCGGCTACATGAAGGACTACCCGGTGGAGCGGCATTTCCGCGACGCGCGCATCACCAACATCTACGAAGGCACCACGCAGTTGCAGGTCGTCGGGGCCATCGGCGGCGTGCGCTCGGGCGTGCTGCGCGGACACCTGGACGCGCTGCTGGCGCAAGCCGCCAAGAGCGAGGCGGCCGATTTGGCAGCCAGGATTGGGGCTTTGCTGCCCGAAATGGAGCGGGCGCTTGCCGCCGCCGATTCGCACGACAAGGACACGGAGTTCAACGACCTGTATGCGCGGTGGCTCGTCGGTATCGGGCTCGACCTGCTCCTGGGCGCGCTGCTGGCCCTGCAGGCCCGCTCGGGCAACGCACGCAAGCGCGTGGTGGCCGAAGCGTTCCTCGGCGAGGCAGAAGCGCGCGTGAAGGCGGCAGCGGCGTACGTGGCGGCCGGTTCGCGCGTGCTGATCACGGGGCACAAGACGATACTCGGGTGAGGCCGGCGTCGCACGGACGGACGCCCTTGTCAGGACGGGGCTATTGGCTCTTGGCTCTTGGCTTCTGGCTGCCTACCGGCGCCAGATGCGAAGGAGGCGAAGATGAAGAGGCTGCCAAAAGGGAAGAACGTGTTTCCGAAGGGCTGGGACGAGCAGCGCGTTCGGCGGCTGATTGCATACTATGATCGCCAGAGCGAGGCGGAGGCCATCAGGGAATACCGGGCTTTGTCAGGGAAGCGGGCGCATATAGGCAGCAGCTTCGATGACTTCCTGAAGGAAGAGGGCATTCTGGCCGAGGTGGATGCCGTGGCGATTAAGAGGGCTATCGCTTTACAGACCGAGCCGCGGCTGCGAAAGCGCGCTACCGCCTAGATATCGCACCGTGTTCGTGTATCGTAGTGGCCTGACCCAGTTCGTTGCACATCATCGCTGTGTTCATAGCGGAGGGAATCCTTCATGCCGCACGATGTCGCCGCGTTGCGCCAATTGGCCGCCAAGCACGGCCAGGGCCATCTTTTCGCCTTCTACGATTCGCTCTTGCCCGCGAGCCAGCAGAAGCTGCTCGACCAGATCGCGCTGCTCGAGTTCGACGTGGTGGACAGGCTGGTGGCGGAGTTCGTGAAGGGCGCGGGCACGCCGGCCCAGATCGGGAAGCTCGCACCGGCGCCTGTGATCCGCACGCCGGCGACGCCGGAAGAGAAGCAGGCGGAGCACGAGGCGCGGGCGGCGGGCGAGGAGGCGTTTCGGCGGGGGCGCGTGGGCTGCTTCCTGGTGGCCGGCGGACAGGGGACGCGCCTGGGGTTTCCGGGCCCGAAAGGCGAGTTCGTCATCGGACCCATCACGGGACGGATGCTGTTTCAGCTCCACGCCGAGAAGATCCAGGCGCTGCGGCGGCGCTACAACGCGCTCGTGCCGTGGCTGATCATGACCTAGGACGCCAACGACGACGAGACCAAGGCGTTCTTCGCCAGGCAACAGTACTTCGGCCTCGGCGCGGAAACGGTGCGTATCTTCAGGCAGGCGAACATGCCGGCGGTCGGCCGCGACGGGAAGATACTGCTGCAGGCGCGGGATTCGATCGCGCTCAGCCCCAATGGCCACGGCGGCTCCATCAAGGCGCTGTACGAATCCGGTTCGGTGGCGTGGCTGAAGACGAAAGGCGTGGACACGCTGTCGTACTTCCAGGTGGACAACGTGCTGGTGAAGATTGGCGACCCGGTCTTCATCGGGCACCACGTGTCGGCCAACTCGCAGATGTCCACGAAGGTCTGCCGCAAGCGCGACTGGAAAGAGAAGGTCGGCGTGCTGTGCCTGCACGACGGCAAGCTGTGCGTGGTTGAGTACTCCGACCTTCCCGATGCCCTGGCTCAGGAAACCGACGCCCACGGCAACCTGAAGCTGTGGGCGGGCAGCATCGCCATCCACGTGCTCGACGTGGGCTTCATCGAACAGCTCAACAAGGGCGGCTTCCAGCTTCCCTATCACAAAGCGGAGAAAGCCGTGCCGTGCCTCGGGCCGGACGGCGAGCCGGTGAAGCTGAAGGAGAAGGAGAAGAACGGGATCAAGTTCGAGACGTTCGTCTTCGACGCGCTGCCGCTGGCCGCGCGCACCGTGAACGTGGAGACGCTGCGGCAGGAAGATTTCAGTCCCGTGAAGAACGCCGAAGGGGAGGACTCGCCCGCGACGGCCAAACGCGACATGATGGACGTGTACGCGCGCTGGCTGAGCGCCGCGGGGACGCGAGTGCCGCGCAAGGCCGATGGCTCGCTGGACTGCCGCCTCGAGATCAGCCCGCTGACCAGCCTTGAAGGCGAGGGCCTGGCTGGGAAGGCGCCGAAAGCGATCAAGCCGGGCGAAGACGTGGTGTTGTAAAATCAGCTATTGGCTATCTCTACTGTAACCGTTTTTCCTGAAGTTTCCTGGAAGGTATGACGAACCTCGTATGTGTGGGGGCGTGGAGGAGGCATGGTCATGTCCCTGCTCGAAACGCCCGCGGCGCAAGCCCTGCTGGACGAGGCGGTGGTCG
>JAPLOD010000658.1 GCA_026692735.1 Planctomycetota bacterium | reverse complement strand
GCACTCGGCGGGCTTCGTAATCCTTCAGCGTGAAATGGAGGTGGGGTTTGTTGACGAGGTAGATCACCCCGTCGCGGATGTCGGCGCGCTCCAGGCGGATCAGCTCGCCGCGTCGCAGGCCCGCGTAGGTGCCGGCGTAGGGCGCGCTGCTCTCAATCCACAGCCACAGCATCCGCCACTGGCGCGGGGAGACCTTCGCGCCGTAGTGGCTGCCATCTCCCATCTTCAGCAGGGGGCTTGCCGAGCTGCCGAGGGACCTCGGCGGCTGCTCGCCCAAGCCGTTCCTGCCGTCCCCGACCTGGAGGCTGGCGAACAGGCTGAAGTAGCTGTGCGACCAACTCGGTCCAATGTCGCCGGTCAGCAGGACCTTGCCCTGCCGCTTCTGCGGAGAGTGGCACGCCACGCAGTGCTGATCGAGGACCGGCTGGATGTCGCGGTTGTAGTCCAGGACGTCGGGGAAGCCATCGAAGCGCTCTATCCGGCTGGGCGCGCGGCGGACGGCGAGCGGCGTTGCCTGTCCGCGGTTGGCCGGGGCGCTGACGCGTTGCTCATGGCAGCCGACGCAGCTCTGGGTCTCGCCGGGCATCACCGTGGTGAAGCTCTGCATGCGCTTGACCGACAGGTCGTCCTTGTCCAACGCGACGAAGAAGACCGGCCGTCCGGCTGGCACTTCGAAGTACGCCGAGCCGTCGTCCTCGACCGGCACGGTCCCCAGCACGCGTTCGAGGTTGAAGGTCCCCAGCCACGAAGTCAGGTCCATGCCGCCGCTGAAGTTCACGGGCTTGGGCAGCACTTCGAGGAGCAACAGCTTCTTGATGTCGCCGCGCTGCACGCCGGGGAGGTTGCGCCCGTGGTACACGTCGGCGAGCACCATGGCGCCGGTCTGTTGCGCGGCGGTGACGCGCTGGGTCAGAACGGGTTCCCTGGGCCGCGTGACGACCGGACGCGGCTCGTGCAGGTTGCCCGGTCCGGAGTACGTGTACAACACCTGCGACTTGCCGGCGCCGTCCATCACGAGGATCCTGTTGCCCTCGGCGGCGAGAAAGCAGTCTTCCGACAGCGCATACGGATCGCGGACCAGCGGCCCGTTGCCGGACAGGATCCGAACCGCGGAGGGATCGTCCGGTCCCTTGTCGGTGCTCAGGATGGCCACGCGCCCCGCGTGCTCATTGGCGCCGTGCCCGGGCGAGAAGGAGGCGACGATCTTCTGTGTGCCGGGGATGGGCTTGGCGTCTATCATCACCGTCCCCGGCTTCTGGTTCCCGTAGAGCACCGTCTGCCCTGTGCCGTCCGGGAACATCACCCAGAGATGGTGGAAATCCATCTGGCTGCGGTCCACGTACTCCCACCGCGTGTAAACGATGCGCCCGTCCGGCAGCACCCACGGCGTGTTGTCGTGCTCGATGTTGCAGGAGACCGGCCGGATGGCGCTGCCGTTGGCGCCGCAGCGGTACATGATGCCCACGTGCGTCTTCCAGCAGCTCACCCAGCGCCGGCAGCGCGTGGAGACGAACAGGATGTCGCCGTCAGGCAGATAGACCGGCTCGAAGTCGTCGAAGAGGCCGGAGGTGAGCTGCGTCAGCCCGGCGCCGTCCACGCCGATCTCGTAGAGGTTGTAGTAATCCGAGCCTGCCTTGCGATACGAGAAGAGGATTTTGCGGCCGTCATAGTGGACCTGGGGATCGCGCAGCGAGCCGCCTTGAGCATCGAGCAGCACGGTCAGCAGCCCGCTGCGGATGTTCCACTTGCACAGCTTGCCCACGTCGGGCTTGCCGTTGCCCGCGTACGCCTTGGCCGTCTCGTCTTCGCAGTAGTAGCCGATGTTGGCGTACCAATGTCCGTCGTTGTAGGGCAGGCGTGTCACGAAGACGATCTCGTCCACCGTCTGCAGCGGTCCGGCGAGCGCCTTCTCCACGATATGCTTCGGAGCCTGCGGCGCGGCTTTCTCGGCGCCATGCGTCGCCGGTCCCGCCAGCATTGCGAGCCCGACGAGCAGCGTCGCCGACACCGTTCGCGGCAGCAGGGCAGGCTTTCCGGCGTGCTTCGCACAGTTCATGAAGGCCCGTACTTTCGTGGCAGGGAACCCCGCCATGCCGATCTCCGCTCGCGCGCCCGTCCATCAATGGTCAACAGGCCAAGCCTGTTACGAATACACCAGGCGCCGTCAGCGCGGCGCTGGCCTCTTACCGCGCACTGGCCAGCATGTGCAGGCCGATAGCGATGAGCAGGATCGCGAAGATGCGCGTCAGCGTGGCATTCGACAACTGCTTCAGCCAGTCGGCGGTGAACCAGGCGACCGCGGCGCCGGCAATGCCGGTGGGCAGCGCCACTTTCCAATCCACGAGGCCGTTGCTCACGTTCTTGAGCGACGCCGCAAGCGCCGTGAGGATGACCGCTGCCAGGGAACTGGCGACCGCGTACCGCTGCTCCATCTTCAGGAACGCCGCGAATGCCGGCACCATGATGATGCCGCCCCCGACGCCGCACAGACCCGCGACGACGCCGGTTACCAGGCCGATCAGGATGCAGATGACGACGGACATCGCCAACTCCTCTCTTCGCTGAAACCGGGGGACATGATTTCTCTATGCTCACAGCTCGTCCAGAAAACTCCAGCCGCCCGCCTTGTGGTAGCGGTCTGAGATGTCGCTGGGCCGCATCCAGACCACGCGCTCCGGCAGGTGCTTGCGAATCCGTTCGATGACCGTCGTGAACGCCCGCCAACCCACGCCCTTGGCCGGGTTCAGGCCTTGCCAGTGCGCGTACCACAGGGCGTAAGGCGCGCCGGCTTCGAGGTGGCGGACGAGGATGCCGGCCTTGCCG
>JAPLOD010000657.1 GCA_026692735.1 Planctomycetota bacterium | reverse complement strand
TTGGCCTCGTACCGCCTGCATGCCCGGCAGGCTGGGCGTCGGCGGCGCCAGGGGGGATTGCGACGGTATCTCCTGCTCCAAAACGAAAGGCCCCTGCGCGACGTACAGGTCCACCTGCAGCGTGCCGAGCACTCCCTTGCTTGGCATGGTCCCCGACTTGCCTGGCCGCGAGCTGAGCTGCATCGAACGGACCACGCGCAGCAGCGGCACGCCGGGCCTGATGTTCAGCGCGATGGCGACATGGAACGGCGCCACCACGGCGCTGAAGCGCTGCCGGCCCCCGTCCACGCGCAGCTTGTACCCTTCGGCCAGCGTGTGGAACAGCGACTGGTCGTTCAGGTCAGTCTGTTCCAGGCCCGGCACCAGCACCGAGGGCAGCCACGTGTACTCGAAGAACGTGGGAATGCTGTTGATGCGCCGCACGCGTTCGAGCTGCACCCAGCCGCCGGGCGGATCGTTGCCGTCCGCCAGCAGGCACATGGAGACGCGCGCCACCCGCAGCACGCGCGTCTCCACGTGCAGCTTGTGCTCCGCGAAGGCATCGCTCGTGCCCGTGATCGAGAACAGCCCCACCGGTACCGGCGGCGCGGTGACAAACGCGCCCTTGCCGCGATGCTTGCGCACCAGCCCTTCCCGCACCAGCCCTTCCAGCGCCTGGCGCACCGTCGGGCGCGTAACGCCGTACAGCCGGCACAGCTCGTGTTCGCTGGGGACCTTGCAGCCGACCTTCCAAGTCTTGCGCGCTATCTCCACGCGCAGAATATCCTGCAACTGCTGATACAGCGGAACGGGCGAGTCAAGATCCAGGGGCATGGCGTATGGCAGCATGGCGGCTGTCCGTCGCATGTCAATTCGATTTTGCGGGTAACGCCGCCCTCCCTCGTGGCCGCGGACAGCCGCCCCTACCGCAGGGGGGCCATCGCCTGCAGGCACAGGCGCTGCACAGGCTCGAAGCAGAAGAACAGCAGCAGCAGCGCGGCGCCCTGGCAGACCGCCAGTGCGCTGTAGGACACCGGCGTCTTCTCGGTGGAAGCCACCGCTTCCTCCGGCTGGTCAAGCACCACGGCCTTCGCCAGGCGCATGTAGTAGTACAGGCTGATGACGGAGTTGAAGCCGATCCAGAAGATCATGCCGTAGTTCCCGCGCGCCGCCAGCTTCCACATGATCAGGTACTTGCCGATGAAACCGCCCAGCGGCGGCATCCCGACAAGGCTGAACAGGAACACGCACAGCATCACGCACAACAGCGGCTCGCGCCGCCCCGCGCCGCGCAACTGGCGCAGCTCCGAGCCGCCGAACACGTTCTCGAGCGCGATCAGCACCAGGAACGCCCCGAGGTTCATCACCATGTAGACAAGGAGGTAGAACAGCACCGACGCCGGGCCGACCGTGTCGTCCAGCACCGAGAGTCCCGCCAGCATGTAACCGGCGTGGGCGATGGATGAATACGCCAGCATCCGCTTGGCATTCGATTGGCCCAGCGCCGCCAGGTTCCCGACGACCATGGACAGGACCGCGATCACCGCCACGAGCTGCTCCACCCGCGGGTACGACAGCCATGCCTTTTCGGCGTGGCCGAGCGGGAAGAAGGCGCACAGCGTCCGGATCAGCACCGCAAAGCCCGCGGCCTTGGGCACCACGGAGAAAAACCCCGTCGCGGTCGTCGGCGCGCCTTCATAGACGTCGGGCGACCAGTAGTGGAACGGCACGGCGGCGATCTTGTACAAAAAGCCGGAGAAGAGCAGCACCAGGATGCACGCCAGGCCGCCGCGCGCGAGGGGCGTCTCCAGGCTCATGACATGGGAGGCAATGCCCTGCACAACAGCGCCGTTCCTGTCGTGGCTGTCGAGCAGGCTCAGCGTGCCTGTCAGGCCGTAGAGATACGACATGCCGAAGAGCATCAGCCCCGACGACATGGCGCCGTAGATCACGTACTTGATGCCCGCCTCGGCGGACTTGCGGTCGCGCCGCAGGAAGCCCGCCAGCGCGTAGCTCACGATGCTCAGCGACTCGATCGCCAGGTAGATCATCAGCAGGTTGGTGGCGGACGCCAGGAACATCCCGCCGGCGCACACAGCCACCAGCAGCAGGTAGAACTCCCCGTGGTTCCTCCCGAACAGCTCGCGCGCGTGCAGCGCCAGCAACAGCGAGATCATCGTGCCCACGAGGAGGATGAACCTGAAGAACGTCCCGAACTCGTCGTAGCTCAGCATCCCCGCGAAGATCGGCTTGTGCGTCACCCCACCGTGCGCCGCCGCGGCGATGAACTGCTGGTGTTGCAGCAGGACCAGCCACAGCGCCACCAGCAGGCCCACCAGGCACACGTACCCCGTGCTCTTGCGCCGCTCGGCCGCCACCGCCAGGTCGAAGACGAGGGCGAGCAGGAACGTCGCCACCACCATCAGTTCCGGCAGGATGTAGCGGAGTTGGGCCAGGTTCTGGTGCAGCAAAAGGTGAAACGTGTCGGGCATCTTGTCACAAATCCTACGCCCCGCAGCGCACACGTCAATGTCAGCGGACCTGCCGTTACCCGCATGCCGCGTCCGTGATCCGCAGCACTATCGTCTCGACCTCCTGCGCCACGGCCTGCAG
>JAPLOD010000656.1 GCA_026692735.1 Planctomycetota bacterium | reverse complement strand
CGCTGGGCAAGCTGGCCTTCAAGACGTCGTGGTCGCTGACCAAGCTGCCGTACAAGCTCGGCAAGCACATCGGCCTCGGCGAGATCCTCGGCGGCGCGATGGGCGCGGGGCTTTACCTGCCGGAATTGCTGCTCGGGCGCGCGTTCTCAACGGGGCCGAGCACGAAACTGCTGCTGGCAAGGAAGCGCGGGCAATAGCAGGTGTGGGGTAAGGCCTTGCCGTCACGCACCCTTGTTGGCATCGCCGTTGTCGCCGTTGCCGTTGGCGACTGAGGCGCTCAGCACGCTTTCCGCTTCAAGCACTTCCAGAGCAAGGCGGGCGGCGGTCTGTTCGGCTTCCTTCTTGCTGCGCCCGGTGCCCGCCGGGAAGAGGCGGGCGCCATTCTGCATGCACGTCTCAGGCGGGGCGCCGCGGGAGCAATCGCTGCAGCGGCGGCTGCCCAGGCGCGCGGAGACCTCGAAGACCTTCTCGTGGTCCGGGCCGGTGGCGCCCACCATTCCATAGCAGGGGGTGATGCCCCAGTTCTTCTGGGCGACATGCTGGAGCAGCGATTTCGGATTGGGCTCGCCGCCATTGTCGGCTACCGCGCACATCTCGGGGCCGAGGACGCGAAGGACGAACGAAACGGCGGCGTCCGGGCCGCCATCGAGGTACACGGCGGCCGCGACGGCCTCAAAGAGGTTCGCCTGCACGCTGGGCGGGAGTGGCTCATCGCGCGGCAATCCCTTGCCCAGGCGGCCGACGTCGCGCAAGCCGATCAACTCGGCGGCGCGCGCCAGTGCTTGCGTGCTGACAACGGCGGACTTGACCTGTGTGAGATCGCCCTCGTTCCACGCCGGGTGGCGGTCATAGAGGGCCTTGGCGACGCAGAGGTTGACGACCGAATCGCCCAGGAATTCCATGCGTTCGTTGTCGCGGTCGTCCTCGGAGGTGCTGGACGGATGCGTGAGCGCGCGTTCCAGCAGGGAAGGGTCCTTGAAGAGATAGCCGATGCGGTCTTGAAGGCGAAGAAACGTGGTGTTGCTGCCGCAGTTGCCTGATGCGGGATCGTTCACCATACGCCAGGTGCTTGGGCTCTTGGCTGCTGATTCCTGGCCAACGCCTGCGAGGAATCAGAAGCTAACAGCCCACTCCTTGAGTTAGCTGTCCCTTCACTGCCGGGGAACACCTTAACGCCAACCAGCCCGATGTCAACGCAGCAGTTGGCAGAAAGAATGAAATCTCAGGCGGGCGCGGGAGACAGCCGGACTACTTCCCCGCGCCGATCTCCTCGGCTTTCTCGCGGGCCTGGCGGTCTTCGCGCAGGCGCATCTTCTCCAGGAGCAGACGCTTGCGCAGGCGGATGGACTTGGGCGTCGCTTCGACCAGTTCGTCGTCCTCGATATATTCCAGCGCTTCTTCGAGCGTGAAGAGACGCTTGGCTTTCAGCGTCACCGTTGCTTCCTTGTTGGAACTGCGGATATTGGTGAGGTGCTTGGCCTTGGCCACGTTTACCGCGATGTCGTTTTCCTTGCAGTGTTCGCCAGCGACCTGGCCTTCGTAGACCGGTTCGCCCGGTTCCACGAAGAACTCCCCGCGGTCCTGCAGGTTCTGCAGCGCGTAGGCGGTCACCTGCCCCCTGTCGCTGGCCACCTGCACGCCGGTCGCCCGGCCCGGCAGCGGCCCGCGGAACTCCCCATATTCCAGAAAGGCGTGGTGCAACACGGCCTCGCCGCGCGTGGTCGTGAGCAGCCGGTTGCGCAGGCCGATCAGGCCGCGGCTGGGACCTTTGAACTCCAGGTGGCAGTGCCCCGCGTGCTGGCTCATGTTCCCCAAGACGCAGCGGCGCGAGCCAAGCAGTTCGATGGTCTTGCCGAGAAATTCCTCCGGCACGTCCACCATGATGGTCTCGATCGGCTCGTGAAGCTGGCCGTTGACTTCCTTGGTGATGACGTGCGGCTTGCTGATCTGTACTTCGTAGCCTTCGCGGCGCATGTTCTCAATGAGCACGCCCAGGTGCAGCAGCCCGCGGCCGGAGACCTTGAAGACGTCCGGCGCATCGGTCATCTCAAGCCGCATGGCAACGTTGCGCAGGGCTTCCTTTTCGAGGCGGTCCTTCAACTGGCGGCTGGTGACGTACTTGCCCTCCAGCCCGCTGAAGGGGCTGTTGTTGGCCAGGAACATCATCGTGAGGGTCGGCTCGTCAATGGGCACGGGCGGGAGCGGCTCGGGATTGTCGCCCTCGGCCAGCGTGTCGCCGATGTGGACTTCCTCGAAGCCGGAAATGGCGATGATCTCCCCGGCCGACGCGGACTGCACTTCCTTGCGGCCGAGACCCTCGTGGATTTCGAGCGTGCGCACGCGCTCGGTGCGCCGCCGCCCGTCCTGGCTGATCATGGTGTAGGACTGGCCGGAACGGACCGTGCCCTGGGCGATGCGGCCGATGGCGATGCGGCCGACGTAGTCGTTGTAGTCAATGTTTGCGACCTGGACCCTGAGCGGCCCGCTCTCGTCGCCTGCCGGCGGCGGGACGTAGTTCATGATAAGGTCGAAGAGCGGACGGAGGTCGGTAGCTTCGTGCTCCATTTCGGGTTTGGCCAGTCCCTGCCGGCCGACGGCGAAGACGTGAGGGAAGTCGAGCTGCTTGTTGCTGGCGCCGAGTTCCACGAAGAGATCGAAGACCTGGTTGAGGACTTCGTGCGGGCGGGCGTCGGCGCGGTCAATCTTGTTGATGACGACGATGAGCTTGAGGTCGTTCTGGAAGGCTTTGCGCAGGACGAACTTCGTCTGCGGCAGCACGCCTTCCGCGGCGTCCACCAGTAGGCACGCGCCATCGGCCATGCTCAGAACGCGCTCCACTTCGCCGCCGAAATCGCTGTGGCCGGGGGTATCAATGATGTTGATGCGCGTACCGAGGTAGTTGATGGCACAGTTCTTGGCGAGGATGGTAATGCCGCGTTCGCGTTCGAGGTCGTTCGAGTCCATCACGCATTCGATCATTTCCTGGTTGGCGCGGAACGTGCCGGCCTGGCGCAGCAGGTGGTCCACCAGCGTGCTCTTGCCGTGGTCCACGTGAGCGATGATCGCGATGTTGCGCAGCTTGCGTTCGTTCATGGCACCCGTATTCGTTCGTCCGTTGTGGAGATCGGCAGGTGAAACTGGCGACTGCACCACACGACATAAACAGAGGGGCCTTCGCTACGGAAGGCCCCCGTTTATCCAACCTCCACTAATAATAGCACGCTTCGCGCCGGAAGCCAGAGAAAAGCCGCACGGCCGTATCCCGCGCGGCCGAGTCCTCCGCTTGCCACCACGTGTTGTTCCGTATTATGCTGCACGTCGTTCTACCGACCGACACTGGCGCGGAGAGCGTACTGCACCATGGCTGTGGACTCTGACAGCGTAGCCGCCCCCTCATCCTCGGACAACAGCCAGCCCGTTGGTGGGCGGGACACTCCTGTCCCGCCGCCCGGCACAAGCGTTGAGCAGGCTGGTGGGCGGGACACTCTTGTCCCGCCGCCGTCGCTTGGCGCCGGCCTGGCTGCCGCCGTGGGCCTGACCGGCCCACTCTCCCCCGCCGATCTGGCGCTCTTCGCCGAAATGCTGGCCGGTCTGGTGCGTGCCAGCCTGCCGCTCCCCGATGCGCTCAGGCTGATCGGCAAGGAAGCCGAAAACCGCCGCCTGCGCCAATCTCTGGAAGCCGTCGAGAAGGAGGT
Source organism: Planctomycetota bacterium (assembly GCA_026692735.1). Taxonomy (GTDB): domain Bacteria; phylum Planctomycetota; class SZUA-567; order H5-PLA8; family H5-PLA8; genus JAPLOD01. Next base: position 1,615 of record JAPLOD010000656.1, on the reverse strand, counting down.
CGCCGCCGGCGCGCCGTTGCCCGACGCGTTGCGTCGCTGCCAGGGCCGCTTCCCCGAACTCTTCACCAGGCTGCTTGAACAGGGCTGCGCCGCCAGCGATCTGCACGCCGCCCTCGTGGAACTCGTTCGCGAGTACCGCTCGCAGGCGCGGTTCCGGGAGCAGCTCTGGTCGCAGCTCATGGGGCCGATCGTGACGGCGGTCTTCTTCGGGATCGTTCTCATTGGCCTGATCGTTGCCAACGTGCCGACCGTCTTCGGAAATCTCTACAACTCCCTGGGCGCAACGCTTCCGTTGCCGACGCGCCTCGTGCTTGAGGCCGGCCGCATCCTGCGCGATCCCTACGCGCTGGCGTTCGGCGCCGTGCTTTGTCTGTGCGCGCTGGTGCTTGGTCGCGCGCTCTGGAAATCGCGCCGCGTCCGCTACTGGGTCCAGCGCACTGCTCTGCGCATGCCTGTCGCCGGACCCTATCTGCGCACGGTGATGGTGGGACGCTTCTGCCGGTTACTGAGCATCCTGCTGCACCGTCGCGTCCCCATGAACGCCGCCCTCGTCATGGTGCGCGACAGCGTGGACTTCGTGCCCGTGCAGGAAGCCGTCGGCCGCGTGGCTGATGAGGTCGGCCGCGGCGGCTCGCTGCCTGATGCGCTCGCTCAATGCCGCTTCTTCCCGCCGACCCTTTCACGTTTCGTCCGCGGCGCGGAAGTGCACGGGGATCTGCCGCTGAGTCTCTCCCGGCTGGCCGACCTGTACGACGAACGGGCCAATCTCCAGGGCACGCAGGTGCGCTTCATGCTGTACCTGACGGCGCAGCTTACCATCGGCGCGCTGGTGCTCGTCATTGTGCTGTCCGGTTTCCTGCCCATCTTCAAGATCCAGGAGATGATGAGGAAGAAATGACCGGCGACTGGGTCATAGCCTTCTCCGTGACGATCACCGCCACTGTGTGCGGCGCGGCGCTGCTCTTCGTGCGCGATTGGCTCCACAAGCGCCGTCTGCGGGGCCAGCCCGGTCCGGCTTGCGACACGCTGGTCTGCTGGCTGCTGCTGTCTGGGCTGCTCTTCGCCGCCAATGCCGCCATCCTGGCGCCGTTGTCCAGGAATAGCTTCTGGTGGCCTTTCTTCCTGCTCCTCAACGCCGTGGTCGCCGCCACCGCGGCAGCCTTCCTCGTTGTCCTCCTGACGCAACGCCCCTGGATGCTGCTCGCGCTCATGGCCTGCGCTGTGCTTGGCCTCTATGGGTATCTGTTCTGGGCGGGAGTGGTGTTGGCCGCGCTCGTGCTGGGCGTTGCCTGGCGTCCCGGCACGGCCGAGCGCCGCAGGCAACTGTCGTATGTCCTGGAGGAGATCGCCGAAGCCCTGCGCCAGGGCCTGCCGCTCCACGAGATCATGGAGGCGCTCAGCCAGGACCAACGCGGCAGCTTCGCCGGCGTGCTGCGCATCGCCGCCGAACGGCTGAAAGACGGCGCCCCCTTGAGCCTGGCGCTGGATGCGCCGCGCTTCGTCCCCCCGCACGTACTGGCGGCCCTGCGCGCCGGCGAAGTCGGCGGCGGCAAGGCCCTGCCGCACGTCCTGCGAGGCGCGGCTGCGGACCTCCGCGCCGAGGCCAGGGCGCGCG
>JAPLOD010000655.1 GCA_026692735.1 Planctomycetota bacterium | reverse complement strand
GGACTCTCGCCAACGGTGATGGTGATGGCCGATGGACCGGCCTTTTCCCACGCGGGTTTCGGGGCCTCGCCATCGGCGGTGGCCATGCTGACGACCTTGGTCGGGAAGGCGGGCAGTTCGCCGAGCGTCGTCTTCAACTCGCGCGGCACATAGCCGTTCTTCTCGTTCGTGCGGACGCCGGTGGGCGACCACGCGACCCAGACGACGCGGTCGGGCTTCTCGCCACACTCGAACTCATAGACGCAGAGCTCGCCCGGGTTCTTCTTCACGATACGTTTGAAGCGGTAATCTCCCAGCGTCTCGTAGAGCTGCTTGACGGCCCAGAACGACATCTTCGGCACGAACTTCCGCGTCAGACCGGCGCAGGCGTGGATGCCGGGCGCATCGTTGTCGTCATAGAAGTAGATGTAGGCGCGCTGCACGTCGCGCTCGGCGAAGACGAGGAACGAACGGACCAGGTATTGCGCCTGCTGGAGATCCGTCGTGCCCTGCCAATCGAGTTTGAGCGCCCAGCCTTCGCGGCGTTTCATGGCCTCGGGCGTGCAGGCGTCGTAGCCGAACTCCGTGATCCATGTCTCCTTGCCCGGCGCGTGTGCGTCGCGCCATTCGATCGCTTCATCCACGATCCTCAGGTACGGGATCTCCGGGTCCTCGGGATAGCTGCGATTCCACGGGCTCTCGGACGGTTTCTTCCGCTCGACGGCGGCATAGGTGTGCAGGTTGATCACATCGTAGAGCGGTAGCATGTCCTTTTCCGCGTAGATGCCGCGCAGGTCCTGGATGTAGTCGTCGCCCTTGCGTGCGTGAGCGGCCGGCGTAAGGATCTTGGCCTTCGGATCGCCGTCGCGGATGCCCTGCGCCATGTGCCTGAAGATGGTCTTGAACAAGGCGCTGTCGAACTTCGAGCCCGGTTCGTTGCCGATCTCGAAGGAGGTGCAGAGCTTCTCCGCGCCCGACGGCCCGAAGTACGCGGCGATGGCCTTGCCGTAGTCGTAGCACCATTGCTCCTTTCCGGTCCAGAAGCGCTGGTAGTTGGCGGTGTCGGCCTGGAATCCGCTGAACTGAATGCAGATGTCGGTCTCATAGCCGGCCTTCTGCCACTTGCCATAGACATCGTTCTTCCAGTCCACTTTGTTGACACACACGGGCGGCTTGCAGGCGTCGCCGGGCTGCTTCACGTCCCAGTTGAGGTTGTGGTAGTTGCGGACCAGTTGGCAGACCTGGCGATAGAGCGTCGGCTTGAAGGTGAAGTGGCCATTGATGGCCATGAAGTTCCTGAACAGGGGCTTGGCGCTCGTGGCTGCGGGCGCGGCTTCCGCCGTTTTCGGTTTCTCCCCCGTCACGGGCTTCACGTCCGCGGCGTGGCACTGCGAGCTAGCTCGCAGTGGCACGGCCAGCAGAAAGGCCAGAAAGCCACCGGGCAGCAAAGCCCTCAGCGCGCCGTTGCGCGCAATATGGGCCTTTTTCACGGATGTACTCCGCGGTTTTAGCGGCCCGGTCCGCCTGTTCCCGATTGTCGTGCCATGGCTTATCATGAAAGCAAGGCTCCCAAAAAGTGAACCGCCAGCATCGAGGCTATTGTTCCGTTGCGTTAGTGTCAACGCGGAAGGATGAATGAGGAACGGCGTCACGGCGCCGCTCATCGGTCATCATTCACCATTCATCATTCGAATCATCCCATCGGCAGGGAGAGCCGAACGGTGGAGCCTTTGCCGACTTCGCTCGAGATCTCGACTGAGCCGCCGTGGGCTTGGGCGATGTGTTTGACGATGGCCAGGCCCAAGCCCGTACCGCCCATTTCGCGAGAACGCGATTTGTCAACGCGGTAGAACCGCTCGAAGATGCGGGGTAGATCGTGCGCGGGAATGCCGATGCCGTTGTCGGTTACCTCGATGACGACGCTTGCGGCGTTGGTCTTGGCGGAGACGTTGATCGCGCCGCAACGCGGCGTGTACTTGATGGCGTTGTCCAGCAGATTGGCAATGGCCCGCTCCAGGTAATCGGGATCGCCGCTGCTGGCCGGGAGACCGGGGGAAACGGCGACGGTGAGGCTCTGCTCCTTCTTCTGCGCAGCCGGTTGCATCAGGTCCACGACCTTGCGGACCAGCTCGTCAAGCTTCACACTGTGCCGGCGCGGGATGCCGGCGCGGCTCTCCAGGCGGGAGAGCTCGAGCAGGTCGTTCACCAGGTTCGTCAACTGAGTCACGTGCTTCTCGATGGTCGCGAGGTACTCCGGCCCCTTCACAGGGTCGCTCAGCGCGCCGTCCCGCAGGGTTTCGATAAACCCTTTGATGAACGTCAGCGGTGTGCGCAGTTCGTGGGAGACGTTAGCGACGAACTCCTTGCGCAGTTCCTGGTACTCGACGGCTTCGGTCGTGTCGTGCGCGACCAGCAGCAGGCCCGGCGCGCCTCCGGCGTGCGCAAGCGGCGAGATGACTACCGCCACGTAACGGCCGCGGATAGGCCCGCAGCGCAGGGTCCGCCGCTGCCCGGACGCGGCAACCTGTTCCGCTTCCTGCAGCACCTGCTCGTCGCGGACCACCTCCCACAACGCCTTGCCAGCGATCCCCGCGGCGGAGAAGTCCAGCAGAGCCGCGGCGGCCGGATTGACCAGCACGATCCTCCGCTGCCCATCGGTCGCGATGATGCCTTCCGTCATGCTGCCCAGAATGGCCAGCAGTTCCTCCCGCGCCTTGGCGGACTCCGCCTTCGCCTCTGCGATGGCCTCCGCCATCGCGTTCACGGCGCTGCCGAGCGCCGCCGCTTCCACGCTCCCGCCCGCAAAAGCGCGGCGGCTTAGGTCGCCAGCGGCGATCGCCCGCGCCGTGCTGCTCAGTTCCGCGATGGGCGTGGCCTGGCGCCGCGCCAGCAGAAAGCACGCCGCGCCCGACAACAGGATGACGGCCGCAACGCCAAGGAGCAGGCTCTCATCGAAGACGCGCAGCCCCTTCTTCACTTGCGCCAGCGGCACGGCCAGCCTCACAAAGTGGATCGTGCCGTCCGGCTCCTGCGCGCGGTACGCCAGACAGAGGACCTCCTCCCGCAGCGTGTGGCTCCACCGGGTGCTCGCGCCTTCGCCTTGCGCCGCCGCCTGCACGATCTCGGGCCGCAGCCGGTGGTTGTCCATCGTCGCCGGCTCAGCTTCCGTGTCGGCGATCACGTGGCCCTCGTTGTCCACGATAGTGAAGCGGCAACCCACGGCAGCGGCCACCCGTCCCAGTGTCTGCTGCATCGGGCCGGTGCGCTTCGCCTTCAGGTCTTCCTCGATCAACTCGTACACCAGCCGGCTTTCCTCATAGAGCGCGCGCTGTATGCTCTCGAACCGCGTCGCATGCAGCCTGTCGGCCGCGAACAGGCCCAGGCCGGCCGCCGCCGCACAGGCCAGCACGAAGTACGAGAGGAACAGGCGCCAGAAGAAACGACTGTGCCGGAACACGCTCACTCCTTGTCCTTGAACCTGTACCCGACGCCGCGCAACGTCTCGATGCACTCGCCGCAGCTTCCGAGCTTCTTGCGGATGGACAGGACGTGCACGTCAACCGTGCGGTCCAGGACCGCCGTCTCCCGCCCCAGCGCGCTGTCAATGATCTCGCAGCGGGAATATACCCGGCCGGGATGCGCCGCCAGAAACTCCAGTATGCGAAACTCCGTCGCCGTCAGCACAACCGGGCGCCCCTGGCACGTCACCTCGTGGCGGCTGCTGTCAATGACCAGGTCGCCGCGCCGCAGCGTGTCCGCCGCCTGCTGCCGGCCGCCTCCCCGGCGCAGCAGCGCCTTGACTCGTGCCAGCAGTTCGCGCGGACTGAAAGGCTTCGTGATGTAGTCGTCGGACCCCATTTCGAGGCCCACGACGCGGTCCGCCTCCGCGGCCTTTGCCGTCAGCATGATGATGGGGATCGCCGCCGTGCGGCCTTCGCTTCTGAGCCGCCGGCAGATCTCCAGGCCATCAATGTCGGGAAGCATCAGGTCCAGCATCACCAGCGCAGGCCGTTGCCGCATCACGAGTTCAAGCCCGGACTTGCCATCCAGCGCCCCGACGACGGTGTAGCCCTCCTTCTCGAGGTTGTAGCGGACCAGCTCGAGCAGGTCCTTCTCGTCGTCAATGACAACCACGGTGCCCTTGCTCATGGTCCGCCTCTCAAGGCTTCGGTCCCTGCGCCGCCGAATGCCGGACATCATGGCCCTTGACCAAGTATACGACTTCCTCGGCGATATTCGTCGCGTGATCGCCGACCCGCTCCAGGTTGCGCGAGATCAGGATGAGTGCCAGCGCCCGCGGGATCGTCGCGGGATCGGCCATCATGTACGTCAGCAGCTCGCGGAAGATCTGGTCGCGAAAAGCGTCGAGCTTTTCCTCTTCTTTCAGGACGAAGTCCGCCAGCGCCAGATCGCGCTTCACCAGAGCGTCAATGCTGGCGCCGACCATCTTCTGCGCCACCTCCGCCATGATCGGCAGATCCACCAGCGGTTTCAGCGGCGGCGTCTGCAGCACATGATGAGCGTTCTGGCAGATGTTCACGGCCTGGTCGGCGATGCGCTCCAGTTCCGTGGCGATGCGCGACGCCATGAAGAGGAAGCGCGCGTCGGAGCCGACGGGCTGTTGCAGCGCGGTCAGCTTCACGGCCCGGTCGTCCACCTCGACCTGCAGCCGGTCCACCTCGTCCTCCTTGCGCTCGACCTCGGCGCAGTACGCCTCGTCCCGCTCCATGAGCGTTCGAAGCGCGAGCCCGATCATGGAGTCGGCGAGGCGGCCCATCAGCACGAGCTTCTGCAGCAGTTCCTGGATCTGCTCATCGAAATGGCGCTGCATTATCCATACCTCCCCGAAATGTACTCCTCCGTGCGCCTGTCGGCGGGACCCGTGAAGACCGTCTGGGTGTCGCCGGATTCGATCAGCTCGCCCAGCAGCATGTACGCTGTATCGTCAGAGATGCGCGCGGCCTGCTGCATGTTGTGCGTCACGATGACGATGGTGTACTGCCGCTTCAGCTCCAGCATCAGTTCCTCAATGCGCGCCGTCGCGATGGGATCGAGAGCCGAACACGGTTCGTCCATCAGCAGCACTTCAGGCTCCACCGCCAGCAGCCGCGAAATGCACAACCGCTGCTGCTGCTCCGGCGTCAGCGACAGGGCCGAAGCATCCAGCTTGTCCTTCAGGATATCCCACAAGCCCGTCTGGCGCAGGCTCCGTTCCACGCGCTCCGCCAGGCCGCCGGCCGCCGCCAGCCCGTGGATCTTCGGGCCGTACGCCACGTTCTCGAAGACGGACAGCGGGAACGGGTTGGGCCGCTGGAACACCATCCCGACGCGTTTGCGCAGCGCGGCCAGGTTCGTGCCGTTCCCGGCGATGGATTGGCCGTCCAGGAGCACGTCGCCTGTGGTGCGGCAGCCGGGGATCAGGTCATTCATGCGGTTGAAGACGCGCAGCAGCGTGGACTTCCCGCAACCCGACGGCCCGATGATGGCCGTGATGGCCTGCGGCGCGACGGCGATGCTGACCGCCTTCAGCGCGTGGAACCTCCCGTACCACAAGTCCAGCGCTCTGGTTTCGAGTTTCGGGGCCACTAGCCAAACCTTCCTGAAATGTAGTCCGCCGTCCGCTTGTCCTGCGGTGTGGTGAACAGGCTTTCCGTTGGCTGCAGCTCGATCATCTCGCCGAACAGGAAGAACGCCGTGCGATCCGAGGCGCGCGACGCCTGTTTCACGTTGTTCGTCACCAGGATGACGGCCAGGTCCTTCTTCAGCCGCTGGAGCGCTTCCTCGATCTTCGCCGTCGAGATCGGGTCGAGGCCCGAGCACGGCTCGTCCAGCAGCAGCACGTCGGGCTGCAGCACCAGCGCTCGCGCCAGGCAGAGCCGCTGCTGCTGCCCGCCCGACAGGTTGCGCGCCGGTTCCTCCAGCCGGTCCTGCACCTCGTCCCACAGGTACGCCGCCCGCAGCGCGGCCTCGACCCGCTCCATGGTCCGCGCCGAGTTGGCCCCTTCAAGGCTCGGGCCGAACGCCATGTTGCGGAAGATCGTCATGGGCAGCGGCACTGGCACCGAGAAGACCATGCCAACCTTGCGCCGCAGCAGGGCCACGTCCACGGCCGCATCGTACACGGGCCATCCGTCCAGGAAGACCTGCCCCGAGACGCACAGGTCGGGGTCGAGGTCGTTCATGCGGTTGAGCGCGCGCAGAAACGTCGTCTTGCCCGCGCCCGCCGGCCCGATGATAGACAGAATCTCGCCGTGCCGCGCCTCCAGCGTAATGCCCTTCAGAATCTCGCCCTGGGTGCCGCTGACACGCACGTCCACCGCGCGCAGCCTGGGCGGCAACGGCGCCTTCTCGCGAGGCGTTGCGAGCGTGGCGGCCTCCTTCGTGCGCTCGACGGTCGTCGCTGGCATTCCCGGCCTCCCACGCTCACCGTGCCACTGCGAGCTAGCCCCAAAACAAGCGCATGGTCGTAGGCGGGCGGCGGGTTGAAAGCGTGGGTCGGGCTGGCAGTCTCGGGCCACACCTTCCCCCTCCCATTCGCCTGATGGTTTCCTGATTCGGTCTTCTGGACAAGAGTTGGTTCCC
>JAPLOD010000654.1 GCA_026692735.1 Planctomycetota bacterium | reverse complement strand
GCCCGGATCAGCCCGTTCTCCTTGAAGTCCGTCGAGGCCGGGATGTTGACCGCCCCGGCGCAGACGTAGATCACGTCCATCCCCGCCAACCGGTGCAGGTCCGTGGTGGCCGCGACCCCCCCGGTGGTGGGGAACTGCCAGTAGGCGTCCGACTCGGCGAGCGCGCTCCAGCCGGCGCCCGCGCCGAACGGGGCCGTCGCGTCCGTGTACTCCGGCGGCGCAAGCGGGTTCACGAACCGCCAGCCCTCCGGGCGAATCCCCGCCTTCTGCAACGCGATGAACAGGTTCCCACGCAGGTTGCCCCCCGCGTTGAGGATGCACGCCTTGATCTCTCGCGGCGCCGCCGCCGACTCCATCACCCCGCCCGCCATCGCGGCCTGCGCACACGCCGCTGCTACCGATACGAGTATGAGTCCGAAGGGAAACGAGCGCCTGTTGGCTCGCATTACCATCTACCTCCACGAGAAGCACACCGACATGCGTTCGAGGCGACCACAAGCGCGGGGCGGGCGTCTGACATCACACGGTCCCGGCAGTCCGCGGTCTGTCAGCGTGGGGAGTGCGGGCCGCGCGTCCCGAAAGCGACGCACCCGCGCGAGGGGCACTGCCAGTCGCCTCATTGAGAGAGAAACCGGGCTGCGTCGCTGACATGACTCCTGGCGCATGGAGTCCCGCGTCTGCGCGCCATCCAGAGGCTGTCGCCGCAGTCCTGGAGGAGTTCCACGCCGGCCGCGGACGCGGTGGGTTAGCATAGAACGGTCTACTCGCAGCTCAGGGCGAAGCTGTGGTACTCTCGATCTGCGAAAAGAGAGCACAGCACCGAGAGAGGAGTAGACCGAAAATGAGAGCGATCGGACTGGACGTGCACAAGAAGACGACGGTCGTTGCCTGGGTGGACACCGAGACGGGTGAAGTCGCGAGTGGACTCAAGGTTCTCACGCAGGATCTGGTGAAGGAGGTCGCGAGCCTTCCTGGCCCCAAGCGTGTGGCCTTGGAGACTGGGACCCAGAGCCATGTTCTGGCGCGGCAGATGATGTCGTTGGGCATTGATGTCCTGGTCGTGAATGCGTTCAAGGTCCACCGGCTGTTCGAAGCGATGAAGACCGCCAAGACGGACAAGCTGGACGCCAAGCTACTGGCGCGCTTCCTTGCGGATGGCTTGTTGGAGCAGCTAGCGGTATGGGTGCCGGACGAAGACACCCACCACGCCCGCACGCTCACCCGCCTGCGCAAGCATTTCGTCGAGCAAAGCACCCAGGTGTGCAGCGTTCTACGGGCGTTCCTGCGGGCCGAAGGGGAGGAGTGCCCCTATACGGACCTCAGCGGCAAGAAAGCCCAGGTCTGGCTGGACGAGTGTGAGCAGCGCCTGCCGTCACTGCTGCAGTCTTGTTTCCAGAAGCTGCGCCAAGAGCTGGCCGAGCACAAGGACAAGATCGCGCAGATGGAAGCCGAGATCAAGCCGTGCGTGGCTGAGCGCCGGGAAGCGGCGCAGATCAGCACAATCAACGGTGCCGGGGCGATCCTGTCCCTCACCATCGCCGCCGAGCTGGGCACGCTCCAACGCTTCCCCAGCGTCGGCAACAGCATCAGTTACGGCGGCCTGGCTCCCAGTGTGTCCCAGACGGGAGAGCATCGCTTCACCGGGCCGCTACCGCACCAACGCAATCCGCACCTGCAGTGCGCCTTGATCCAACTAGCTCAGCATTTCGCCTGGTCCAAAGCCTTCGAGAATACCCGGCTCAAACGCCGCTACTATCGCGTCCTGCACAAGTACGGCCCGAACCCGGCCAAGGTCGCGCTCGCGCGAGACCTGCTACGGATCATCTTTGCGATGTTACGGGACGGCACCGAATTCAAGCCCGAATTGCTAGCTGCCTGAACGCCGCAACCAGCACTGACGCCGCACCTGATCCACGGCCGCCAACTGCGCCCTGACTGTCTCGGTCGAACTTCGCTTTGGCAGACCTCCCAGATCACTCTGGAGCCGCAAAGTCACCCGGTGGGAATGAGGCTGCCAGCATCCAGCGAGAACCTGAGTAGGGGCGAAGCCGTATTCCGACCCCCAAGCACCTATAGCGGACTGAGAGACCTGACAGTCACTGCAGCCGGCGCGCCCACAACCTGGAAGGCGGCTTTGGCCCGGGCACAGGGAGCCTCTGCCCAGCAGCGGCTTCGCCGATGCGGGCGCCAACGGCAACTTCTGAGTTTACCGCTTTGGGGCCACCGGCAGGCGGTTTGTGAGGAGGCCCTCAGGGCCACTGAGGGCCCCCTGCTGCCGTATGGCACCTGAGCGGGCGCTCGGGTTGCGCTCCCGCAGAGCCCTATCCTCCCGCCAGGCACCAGCAAGTTCGCCTGACGGCCGCCCGCCGCCTGCCACTCATCGCGACGTGGCCCCTGACCAAACGTCACCACGACGAGGCCACGCATTCGCCTTGACAAACCGTTCTATAGCGGAGTGGTCTCCTGACCACGACGAGCCGTCCCCTCGCGTGTCTATCGCGTCTTGTATGTGATCGAGAGGCGTACGGATAACGGCAGTCGTGCTCGGGAGAGCACTCCCACCGCATCCGCAGCCGCGGTGGAACCCCAGCGCGGCTTCGGCGACAGGCTCTGAAGCCTGCGGCTACAACGGCTACGGCAACTTCCACGACGGGCT
>JAPLOD010000653.1 GCA_026692735.1 Planctomycetota bacterium | reverse complement strand
TCTCCGCCCTTTCCCCGCCCCAATAGGGCTACCCACTCGCGGGGCGCCAAGGCCATGAAACCGCTGGCACACGCACCGCGGTTTCTGGTATACTACCGCACGGGAGGGCAAGCGATGTCGCGCGCGGAAGCATTGGCTATCCTGCGGGGCCACTACGCGGAGATCGCTGAACGTTTTGGCGTGGCGTCTCTCGCCCTGTTTGGTTCGGTGGCCCGCGACGAGGTCGCGTCCGGCAGCGACGTGGACGTGCTGGTGAAGTTCTCGGGGCCAGCCACCTTCGACGGCTATTTTGACCTGAAGTTCTACCTGGAGCGCCTGCTGGGGAGCGAAGTGGACCTGGTCACCGACAAGGCGCTGCGCAAGGAACTGCGCCCGTCCATCGAGAGAGACCTGCTCTATGTCGCGTGACTGGCGTCTGTACGTGCAGGATGCGATAGCCTGCTGCGACGCCATTGCCGGTTACACACGAGGCATGGACCGCGCGGCATTCGAGGCGGATCGGCGGACGTGCGACGCGGTGCTGCGAAACCTCGAGGTTCTTGGGGAGGCCGTCAGGAACGTGCCGCCAGCGGTCCGCGACTCCAATCCGCAAGTGCCCTGGGCCAAGATTGCCGGCATGCGGAACATCCTGACCCACGCCTACTTCGCCGTGGACAATGACATCGTTTGGGACGTGGTGGCCAACCATGTCGGCCCGCTGTTGACAGAGTTACGCCGGATCGGCGCTGAGGTTGCCGACGGCGGCAACGCCGGCGGTGTGTGACGGGGCGTCCCCCATCATCCGCCGTTCAGCATTCATCGTTCATCGTTCATCATTGTCCGCTACTTCCCCGCCGGGTCCACGTACAGCAGGCCACGTCCGATTGCCATAGCCAACGACCAATACCTTACTTCTTGTGCTCCGGGAAATCCTTCTCATACCTCTGCAGCAGCGCGGGGATATCCGCCGGCACAATGTATATCTTGCCGCGGATGTCTTTCTTCTCGCCGGGCGCGAGGCCGCCGATGCGGAAGTCGCTGTGGATGCAGCGGATGACGCCCTGGAACAGCTCCTGGTACGGCTCCGACGCAGTCGCCAGGACCATCTTCTCGTCGGCGGAGAAGCACCCGATCAAGCCGTTGCTCGGCACGAGCTTGCTCAGCGGGCGCGGGTTCACGTCGTCGCGCGGCACATGCTTCGGACACCAGACCTGCCCCGGCGTGTAGCGCGCCTGTGTGGCCCATTCCGGCGTGGGCAGGCGATGCGGCGAGCCATCCACGAAGATGAAACACTTCTTGAGGTACGCGTACGCGTCGGCGTCCTTGCCGCAGCCCGTGAACTCGCCCACGCGCATGCACGGCTGGACCCAATGCGCCTCGGAAGCCTTGTCCGTCGGGTTGCGGGCCTGCAGCCGGAAGTCCACTTCGTCCTCGCGGGCGGCGATCACGTGATCCACTACCACGCCATCTTTCAGCTCGCAGCGCAGCTTGAGTTGCGTGCCGTCGGCGCTGCGCGACACCAACTCCGTGCGGTGCCCGATCACCGTCTTACCCCACTCGCGGTCCGTGGAGCCGGGCCGGCAGTAGGCTTCGAGGTACAATATCTCCACGACTCCGCCCGGCAGCTTGTCGCCATGGATCTTCAGGATGTTGTCGGCCCACGATAGCGTCATGCTCGGCCCCTTTTCCTCCCCCGCGCCAAGGGCGCCCGCCAGCCCCGCGCTCACCAGCAGCAGCAGAAAGCACTTTGGAACCGCGGATAAACGCGGATGAGCGCGGATGTTCTCACAACATTTCTTATCAGCGTTCATCTGCGTCCCTCCGCGGTTCCGGCCGCATCAACCCCGCATGACGGCCTTGGCGATAAGCGCGGCCTTGCCCGGGTTATCGGTCCCGCATGAGGCCGGGAACGTCGCCGTCAGATCAAGCTCGCCGTAGATATGCAGCACGGTTCCCGCCGCGCTGTCGGAATAGCCCGCTTTCAGCCCCTTCAGAGCAACGCTCTTCACGCGCGCCGGCCCCAATGACCTGAGCATCTCGGGCGTGAGGGCCTCGCCCGTCACCATGCCCAGATCAACCACGACCACTTTGTCACCGACCACGGCCAGCAGGCCGGCCTGGTGTTGCTTCTCCGCCGTCTCCGGCTTCTTGCCGCCAA
>JAPLOD010000652.1 GCA_026692735.1 Planctomycetota bacterium | reverse complement strand
CTGCTCGTGCTGCTGTGCGGGCGAGTGCACCTGCAGCTTTGCGGCGATGGCGCGATGGACCTGCGCCGCGCCGGGGGACGAAAGCGCGGTGAGCAGCACCCAGGATTTCCCGTCAATCCGGCACGGCCAATCGTCAAAGCGGTACACGTCAACCATGCCGCCGCCGATCGAGCGCGCCCAGACGACATGCGTGGCGCCGTCGTGCGTTACCAGCTCCAGCCTGATCGTGTTGGGGTGGTCGGTGTGTTCGAGCGCTTCAACGCAAATCGCGAGGGCGATCCCCTGGGCCGCAGCCAGTGCCGCGGGAGCCTGCGGGTACCGTTCGTCCTCCATGTCCCAGCCGAGGAAGGCCGCGGCGAACGCGGCGTCCACGCCCATGGCGTGATACGTGGGGGCGTAGGAACCGTGCGGGTCGAAGCTGATGCGGACGCGTGCGAGCGGGCCGCCCGCCAGCAGACTGGCGATCCTGCCGATCCGGTATGCGCCGGCGGTATGCGAGCTCGAAGGGCCGCGCATCACGGGCCCCATCACGTCGTTGAGAATGCTGACAGTCGCCATGGCCTGGTTATCTCTCCGAGCACGGCCGGCACCGAGGATGCCAGCGGTCGTAAACTTCGCCGCCGGGAGCGGACTGCGGGCCACAGTTACAGATGAAGGCGTTCGGGGTCATCCGCATCAGCGGGCCCAGAGCGTTCCAGGTGGCCGGCGTGCCGTGACAGACGGAGACCGGGGTTTCCGGTGAGAGCCGCCGGACCGTTTCAATGCAGAAACGGTACACCTCTTCGTGCGTGGCCTGGGTGAACGGCCCCCAGTGGACGCCGCGCAACTGTTCGCGCGCGTCCTGCGCGGCCTGGACGGCGGCGGGATCAAGGAGCGGGCTATCAAAGATGGCCAGCAGATCGCCAACGTCCATCCAGCCAAGCAACTCGAGGGTCACCACGTCCGGCCTGACGCGCCTGAAGAGCGTCTCAAAGAGCCTGGTGTATTCCTCCCGCCAGTTGCGGACCGGCACGACGGGACTGAGCCGCGCGCGCACGCGGTAGCCGGCCTGCTGCATGCTCCCCATGGCCCCGATCCGCTCATCCATCGTCGGCGTGCGCTTGTCCACGAGGCGGCTGGCGCTGTCGCACGTCAGCGACCAGCTAATGACGGTGTGTCCGCGGTGGTCGAGGTCCTTGAGAAAACCGACGTTGTCGCTCTTGGTGAACACCATGAGGTAGCGGTCCTCTTCACGCGCGAACCGCTGGACCAGCGGAGGCAGCGCGTCCAGTTCAGGCTCAAAGGGCGGCAGGTCGGTCATGTTGCTGTACTTGTAGAGCCTCTGCGACGGATGCCGGGCGAAGACCTCACCTAAGCCGTCCAGGAAGCGTTCGATATCGAGGTAGAAGACGATGGAGCGGCCGAATCCACAATAGGCGCAGCGGAAGACACAGCCGTCAACGATGTTCAGCTCCAGCGCCGTCTGGCACTGACCGCCGTGACTCTGGCCCTCGTCGGCCCCGTCGCGCAGGTGGTAGTACCAGTTCAGGCGGGCGGGATCGAAGGTCGTGAAGGCGACGACGGCATCATCGCCGAAATCGTCTTTGCCGTGGCGCCGCTTGCCCAGCCGCTGGATGTCCTGGCGCGCGGCCGCGTCGTACTCACGGACATCGTCGCAGCGGACGTGCGGCAGGATGCGTTCCAGCCGGCGGCGCGTGTTCGCTTGCTGGCGGACGGCGGCGTCCACGTAGACCGTTTTCGCAGGAAAGGCCAACACGGGCTCCATCATCGGCTGTCGCCGGCACGCGCGCAAGTGGAGCAGAATCCAGAATTATGAGTTCAGAATTATGAATTCAGGATTGGATGGTTTCATTGTTCGTAGCCGTTCAGTGCTACTCGATGCAGGATACCGGATACCGGATACCGGATGCCAACGCGCGGCGGTGGGGCGGGGCAGCCGCGGGTCTTGCCCGGCACTCACGGTCTTTCCGGGGCCATTTTTGAGTTCAGCATTACCGGCCGTTTCGATTTCAGCATCGTCAGCAGCCCACCCAATTGGTATCTCGCGAACATTCGGCTATTGAGGTGGATGCGTCCTTCATCCGCGATAAGTGTCATGTCTATGGAGTCCAAGAACTTGCAGCGTTCAAGTTCGGCCAGCGCCGCATCCCAATCAACGTGTCTACCACGGAGTTCTAAGCTGCGAATTCCTGTCCAAAGTAAGACGACCGGCTGTCTTCGGATCAGGAGATACCTAATCCCGATCTCCGTCTCGTTCCAATGCAGGCGCACCCAAGCGTCGCGGTGCAGCAGTGACGCGATCGGAACGCCGACGCCATAGAGAGCTGCAAATGCCGTCGCAATCGTTCGCCCTTGCTCAAAGTCCGGCGCCGCTATGAACGCGGAACCCCACCCCAGATGCATGGCGATCGCAATCGCGCAGAAGAGTACCGCAAGACTGCCCATTATTACGAGAACGAACAAGTTTGACACGGCGCCAGATACTTGAGCGGTCGGCCTTTCTGCTTCCATGCGCCGAACTCCAGATGAACTCATTATACACTCCGGGCCTCGGTTGGGTCGAGAGGATGCGACTGCGGCCCGCGCCACGCAACGTTCAGGGAGCGGCTTCTTGTGCCTGCGGCACCCGCCGCGCCGGGGCGGGCCACCCCGCGGGCCAGTGACGATATAAGCTATGCACCTAGTGCAGTTCTGGACACGGAACGGCGAACCGCCAAGGCGCCAAGGACGCCAAGAACAGCCGGGTTTCGGGTATCGGGTTCGGGGTGTCGGGGACCTTGCTCGGGGTTGGGTGTCGCTGCGGCAGCCGGCTCGTTGAGGCGCGGCACGCCGCGCAACCCCGGCGGGCGCCGCGTCCAGAGTTGTGTATGGGGTCCCCGGGATCAAAAGCGCCGTTGACCTGCGCGCGACTGGCGCTAGAAGACCAACAATCTGCTAACGCCGGCGTTGTCCCCGGGTTCTCGGAGGCACAGCCTGCCATGTCATTCTTGCGAACTCTGTCCAAGCTGACGGCATTCCTGTTCCTGTTGGCGGCCTCCGGCGCCGGCCAAGGCGCAGAGCCGCCGGACGTGACGAGCGGGAAGAGATACAGCCTGAGCGCGCCCTTCCTGCGCATTCTCAGCAAACTGGATGACACCGCCACGATCACGTACTATGCCTCAGAAACTGTGCCGAGCTGGTTTGAGGCGCGGAAGCGAAGCATCCTCGACAAACTCCGCGAAATTGAAGCCGCAGGCAAAGGTCACATAGCCGTGGAGATCATTAATCCCACTGTGAACAAGGAACTGGCCGAAAAACTCGCCAATGAAGGCTTCCAGCACGAGGTCGTAGACGTTACCAAGGACAAGCACACCGCCTCGACCATTTTCACGGGCATTAAGGTCGCCTGCAGGAAGAAGGTAGGCGATATTCCCGCCGTCGGTGAGGCTGAGCAGCTCGAATATCTGATTGGCAGCAAGATCCTGGAGCTGACCCTCGTCAGGAAACCCATAATTGCCGTACATGTCTCCGCCGCGCCGCAGCAGCCGCAGATGACGACGGGCCAAAAGCCGCAGGGCAGCGGCTACGAGTGGCTGCAGTACGGCCAATGGGAAGGGGCCAAGGAGAAGTTCGAGGTCAAGTCCGTGGACCTGAGCGAGAACAACAGCATTCCCGCTGACGCCGTCCTGCTGATCCTCGCGCGGCCGAAGGACCTGAACGAGCGCCAGCGCTACGAGGTGATCAGGTATCTGGCCGGCGGCGGCAAGGTGATGCTGATCGCAAGCCCCTTCAAGCTCAGCCAGGAGTCGGGCTGGCGCGCCGAGAAGACGCTCACCGGGCTGGAAGACTACCTGAACGCGGCCGGCATCAGCTTCGGCGCGGGCGTCGTGGCGGACCACAGCAGCCTGCAGATGCCGAAGGACAACATGCTGACCGGCGAGGTGAATGCGGGGCGCTTCCCGTTCTACGTGAAGATTGTGGAGAGCAACGTTGACCAGGAATCCGTGTTGACGCGCTTTATGCCCGCGCTGCTGGTGCCTATCGCGGCCGAGATCAAGCTGGATGCCGACGTGCTCAACAAGAACGGCCTGTCGCACCGCGTTCTGGCCAAGACATCCAAGCAGAGCTGGACGGTGCCGCTCAGCGAGACTATCAACCCGGACCGGGAACTGAAGTACGACCCGGAGACGCAGGTCTACACCGGCTCGAAGAACGTCTTCGTGATGGTGGAGGGCGAGTTCCCGTTCCCCTATGAGGGGAAGCCGGCGCCCGAATGGAAGGCTGCCGCGCCGTCCGAGGGCGATAAGGACAAGAAGCCCGCCGAGCCGGCCAAGGTGGCGCGCAAGCCGGGCGCGCTGGTGCTGTGTTCCGCGCCGGAAGCGTTCCATGCGGTATACCTGAGCCAGCGGCAGTTGGGCAACCAGATGCAGGCCAATGCCTCGATCATCGTGAACATTGCGGAGACCTTCGGCCTCGGCGAAGACCTGATGAAGCTGCGCCTCAAACACTGATCCCCTTTATGGCTTGTCTTTATACACATCTTTGCTCCCCTCAGTGGCAGTACCGGGCCTTCTCGACCGCCATGTCGTGACCAGCGCACGCGCGCAGCAGTCCGGCGGCCTGGCAGCTCGGTGGTGGTGGGCGCAAACGATATAAGCTATGCACCTAGTGCAGTCTTGGACACGGGAATCGCGCAGCGGGGGATGGCGGCACGGCGGGGCACGGCCGCGTTCCCGTGGCGGGGCTTGGCGCACCGGCAACCTCCCTGCAGCGCCCTCTCCCGTGGCGCAATCTGGCAGATTGCGCTACAGAGGGAGTGGGCAGGGCGTCGCAAAGTCGGGGAACGGTGCTACGATGTGCGTTCCTGGACACAGTAGCCGGCGAGACGCCGGCGGTACAAGGGGGTGCCACCATGTGCGTTCCTGGACACAGAGTCACGGCGTCATGCGCGGGCTGGTCGAGTGTGCTGCTGGCGGTGGCAGCGATGGCTGCCGGGACCGCCACGGGGCACACGGGCGAGGACGCCCGTGCCACAGAGCTGGCCCGTGAGAAGAAGGCGCTGCTGCCGGTGGTGGTCGGCGCGGAAGCATCGGCGGCGATCAAGGCCACCGCAGCCGAGCTGGCGCATTACCTGGGGCGCATGAGCGGCGCGGAGTTCAAGGTCGAGGCAGGCGACGGCAGCGCGGGGATCGTCGTGGGCCGACCCGCCGACTTTGCCAAGCTGCCGGTCGCGGTGCAGTTCGGAACAGGGCCGTTCGAGCGCGAGGACTACGTGCTCCGGTCGCACACACAAGGAGGCACGGGCAGCCAACAACAAACGGAGGCTGCCCGTGGCACACAAGGAGTGTACCTGCTGGGCGCGTCGGACCTGGCGGTGTCCCACGCCGCATGGGACCTGCTGTACCGCCTGGGCTACCGCCAGTTCTTCCCCGGCTCGACGTGGGAGGTGATCCCGCCGCCAAGCGACCTGAAGATCGCGGTGAACGTCCGGGAGAGCCCCTCGTTCAACGCCCGCCGCATCTGGTACAACTGGGGACTGTGGGGCTACAACGACGAGCCCTACCGCCAGTGGTGCGCGCGCAACCGCGCCGTCAAGGGCTTCGATCTGAACAGCGGCCATTCGTACGAGAACATCATCGCGGCGAACAAGGCCGAGTTCGACAAGCACCCCGAGTACTACGCGCTGGTCGGCGGAGAACGGAAGCTCCGCGGCGACGTGAAGTTCTGCATCTCGAACCCGGACCTGCGGAAGCTCGTCGCCGACCACGCCGTCCGGTGCTTCAAGCAGAACCCGAAGGCCGACAGCATCTCGATGGACCCCAGCGACGGCGGCAACTGGTGCGAGTGCGAGGCCTGCGGCAAGATGGGAGGCGTCAGCAACCGCGTGCTGACTCTGGCCAACGAGGCCGCCGCGGCGATCAACGGCCTGGGGCTGGGTCCCAGGTACGTCGGGATGTACGCCTACAACAAGCATTGCGCGCCGCCGACCATCAAGGTCCACCCCAACGTGATCGTCAGTGCGACCACGGCGTTCATCACCGGCGGCTTCACCTTCGACCAGGTCGTGGAGGGCTGGAAGGCTCAGGGCGCCACCATCGGCGTGTACGATTACCTGAGCGTCGTGGACTGGGACTGGAACCTGCCTCGCGGGGGCAAGGGCTGCCGGCCGAAAGCCGTCGCGGATTCGCTCGTGCGCTTCCACACCATGGGCGCCCGGTTCTACGACGCCGAGTCCGGCGACTGCTGGGGGCCCTGCGGGTTGGGCTACTACGTTGCCAGCCGCGTGCTGTGGGACATCCGTGAGGCGCAGCGCGTAGACGCGCTGGCCGCCGATTTCCTCGATAAGGCCTTCGTTTCGGCCAAGGATCCGATGCGGGAGTTCTACCGGCTGATCACTGAGGATACGCAGCGACGCTCGCCGTCGGACATAGTCGGCCGGATGTACCGCCAGCTCGACGCCGCGCGCCGCGCGACAAGCGATCCGAAGGTGCAGGAGCGGATTGACAACCTGATCCTCTATACGCGCCACGCGGAGCTGTACTACGCGTGCGCGAACGGCCGCGGCAAGGTCGAGGACGTCGCGCGGCACGACTACCGCATGCGCAAGACGATGATGGTCCATAGCTATGGGCTGTGGTGCCGGCTGCTAAGCCAGAAGGCCGCGCTGACTCCCAATCATCCGTTGAAGAGCGACGAGCCCTTCACGCCCGAGGAGCTGGCGAAGATCCTGGCGGATGGGATCGCAAAGAACCAGCCGGTTGACCCGGGCTTCACCAGCGTGGAGTTCAGCAGGAAACTGGTGCCGGCTGCCGCGCGGCTCAAGCTGCCCGCGGCGCCCGCCGGCAGCTTCCCCACCGAGCCACAGGACCATCAGCAGTATTACCTCTGGGCTCCCGAGGGGGCCGGCAGCATCGAGCTGAAGATCAGGGTGCAGAAGGTCTGGGCCAACCGGATGCCCAGGATCAGCCTGTACTCCCCGCAGGAAGTCACGCTCAACGCCGTCGCCACCGACGAGAGCTACAAACCCGACGGCAAGGAGTACGAGATCAAGCTCAAGACGCCGCACGCCGGCCTGCACCGGGTTGAGACCGTGGATGGCGGCGACTTCACCCGCATCACGTGGCCCGCCGGCATGCCGGTAACGATCGAGTCGGGCATTGACACGCCCGACGTCACCAGCCACTTCCGCGGGCCGTGGACGATGTACTTCTACGTACCCAAGGGCACAAAACTCGTCGGCGGCTGGGCGTCGCGCGTGGCGAACTGGGCGCCGCGCGTATCGGGCAAACTGCTCGACGCCAACGGCCAGGTGGCGTTCGACTTTGGCAAGGGCGAGGAAGGCTGGTTCAAGGTGCCGGTGCCCGAGGGCCAGGACGGCAAGCTCTGGAAGTTCGCGAACAGCGTAGGCCAGCGCTTGCTGATGACGGTGCCGCCGTACCTGGCGCGGAGCGCCGAGGAACTACTGCTGCCTGCCGAGGTCGTGGAGGCTGACGCACGGCAGTGAACCCCGCGTGACGCAGTCTTCGTAGCGCAATCCGCTGGATTGCGCGCGCAACCCAACGGATTGCGCCACTCTCGGGAGACAGATGTGGACTGGCGGACGTTCGAGGAGTAGCCTAAGCGTCGCTCGATTCAGCCTTGCGATACGCAAGCGCAGCCTTGACCTCAGGACCAGGAACGCCGCCGGACGTCCCGCGCCGGCGCCCCTACACATTAGGAGGCTCAGAGGTGAGCACACAAATCGCCCGTCTGCCACTGACTGTTCTCCGCGCGCCCTGTAGGGCGAACTGTCAGTTCGCCCTACACACACGGTTGCTGGCGTGCTGCCTGAGCGCGGCCGCGTGCTGTCTCGGCACCGCGGCACGCGGCGCGGATTGGCCCGCCTACGGCGCCGACGCGTCCCGCTCCTGCAGAACGAACGAAGCGCTGAAGTTCCCGCTGGAGGCGGCATGGGCATATGTGCCGGCTCAGCCGCCGCGGCCCGCATGGCCGGAGCCGGGCAAGGAGCGGCATCGGCTCGACTTCGACTACGCGCCGCAGCCGGTCATGGCGCACGGGCTGGTCTACTTCGGCTCGTCCGCCGACGATACGGTCCGGGCGCTGGACGCGGCGACAGGCCAGGTGCGGTGGCAGTTCACAACCGGCGGCCCCGTGCGCTTTGCGCCCGCGATCGCCGGCGGGAAAGCGTACGTGGTTTCCGACGACGGCTGGCTCTACGCCCTGGATGCGGTCACGGGCATGCTCGTCTGGAAGTTCCGCGGCGCGCCGCGCGACGACCAGATCCTGGGCAACGGCCGGATG
>JAPLOD010000651.1 GCA_026692735.1 Planctomycetota bacterium | reverse complement strand
GTGGTACCACGAACGTCTCGTTCGTGGCGCGGAAACGCCGCGCGACGAAGACGGCCAGTAGCAACAACACCACGGCGAGGGGAAGCAGCGCGGCCCACACGCGTGAGCGGTCTGCACGCAGAGCGGTGCCGTCCCCGATGTCGGCCGCGTCGGAACTGCCGTAGCGGTTCCAGATGCGCAGGTACGCGAGCATGGCGCGCGGCTGGAGGTCGCGGTTGGCGGGCACGCGGCCGAGCGCCTCAAGCTCCGCGGCGCGCTTGGCCTCCTGGTCGGGTTCCCACAGGAGCTGGAAGACCTGGGACGTGAACCCGGGCACTTCGAGCTTGCGGCCTTCGAAACGCGCCACCGCGTCATCCGGGCCGGCCGGCAGCACGCCGGGCTGACCGGCGGCCAGAAACCGCTCGTGGCTGCCGGGCAGCACGCGCACAAAGGGGAATGCGTCCTTCACCGCGGCGTGTATCGTGCCGAGGTAATCGGCCATGACGGGGCCGAGGTAATTCGGCGCGCCGACGGTCGTGAAGGTCAGCGCGCCCCGCTCGTTCAGAACGCGCGCGGCCCGCTGGAAGAACTCAACCGTGTAGAAGCGGTTGGCCTGGACGCTGGATGGCGCGGGCGGCTGCAGCCAGATCAGGTCGTAGTCTCCCGCGGATGCCTGCAGCAGGAAACCGGGCAGGTCTGCCGTGTGAATGCGCACGGCGGGGTCTGCCAAGGCCGCCTTGTCCTCCCGCGAGAGACTGTAGCGCAGAAGCGCCAGCACCTCGGGATCGAGTTCCACGACGTCAATGCGCTCGGGACGGTGGCGGAGCAGTTCGCGTACCGGCGTCCCTGGCGCCGCGCCCGCCACGAGCACGCGGCGCAACTGCGGCGCCAAGCACGCGACGAAATGCGCTTCCGCGGTCGTGCTCTCCTGATCCGGATACGTCGCCACGGCCTCGCCGTCGCCGTAGACGGTGTCTTGGCGGCGGTAGTAGGTCCAGAGAAGCTGCTGGTAGCGACTTTCGCGGGCGGCGATGAGTGTCTCGTGGCCGGAGGCAAAGCGCGGCCGCCTCGTGTGCAACGCGTAGTCCAACTCATCGAGACTGGCTATGGAGAGGAGTGCGGCCCCGCATACGACAGGCAGGCAGGCGACGGCCACTGCAGCCAGCCGCGGCCTGACCCCAACGGCCAGCGCCAAGACGGCGCCCGCCACGCTGCCCGCCACACCCATGCTCGCCCCGATGCTCAGGGCCGGGAAACGTCCCGCCAGGACAAACGTGAACAGCGCCCCCGCGATCGCCGCGCCCAAGGCGTCCCATGAGAAGCGGGCCGCGCTGGACGCGCCTTGGCCGCCCTCGGTGGGATTCCGGGCGGCAGCCATGGCGGCAAAGAGCAGTCCCGAGAGCAAGGGCGCGGGCGCGAGCAGCAAAACCACCCCGCTGGCCGCGTGCCAGAGGCCCGTCAGGCGCCCGTCGGCCGTTTCGAGCCAGCTTGCGCCCAGGCGCGCCATGAACACCAGTGCAAGCGGCAGCCAACCCGCGCCCAGCGTGCTGGCGAAACATAGGATTCCCGGCCGCAGACGCTCACCGAGGCGCCACCATCCCGCAACGGCGGCGCCGACGCCGGACCAGAAGAACCAGACCCCGAAGACCAGACCGATGATGATCTCGTTGCCGCCTGTCAGCGCCAGGACTTCCCGGACGGCAAGCGTCTGGGTCACCAGCGCCGCGGCGCTCAGGAACAACAGGCTGCCGTTGAGCGCGGCGTTGGTGACGCGAGGGGAGGGCTTTGGGGCGGCGGAACGCACGGGGGGCGGCTCTTGGCTCCTGGCTCTTAGCTCTTGGGCTTCACGCTCGGCAGTCTCAGCCAAGAGCCAAGAGCTAAGAGCCGTAGGTCGCTTTCCATTACGCCCACACGCCCGGGATCTCGCGCTGGCACTTGGGGCAGCGTCCGTTCTTCAGGTTGTTCTCGAGCAAGCGCAGACCGACACGCCGGATCACGACGTTTTTGCAGCCGGGGCAGTAGGTATGGTTGCCATCGTGCGGCGCGACATTGGAGATGTAGACGAAGCGCAGCCCTTCCCCGAGCGCGATGTTCCGGCATTCCTCCAGCGTGGCGACCGGGGTCTGCGGCAGCTTCCGCAACTTGTACTCGGGGACAAACCGGCCGAAGTGCAGCGGCACGTCCGGTCCCAGGTTCTTGACGATCCAGCGCGCCATCTCGCGGATGTCTTTGGGGGCGTCGTTGTAGGTCGGGATGACGAGCGTCGTCAGTTCCAGCCAGCGCCCCGAGGCCTTCGCGGCCTCAATGGCCTTCAGGATCGGCGCGAACTTCACGCCGCACACCTTCAGGTAGAACTCCTCGGTGAAGCCTTTCAGCGCCAGGGCCATGCCGTGGAGTTGCTCGCAGAGCTCCTTCATGGGCTGCACCGTGATGAAGGCGGCGCTGGCCATCACGGCTTTGCGGCCGGACTGGCGCACCGCGGCGGCCGTCTCCAGCGCGTACTCGTAGTAACTCACCGGTTCCGTATACGTGAACGTGATCGTGGGCAGGTCCTTGTTTTGGAGCTGCGCCACCGCGTCGGCGGCGGTGAGCTTGAGGTTCTTGGTGTTCACGGGCTGCTCCTGTGCCACCTGCCAGTTCTGGCAATAGAGGCAACGTAGATTGCAGCCGGCAAGGCCCAGGGCCAGCGTCTTCGTGCCGGGCAGGAAGTGGAGCAAAGGCGTCTTTTCGATGGGGTCAACGTTCAAGACGCACGGGCTGTTGTACGAGTGGTTGTACAGGACGCCGCCGTGGTTGGTGCGCGTGCGGCAGAAGCAGGTCTCGCGATCGGCCAGCATGCAGTGCAGCGGGCAGACGTGGCACTGGATCGTCTGGCCGGGCAGCTTATCGTAGTGTCTGACCTCAATCTTGTCGTCGTAGCCCAGTGCGTGCGCTGAACGGCACGGGAGACCCAAGCCGGTGGCCAGTGCCGCTCCACCGCAGGCGCAGCGGAACAGGAAGTCGCGGCGCGTGCGTTCCACTGAGGCTTGCGTCATGAACGTGACCCTTCGGCGTCAGCCAACCAGAGCCGACAACGCATGGTAGCACACCTGTCCGTTCCCTGGTAGGGCAAGCCCAATGCCATTGAGGCCGCTTCATGGTTCGAGCTGCAACACTCTACCGTATAAGGCTTTAACGGCGTCAGCCCGCGAGCTATGACGGCCTGTGCTTGGGAAACCATCACGTCTGCCGGCGGAAAACAGCACACGGGGGCGAGCAGAACGATTGCCCTCAGGGCGGCGGCGAGCGCGCGACCGGTCGCGGGCGCTGCACATGTGCAGGAAACAGCGCACCGGGAACAAATGTCCGAAGCGAGGGGAAGTAATCAGTGGCCAGACACACAAGGCCGGTATATAATAGGTAGTGGCACATCGCCCTGAAGTTCAAGGCTCAGTGGGGGCTCCGTGAATGGCTAAGTTTGACAAGAAACTCGCAGCCATCCTGTCGAAATGCCACGTTATCACCGACCAACAGCGCGATGAGGCGTTGGCGGAAAGCGAGAAGAACAACGCCTCGCTCACTCAAGTCCTCATTGACAAGAAGTTCTGCGACGAGGACACGCTCATCACCGCTGTAGCGGAAGAGATGAGCTACTACCCCGTCAACCTGGCCAAGGTGGAGGCCTCCGCGGAAGCGCTGGAAGTGCTCACCGAGGAGCAGGCCAGGAACTACCAGGTGCTGCCCATCGCCAAGATGGGCAAGATGCTGACCCTGGCCATCGCCAACCCTTTCGATGTCCTGATCCTTGACGACGTGAAGCTGATAACGCACTGCGAGATCATCCCTGTCCTGACAACCGAGACGGCGATCAAGAAGGCCATTGAGCGGGCCTTTAAGAAAAACGCTGACGTACAGGGCGAACTCAGCGAAGCGACCGCCTTGCTGGGCCAGCAGTTCGGCACTGACCTCGCACCGACCGGCACTCAGGAGGATGAGGAAGACGAGAACTCCGGGCCGATCATCAAGCTCGGCAACCGCATCATCGAGGACGCGTACCTGCAGGGCGCAAGCGACATCCATATCGAGCCGGCCGAAGACCGAGTGTACGTGCGGTACCGCATAGACGGCATCCTGAAGGACCAGTTGCAGCTTCCGAAAGCGTCGCACCGCGCGCTCATCAGCCGTATCAAGATCATGAGCGACCTCAACATCTCGGAGCGCCGCCTGCCGCAGGACGGCCGCATCGTCTACAAGAAGTTCAACTCCAAGTTCGACCTGGACCTCCGCGTCTCGACGGCCCCCATGAACCACGGCGAGAAGGTCTGCGCCCGCATCCTCGACAAGACCAAGTCCTGCCTGCCGCTCGATAAGCTGGGCTTCTCGCCGTACAACCTGGAAATGTACCGGCAACTGATCAACGCGCCCTACGGCATGGTGCTGCATTGCGGCCCGACGGGGTCAGGCAAGTCCATGACCTTGTACGCCGCCCTGAACGAGATCAACACGCCCGAGGTGAACATCTCCACGGCCGAGGAGCCCATCGAGTACACGCTGCCGCGCCTGAACCAGATGGGGATGCAGAAGCAGATCGGCCTCACCTTCGCGAACGCGTTGCGCTGCTTCCTGCGCCAGGACCCCGACATCATCCTCGTCGGCGAAATCCGCGACAAGGAGACGGCCGAGATCGCGATTGAGGCCGCGCTCACGGGCCATCTCCTCTTCTCCACGCTGCACACCAACGACGCGCCTACTACGCTCCCGCGCTTCTCAGAGATGGGGATCGAACCGTTCATGGTGTCCACCTGTCTGCTCTGCGTCTGCGCTCAGCGCCTGCTGCGCCGGGTGTGCACTTGCAAGCAGGAGGACAATCCACGCCCGGAAGAGGCAGTGCTCATGCGCCGCGCGAAGGACGACGCCCCGGTGGGCAGGCTCATGCGCCCCGCGGGCTGCCCCCGCTGCAGCGGCACGGGCTACAAGGGTCGGACGGGCATCCACGAACTGCTGCGGAACAACGATGAGCTGAAGACGCTGATCAACAAGGGCGCCCACGCAGAGGAAGTGAAGGTCGCCGCGCGCGTCGGCGGCATGCGCACGCTCTTTGAGGACGCCATGGAAAAAGTCAAGGCCGGGATAACGACCCTGCCCGAAGCGTTGGGCACGGCCAGGCCGGACGATACGTAGGCTTGACGAATAACAATTGACGAATGGCGGTTGTCGGATTACGACTGATGCGCGCCGGAGGGGTGTAGGTCCGGCCGGTGGTAGCGTTCCGTGCTTTGGGTCGGGGGCCAACAGCGATGCCCAAGTTCAAATACGTCGCGCGCGACCCTGCGGGTAAACGGGTCACGCAGAGCGTTGAAGCGGCCAGCCGCGATGAGGTGGTCAACACCCTGAAGAAGGACAATCTGACGGTCCTGTCGGTTGCGGAAGACGGCGCGGGAGGCCCGGCGGCTGCTCCGGCCGCGCGGCCCGCCGGGCCGGGACAGGAGGCCCCCAAGAGCGTCTGGAGCATGTCGCTCGGCGGACCCGCCGCGCCCAAGGTCAGCGGCGAGATGCTCGTCATCTTCACCCGCCAGTTCGCGACGATGATCAGCGCCGGCATTCCGGTCCTCGAATGCCTGAACATCCTTCAGGAACAGGCCGAGGATCCGGGCTTCGGCCGCGCGCTCGCCCAGATCGTTGACGATGTGCGCGGCGGCAGCGACCTGAGCCAGGGCCTGGCCAAACACCCCAAGTGCTTCGAGCGCATCTACATCAACATGATCAAGGCGGGCGAAGCTTCCGGCCAGCTCGACACCATTCTCGCCCGGCTCGCGGATTACCTCGAAAGCTCCGAGAAGCTGAAACGGGAGATCAAGGGCGCGATGACGTATCCCGTCGTCTCCCTGGTGATGATCCTGGGCATCACGATCTTCCTGCTCGTCTTCATCATCCCGAAGTTCCAGGACATGTTCAAGAGCCTGGGCGGGGAACTGCCGCTTCCTACCCGCTTCGTCCTCGGCCTCTCCAAGGTAATGACCGTGTACTGGGCGCAGTCGCTGCTCATCATGGCCGGCGCGTTCGTCGTGATAAAGTGGTGGAAGTCTACTGATTCCGGCGGCTACCAGTGGGACCGCCTCATGCTCAGACTCCCCGTCTTCGGGCAGTTGATCCAGAAGGTCGCGCTGTCGCGCTTCGCCAAGACCTTCGCCACGCTGCTGCGCTCCGGCGTCCCCATCCTCGGCGCGCTTGAGATCGTCGCGTCCACGGCGGGCAACCGTGTCGTGGAGGAAGCCGTCAACAACGCGCGCGAGTCCATCCGCCAGGGCGAGAACCTGGCCAAGCCGCTCAGCGAGTCCTCCGTCTTCCCGCCGATGGTCGTGCGCATGATCGCCATCGGCGAGAAATCCGGCGCGCTGGAGCAGTTGCTGGAGAAGATCTCGGAGTTCTACGACCAGCAGGTCGAGGCGACCGTCGAGTCTCTCACCAGCCTGATTGAGCCTATCATGATCGGAGTCATGGGCGTCATCGTCGGCGGCATCGTCATGGCCGTCTTCCTGCCCATCCTCAAGATGCAGGAGATGATGCGCAAGAAGTAGGCTGGAGTGAGCGGGCCGGGTCTGGCTGTCCGCAGATGTGCATGCGGGCGGCGCGTGCCCCGCTACGTGGGTAAGGGTGCCGGAAGCCGCGGGTGACGGAACCGGCCGCGGCGCAGCCCTCGATGTTCCGATCGCCGCGAATCGGACGTTGAAAAACAAAATCGAAAATCGAGAATCCCGGGTTGGCAATCCCCCTCGATCCCCTTCAAGCGGGAGGGGGCAGGGCTGTGGCGGGAGGACGCCAGGTGCTCGAACTCTTCGTCGAACGCCAGACGCGCACGGTGCGGGGCAACCAGATCCTCATCGCGCTCCGCCTCCTGCTCGCCACTGTCTCGCTCGCGGTGCTGCTGATCGAGGAAGTCCATGCGGTAGCCGTGAGGCCACTCAGCGGTCCGCCGCCGGTGCCGTTGTATTTCCGTCCGGCCGGTCTCGTCGCGGTGATTGTCTGTATCCTCACCATCCTCTATCTGCTCATCGCCCGGAGCCTGAAGGTGGGAGACCACAAGACGGACACGGCAGCCTCCGGGTCCCCGTCGGCCGTCTCCAGCCTGAGGCCGGCAGCGCAACTGGCGCTGATTCAGGTCTTCGTGGACATCTTCCTG
>JAPLOD010000650.1 GCA_026692735.1 Planctomycetota bacterium | reverse complement strand
GGGCGCGCGGCTGGTGCATGAAGCGGGGGGCGTGGTGATCGAAGAAGAGAAGAACCTCTGGCCGAACAAGAGCTTCGTGGTGGCGGTGGTGCTGGTCTCGGCGAAGTTCCTGGAGCGGTATCCGGAGACGGTCGAGGCCCTCCTGAAGACACACGTGGAGCTGACCGCGTGGATCAACGCCAACCGTGAACGGGCCGCCGCAGTGGTCAACACGGAACTGGCGAAGCTGACGGGCAAGGCGCTGAAGAAAGAGGTCCTGGCGGATGCGTTCGGGCGTCTGACCTTCAGCACCGATCCGTTTGCGGACAGCATTGAGTCGTTCGCGGTGTGGGCGTATGAGCTGGGATTCGCGAAAGAGAAGCCCGACTTGAAGGGCCTCGTGGATCTGCGCCTGCTGGAGAAAGTACAGGCCGCTCAGAAAGAGGCCGGGCGATGACCGCTGAGTCCCGTAGCACGGCCTTCCAGGCCGTGGAGAAACACGGGCAGGATGCCCGTGCCACGCCAAAGGTGCGCCTGCGGGGCGTGTCGAAGCGCTTTGACACAGGTGTCGGCAAGAACGCCAGGCGCTTCGAGGCGGTCAAGGACGTCAGCTTCGAGGTGCGGGACGGCGAGTTTCTGGCGCTGGTGGGGCCCAGCGGCTGCGGCAAGACAACGATCCTGAACCTCATCGCGGGCTTTGAGCGGCCGGACGAAGGGGAAGTCTTCTTTGAAGGGCGGCCGGTCACAGGCGCCGGGCCGGACCGGCTGGTCATCTTCCAGGAGCACGGCCTGTTCCCGTGGCTGACGGTGCAGCGCAACGTCGAGTTCGGGCTGCGCGTGCTGGGCCTCGACAAGCACGAACGGCGCGAGCGCGCCATGCATTACCTGCAGATGGTCCACCTGACGAAGTTCCGCCGCAGTTACCCGTTCCAGCTCTCCGGCGGCATGCGCCAGCGCACCGCTCTGGCGCGCGCCTTGGCGGTGGAGCCGCAGGTGCTGCTGATGGACGAGCCCTTCGCGTCGCTGGACCCCCGCACACGGGACATCCTGCATGTCGAGCTGCAGAGCCTGTGGCTGCAGACGCACAAGACGATCGTCTTCGTGACGCACTCGGTGGAGGAGGCGTTGCGGTTGAGTGACCGGATTGTGGTGCTGGCCAGCCAGCCGGGGCGCGTGCGGCACACGCTGTCGGTGTCGCTTCCGCACCCGCGCGATTTCCTCGATGCCGCGCTGGTGGAGATGCGGGCCAACATCCTCAAAGAGTTCGAGGACGAGCTGAACATCCTCGTGAAGAAAGAAGGCGACGATGACTGGCGTCTCGAAGAAGGTTCTATCAGCGCTCGGCCTCCTCGCGGTGTGGCTCTTGGTCTGGGAGACGGCATTTAGGCTCTCGGGCAAGGAACCCTGGCAGTTCGCGCCGCCGTCGGAGGTGCTTAGCGCGCTGTGGGCCGGCGTCGCCGACCACACGTTCCTGCAGGCGCTGGGGCGCAGCCTGGGGCGCATCGGCTGCGGGTTCGGGCTGGCGCTGCTCCTCGGGACGGGCATGGGCTTTCTTCTGGTGCACAGCCGCCTGTGCAACTGGCTGGCCGGTCCGCTGGTGCTGGGAGTGCAGTCGCTGCCGAGCATCTGCTGGATGCCTGTGGCCGTGCTGTGGTTCGGTCTCAACGAGCGGGCGATCCTGTTCGTGGTGTTGATGGGCTCCGTCGGCTCGATCACCATGGCCACGCGCGACGGCTTGCGGCAGATACCGGTAACGTACCAGCGGGTGGCGAGCACGTTCGGGGCCAGCCTCACCCAGCGGCTGCTGTGGGTGTCGCTTCCCGCGGCGCTGCCGGTCTTCATCTCGGGCCTCAAACAAGGCTGGTCGTTCGCGTGGCGGTCGCTGCTGGCGGGCGAGCTATTGTATGCCGTGGCGGGCAGGGAAGGCATGGGCGGGCTGCTCACCATGGCGCGCGACCTTGCCGACTACGCCCGCATGTTTGCCGCCATGATCCTGATCGTGTGTGTGAGCGTGCTGGTGGACCGGGTGATCTTCAGCCGCCTGGAACAGCACGTGCGCGTGCGGTGGGGGCTGGCGGCGCGGTAACCGGGCCGCCGCATTCCGTTTGGAAACGGGCGTTGCGTGGGGTAGTATAGGCGTCGGAGGCGGCCGATGAACACAGCCATCAAGATCACCTATGCGGAGTATCGCACGCTGCCCGAGACCGGCCCGCGCTATCAGCTCATCGAGGGAGACCTGGTAATGAGTCCCGCACCGTCGTTTCGCCATCAGGACCTGGTGGGCACGCTCTTCGCCGCGTTACACGGTTTTGTGACGGCACGCGGCTTGGGGAAAGCCATCGTCTCGCCGGTTGATGTGATCCTAAACGACGAGAACGTGCCGCAGCCGGACATCGTGTTCCTGCCCACCTCCCAGAAGAACCTGATCGCCCCGGAAGGCATCCGCGGCGGACCCGCGCTGTGCGTGGAGGTGCTATCGCCGCGGACGGCGGAGCTGGACCTCGGCGTGAAGCGGCTCCTGTATGCGAAGCACGGCGTCGAGGAGTACTGGGTTGTCTCGCCCGAGGCGCGGACGGTTGCGGTGTACCGCTTGCAGGAGGACGCGCGCGCGCCCCTGCGGATCCTGGGCCTGCGCGACACGCTCACGACGACGCTGCTCCCCGGTTGGGCGTTACCGCTGGAGCCATTGTTTGCCGGCTGACCTGCGCGCGCGCCAACATGCTGGTGCGCAAAGGCCTTACGCGGGGATCATATGCCACGGGCAGTCGGCAGCATTATTGTCCGTTGCACACGTGCGTTTGCGCAGGCCCGCTTCGTGTAATACACTGCAGTCGTGAGGATGGGTCCCGTGGGGGAAGTGCGACTGATGCTCAGACCGTTCTGCCGCTGCAAGATTCACCACGCCACTGTGACGTGTGCCGATCTCGAGTACGTCGGCTCGATGACCATCCCGGCCAGCCTGATGAAACGCCTCGATATCCTGGAGGGCGAGCAGGTTGACGTGGTCAACCTCAACACCGGGGCGCGCTGGACCACCTACGCCATCAAGGGCAAGAAGGAAGGCGACTTCTGCCTTAACGGCGCGGCTGCCAGGATGGGGCACGTGGGCGACAGGCTGATAATCATCGTCTATGCGTTGCTGGACGGGAAAGAGGCGCGCAAGCACCGGATGAAAGTGGCGTTTCTGGGCGCGCGGAATAAGGTGATCCGCATCAAGGAGTAACCGCCGGGTTCCGGGCTCAGGGCTTGAGGTTTAGCAGCTTGTCACCTGCCACGTATCGCGCGCCGCGCTTCCTCCGTCACTCGTTACCCGTCACTGGCCACTCGTCACCCGTCACTCGTCACTCGTCACCCGAACACGGGCGGCCGCGCCATGCATCCGCATCTCATTAACATTCCAGTCTACGTTCTGGCGCTCCTGGGTGGTGCGCTCATTGCGGCGGCGCTGCTAGGCGAGGGCAGACGGTTGCTCGTCGTGGTCCTGGTGGCGGCGGGCGCGGGGCTTGGGGCGGGCCTGTTCGCCTATAGCCAATCGTGGGGGCACGTCGCGGTACCCGTGCAAAGCTACGGGACGCTCATCCTGACCGGCTTCGTTGTCGGCGTCTGGATGGCGGCACGGCGCTCGCGGCAGATCGGCGTGGAACCCAAGCACTGTCTCGATCTGGGCGTGTGGGGCGTCGTAGTGGGGCTGATTGGCGCGCGTATTCTGCACATGCTCATGAACTGGCCCGACTATACGCCGTTCCACGACGGCTTCGATGTCTCCCGCATCGCCAAGTGGTTCAAGATCTGGAAGACGGGCCTGGCGTTCCAGGGCGTCGTGATCACCGTGCTGCCGTTCACGTGGCTGTTCGCCAGGCGGCACAAGCTTCCCGCGCTGCCGCTTCTCGATATGGCGGTGCCCAGCCTGATCGCGGGCCAGGCCTTTGGCCGGATCGGCTGCTTTATGTACGGTTGCTGCTTTGGCAAGCCGGCCGCTGTGCCCTGGGCCGTGCATTTCCCGCCGGGGGCGCCGGCCTACGAGGCGCAGGTGGACGAGCATCTCATTCCGCTCGGGGCGCCTTGCTCGTTGGGCGTACACCCCACGGAGTTGTACGCGGCGTTGGCATGCGCGCTGACTGCGGCGTTCCTGTACGCATACTGGCCGCGCCGGCGGTACGACGGACAGATCGTGAGTCTCACACTGATGATGACCGGCGCCATGCGGTTCTTCGAAGAACTGCTGCGCGCCGATGAGCCCGCGGCGTTCGCGGCTGTGCCGTGGCTGACCACGGCGCACTGGCTGGCCGTGGGAATCGCGTTGACCGGGCTGGGTTTGCTGTTCTATTTCAGACAGCGTGGTACGTTGTACAGAATGGCGGCCCCCGCGTAGCACGGACGATGATGAGCTTCGGTTCTCGATCTGCCATCCCCGGTCGAACGACACGGTCCACGCCAAGGGCCAGAAGCTGACGGCCCGGAGACACTGTGCATGCGCCAAGGCAGACTGGCATTCCTCGCAGCGTTGTTCCTGGCGGCGGGATTCCGAGTACCGGATGCCCTCCGCGCGGCTGACGAGGGCGGCGCGCCTGCGCCCCCGCCCCCCAAACAGGCTGTCGAACCGCCTGCCATCGCCCGGGCCGCCAAGCCGTTCAAGGTGCCCGCGGGGGACGCGCAGAAAGGCTGGGATGCGTTCCTCAAGAACGACTGTGCGGGCGCCGAGACGGCGTTCCGGGAGGCGCTCAAGAACAACCCCAAGGATCTCATTCTGCTGGAAGGCCTGCGAGCCGCAGTGGTGGCTCGTGGCGACTACAAGGAAGCGCAGAAGATCAACCTGCAGATGGTGGACTGCGCTGCCGACACGCCGCTGGCCAACGTCTTTGCCGGCCGCGCGGTGGACGCCCTGCCGTTCGTGGAGAGCCGTGCGGCGGTGCTGGAGACGTTCAGCCGGGTGGCGGCGTCCGCGTGCCCGGCCGTGGCGGCAAACCTGAAGGACCACATTGCGACGCTGTACTATCAGACGAACAGGCCCGAGGAGGCGCGGAAGATACTGGAGGACCTGGGCTACGTTGACAAGTGGCTGTTCGTGGCCGGGCCGTTCGGCAGCAAGGACCGGAACAACACGATCGAGAAACGCTTCGCGCCGGAACGGGCGCTGAAGTCCCTCGAGTTCACGGACCCCGGCGGCGAGAAGATCGAGGTCCACAAGGACGCGAAGGTCTCGAACCGCGACCTGAACCTGGACACGCTGTACCCGGGCGCCAAGGGTGTCTTCTACGCCTTCACCAACCTGCAGAGCGACGGCGATCAGGACGTGATGCTCGGCGTTTCCAGC
>JAPLOD010000649.1 GCA_026692735.1 Planctomycetota bacterium | reverse complement strand
GAGTTGGGCAGAATTTCACCACCCAAGGCATCGGCAGTTTTGTGTGAGGCCTTTTTCTTTTCTCCGCCCTTTCCCCGCCCCAATAGGGCTACCCACTCCTCGGCTTCGTGAAGGATTGCCGTAACCGTCCCATCGTTCCGCCGCCGGCGTTTCCTTGCCCCGCGGGCACGGCCGCTTTAGAGTGGTTGTATGAATATGGCGTTGCTGCCGCCTGGCGACCTTCCCAAGACGCCCCCGGCTCCCGCCCCCGCCGCGGGGCACTTCCTGGCCCCCGTGCAGGAGGCCCTTGAGCGCGTGCCGCGGGAGAGCGCGCCGGGCATCAACTTCATTGGCGCCATGAGAGCCGCGTGGAGCAGCGTGCGGGCCGCCGCCGGCGAGGTCAACCGCACGCACGGCGGGCGCGCCGCCGGCGAACTGCTCTCCGACTTCACAGACGAGTTGCTCGGCTTGCTCCTCCGGTTCGCCGCTGGGCGGGCCGGCTTCGTGGGCGCACAGGATACGGCCATCCCGGGCATCGCGCTGCTGAGCCTGGGGAGTTACGCGCGGCGCGAACTGGCGCCCTATTCGGACATTGACCTCCTCGTGCTCCACGCCGACGACGTGCCGCTGGCCGGGCTGGAGACACTGGTCGGGCATCTGCTCCGCCCGCTCTGGGACGCGGGCCTCCAGGTGGGCCACGCCGTCCGGCTCCGGCGGGATTGTGTGCGCGCCATGGAGGATGTCGCCTCGGGGGACAGCGCGCTGCAGACCACCACGGCGATGCTCGAAGCGCGGTTTGTGGCCGGCGACCGTGCCTTCGCGGACCTGTTCTTCAAGCAGGATCTGGCATCGTTCTTCCAGCGTCATGGCCGCGCCTTCGTGGATGCGAAATACGAGGAGACGATCCGCCGCTGGCAGGGCCTGTCCGTGCAGCACACGCAGCCCAATCTGAAAGACAGCCCGGGCGCCCTGCGCGACTTCCAGTTGGCGGCGTGGGTTGACCGCGCCAGCCAGCTTTCCGGCCATCTCCCGCGCCTCAAGGACCGGCCCCTCGTTTCCAGGGCCGCCATCGAGGACGCGCGCGCGGGCTACGAGCGGGTCCTGACGTTCCGCGTCTCACTGCACACCCACTGCCGCCGCCGGCAGGACGTGCTCGATTTTGCCATGCAGCAGGCCGTGGCCGACGACCTCGCGTACGGAAGCACCGACGATCTGAAGGCGCCCGAGATGCTCCTCCGCGACTACTTCCGCGCTGCCACGGCCGTGCACCGCCTGGCCCAGACCGTCACACGGCGGTACGTCCAGGAACGCGCCATCGCCATGGGCGAGTTCGAGTGGGGGCGCCGCCACGAGGTGGATGAAGACTTCATGCGCGTCGGCGATTATCTGTACGCGGCGCACGAGGGCGTCTTCGCCGGTGCGCACTGGCCGGAGCCGGCCTTGCGCGCGTACCTGCATGCCGCGCGGCTGGGCATCAGCGTCAGTCTGGACGTGGCCGCGGCCATTGGCGCGCGCGTGCCCGAGATGACCGATGCCTGGCGCGACCACCCTGCCGCCAGCCTCCATCTCGGGGCGCTGCTGCGCCTGCGGGACAACGTGGGGCTGGCGTTGCGCGAGATGCGCGACATCGGCCTGCTGGGCAGCTACCTGCCGGAGTTCGGCGAGATCGAAGGGCTGGCGATCAGCGATGTGTACCATGACTATGCGGTGGACGAGCACACGCTGCTGGTCGTCGAGGCCGTGGACAGGCTCTATCGTTCCGACGATCCCGCCGACCGGCTGCGCCAGCAGATTCTGGAACGCCTGCCGCGGCCGGTTGTCCTGCGCCTGGCGTGTCTGCTGCACGATCTGGGCAAGTCGCGCGGCGCCTCGCGGCACAGCGAGCGCGGGGCGCTGATGGTGCCGGGCCTCGGCGAACGCCTGGGCCTCAGCGGCGCCGACGTGCGCACGCTGATTTTCCTGGTCGAAGAGCACCTCACGCTGTCCAAGGTCAGCCAGCGCCGCGATCTGCGCGAAGGCGGCCTGCTCCGGGACCTCGCCGCCAAAACCGGCACCAGGGAACGCCTCGATCTGCTCTATCTGCTCAGCTACTGCGATGCGGTCTCGGTGGGCCGCGGTTCGTTCCCGGCCTGGAAGGATGAGCTGCTGACGGAACTGTACCAGGGCATCCTGGCCCACTTGCCGTCGCCCGCCGGCGAAGCCGCTGTTGCCGCCGGCGCCGACGACTCCGCCGCGCTGGAAGCCGGCCTGCTGGCGTGGGCCAAGGACGACAACGACCGGGCGCTCGCGCTCGAACACTGCCGCCGCGTGCCCCCGCGCTACCTTGTCGAGGTCAGCGTGGGTGAAGCCGTCCTGCATCTGGAAACGCTCAAGCGGATGCGCGCCGGCAACAGGGAGGCCGCCGTCGCCGTGCACGAACCCGGCGATCTGGCGGACGTATGGGTCGTCTCGACCGACAGGCCGCGGCGCTTCTCCCAGATCTGCGGCGCGTTCCTGGGGTATGGGGTGAGCATCATTTCGGCCATCGCCTACACGCGCGCTGACGGCATCATCCTCGATCACTTCCGTGTGGCGCCGGGGCCGGAGGCGACCGAGCGTGGTTTCTGGAGCCGGCTGGCGGCCGGCGTCGAAGACACTCTGGCGGGCAAAGGCGATTTTGAGAAGAAGATCGAGGTCGCGCGGCGCCGTATCCCTCACACGCCGCCCATTGTGCTGCATATCGAGCCCGACGTCCGCGTTGACAACAAGCTCTCCGACCACTTCACCGTCGTGGACGTGATCTGCGGCGACCGCGTCGGGTTGCTGTATGGCCTGAGCCGTGCGCTCGGCGACCTGAGCTGCGACATTCACTTCGCCAAGATTGCCACCAACCAGGGCGTCGTCTCGGACGTGTTTTACATCTCCGAGATCGGCGGCGGCCAGATCACGGACTTGGAGAAGACTCGTAACATCAAACGGCTGCTGAAAGCCGTCGCGGCGGACTTCCAGGAAGCGAAGCGCTGATGGCTTGGATTATGGGTTGGCCCCGGAGTGCTGGCCAAAGAAGATCGCACCCCTTGCCGCGCTGATGCCCGGGTGGTAAACTAAACGCATGAGAACAAAGACGAAGAAAACAAAAGAGAAGGTGCCTCTCGACCCTGTTCTGCTGGCGGCTACAGTCCCGGCGCGGAAGCCCACGCCCAAGGATCTGGAGGACTGCAAAGAGGACAAGGACGACGCCATTGAGCCGCAGGAATATGAGTCCATGGTAGAGATCGCGGCGGAGGTGGGATGATGAGAGCGTTTATCACTGCGGCCCTGCTCCTGTGCGCCTCTTCTTTCTTCGCCGCCGACGGCGCGGCCCGCGATGACAAAGACTGGAGGAAGAGCATTGGCGTCTTGGACGATTACTTCAAGGCGCTTGAGCGGCGTGTCAGTCTCGAGCTGACAAACGAACCGCTGGAAGAGGCCATGAACTTCGTGAATTCCCTGACCAAAGTAAATATTGAGCTTCTTCCCGAACCGGAGAGCAGGAAGCCGCCCGGTGAACCGCGGAGCGCGAAGCAGAAGGTCACGCTCAAGTTTGTGGGTGTACCGGTGTGGGTTGTTTTCGACCGGTTGCTGAAGGAAGCGAAGCTTGACTGGACGATTGCGCCGGGCGACCAGATGGTCTGCGTGCAGGTTGGTTCATCGGAGAAGATCGCCGAGATCGAGAAGAAGTACCCCGACTTCGCGAAGAAAGTGCGGGAGTATCGCGAGAAGAACAGCGAGAAGAAGTAGGGCCTCATCCATTTTGCATTTTCATTTTGCGTTTTGAATTCTAACCTCACGCTCACGCAAGGAAACACCGTCTCTGTCGAAGGAGCACTCCATGCCACACGATGTCGTCACGTTCGGTGAAGCTATGCTGCGGTTTGTGCCGCAGGGCGATCTGCGCACGGAGCAGGCGCAGGCGTTCAACGTTACTGTCGGCGGCGGAGAGTTGAACGTCGCCGTGGGCGTTTCGCGGCTGGGGTTCAGATCGGCGTGGGTCAGCCGCCTGCCGGATAACGCGCTCGGCCGCCTGCTGCTCGGCAAGGTGCGCGAACAGGGCGTGGACGCCTGCCACGTCACCATGACCAAAGAGGGCCGCTGCGGCCTGT
>JAPLOD010000648.1 GCA_026692735.1 Planctomycetota bacterium | reverse complement strand
GACGAGGCGCGTGACAAAGTCGCCTGGGGCCGCGAGAAGAAGAGCCGCGTCATGGACGAGGCCGAACGGTGGGTCACCGCCTACCATGAGACCGGCCACGCCTTGCTGAGCTACTACCTGCCGGAGTGCGACAAGCCCACGAAGGTGAGCATCATCCCGCGCGGGCCCTACCTCGGCGTCACCATCTCGCCCCCGCAGAAGGACGTCTACGGGCACAGCCGCAAGCAGTTGCTCGGCCGCGTCAAGATCGCCTACGCGGGGCGTATCGCCGAGCAGATGTTCACGGGCGATATCACCACTGGCGCCAAGAGCGACATCGAACAGGCGACCTTGGTCGTCCGCAAGATGGTCTGCGAATGGGGCATGTCGGAGCGCGTCGGGCCGATCAAGTACGCCGAAGACGACGAGTCGGTCTTCCTTGGCCGGGAGCTCGGCCACCGCCAGGTCCATTCGGACG
This sequence comes from Planctomycetota bacterium, assembly GCA_026692735.1. GTDB lineage: Bacteria > Planctomycetota > SZUA-567 > H5-PLA8 > H5-PLA8 > JAPLOD01. The sequence goes on along the minus strand of JAPLOD010000648.1, from coordinate 5,523 downwards.
CTACCGCCATCCAGATTGACGAGGAAGTGCGCCGCATCGTGGACCAGTGCTACCGCGAGGCCGAGGAGTTCCTGCAGCAGCACCGCCGCGAAATCGAGATCATCGCCAAGGCCTTGATGGAGCACGAGGTCATCAACGGCGAGGAGCTCGACACGCTGATCAAGAAGGGCTCGCTCGAGAAAAGGACGCCGGCCAAGCGGGTCGTGCCTCGTGGGCTCCCCACGCAGGTCACACCCTCGCAGCCGGAAGTGGGTCCCTCCCTCGGAGGCTCTTCTCCCACCCCGCAGCCCGCATAGGGACACATGCCCGCCTGCATCCCCTGCGCAAGCGGCAGCGAAGCGCTGTCGGGGCCGTGCGGTAGCCGGAGCGCCTCGCTCCGGCAGGCGGGCGCCGCCCCTGCCAAATCCCCCGCCGAAACTGCTTGACTTGCCGTTCGCAACGGACTAAGAAAGCAAGACGCTGCGGAGCGGTTACGGCCGGTCTTTCCGCCACGCCGTTCTGTTTTGGCGACGGAGCGGGTGAGACGTTGCGTTCCCGGCCGAAAGTGCCGGGGCGGTCTTCTGGGAAACAAAGACCTATGGGTTTCCTCGATTTTATCCACCAGTGGCGCTCGAACAGCCGGATACGTTCACTCGAACAGCAATTGCAGCACCGTCCCACGCCGGCGCTGTACCTGCAGTTGGCTGATGCGCATCGCGAAGCCGGCAACACGCAGAAGGCCGCCCAGGTCTTGAAGATGGGCGCCGCGCGTTTCCCCAGTGCGCCCGAGATCACCCGCCGCCAGGCTGAGGCCGAAAAGGTCGAGCGCGAAAACGAAAAGCGCCGCCTCATTGACAGGATTCAGACGCACCCCAATCCCATTCTCTATGCCCGCTTGGCCGAGGTCTACAAGGCCGACGGCGAGCTCGAGATGACCTCCGCCACCTGCCAGAAAGGCATCAAGGCCTTCCCCAAGTACGGCGGCACCTACCTCGTCCTCGGCCAGATCTACGTCGAGAAGAAGCAGTGGCAGGAAGCCGCCGCCCAGCTCGAAAAATCCGTCGAGCTCGACAGGTACAACTACCAGGCCCTGCGCCTCCTGGCCCAGGTCTACATGCAGCTCGGCCGTCCCGCGGATGCCGCTCAGCAGTTGGAGGCGATCCTCTACTTCGCGCCTGGCGATGAGGCGATCCTCGAGCTCCTCAAGAAGACCAAAGAGGCCGCCGGCCAGCCGCTCTCGGGCAGGCAGGCCGCCGTAGGCGCTGGCATCCAGCGCACCGGCCGCACCCTCGTCCAGCAGCGCGGCGCCGATGGAGCACGGCAGGTCAAGACCACCATCCAGCGGATTTCCGCCGGCTCGCAGCGCGACAAGGCCCTCAACGACGGCATGGCCAACCTGCGCGCGGTGAGCGGCGTGACCGGCGCCGTCCTCGTGGATCAGTACGGCCTCGTGGTCGCCGCCGACCTCGACCAGTCGCTCGATGAAAGCCTCGTCGGCGCCCTCATCACCAACATCTACCGTACGACCAGCGGCAACGCGGTGAAGCTCAGCGTGGGGCAGTTCGAGGAAGGCCTGATCGAGGGCGAGAGCGGAAACATCCATATCGTGCAGCTCGAGGAGATGATCCTCGCCGTCTTCGCGCGGCCCGATGTGAAGATGGGCATGCTGGAGAAGACCATCCGCGACTTCGCCTTGGTGGCGGTGCAGCAGAAGTAGGTGGGAGTGCTGGGCGCAACGCAGTGGTGGGCGGGACTCTTACCCCCGCCTCTCGTTGGCGGCCGGACTACGGCGGGACAAGAGTGTCCCGCCCATCGGGAGCGGCAAGCGTGCGGAACATCCTGGCCAAGCTGAACAAGACCCACGGCATCCGCGGCTGCATGGTCGTGAACCGGGACGGCATCGTCGCGGCCAGCGACCTGTCAATCGAAGCCGACGAGACGGGCATCGGCGCGGTGACCTCCACCATCCTCGCCGCGCTCGAAGGCGCCCTGAAGCGCATCCACCTGGGCAGATTCGGCCGCTTCGTCATCACCGGCAGTGAAGGCAAGATCGCGGTGGTGGACGCCGGCCAGGCCGTCCTCCTGGTCCTCCTCAACCGCGACGTCAACATGGGCATGGTGAACGTCGAGATCAAGGAAGCCGCCGCCGCGGTTATGGAAAAATCCAAGATGTAGCCAAAGTTTCGGCGCCGGTCCTCGGCGCGCAGTGCACAGCAGACCATCACCACGAGCCACGAGCCGCGATGTCCTACCTTCTTAACGCCGCCATGAAAGGGATCATCGAGGGCTTCACCGAATTCCTTCCGATCTCCTCCACCGGACATCTGATCCTCGTCGAGAAGCTCCTCCCCCTCACCGCCAACGAGCACGATGCCCCCAGGCTCAACGCGCTCTTCGATCTCGTCATCCAGTTCCCCGCCATTCTGGCCATCGTCATCCTCTTCCGAAAACGGCTCTGGGGCGCGGCCTGCGCGGCGCGGGAACGGCCCGGCATGCGGCGCTTCTGGCTGGGCCTGGCCATCGGCTTCGTGCCCATTGGTATCGCCGGCTTGCTGGTCCACGAGCAGGCGGAACGGCTTCGGGAGTGCGCCTTCGTGGTGCCGATTGCGTTGATCGCCGGCGGCGTGATCCTGGTCCTGTTTGAACGCATCGCCATGCAGCCCGCGGTCGGCAAGGCCGAAGACGTGCCGCTGGCCACGGCGCTGAGCATCGGCGTCTGCCAGTGCCTCGCGCTCATTCCCGGCATATCCCGTTCAGGTGCCGCGATCGTGAGCGGCCGCCTGATGGGCCTGAATCGCACGGCGGCGGCTGAGTTCTCCTTTTTCCTCGCGCTCCCGACCATGGGCGCGGCCTGCGGCTACAAGCTGCTCAGCGAGTTTAAGCGCGTTGACTGGCACGCCGACGGTCCGCTCCTGCTCGTGGGCAGCCTGACGTCCTTCTTCACCGCGTGGGCCGTTGTCGCGCTGTTCATGAAGCTCTTGGAGAAACGCCACGGCCTTTCCGCCTGGGGGTGGTACAGGATCGTGATCGGCCTGTTGGTGCTGGCCCTCGGGCGCTGATGCCACACTCTCCCTTCCTGTCCTTTGCGCCAAAGCCCCACTCCTCTTCGGCCGATAATGTATGAAGTTACGTGCCCCGGTGGAGTCCTTTTCTCAGGTGCCGACTGACACTTGTTTGGACCGCACGGTAGGCGTACAAAGGTGCCCGGTTGTCCGGTCTGTGGGGGCGTCCACCTGGCTTGAGCAGTATGCTGCCGGCTGTCGGCACTGATGAGCCGATGGACCGGGATCGCCTTTCAGTCCGGGGCCGGTGGACAGCAACCAAGAGCTAAGAGCCAAGAGCCGCGATGCACGAAGCAGAACCAAAGACTGCAGCTCGAATATCGAGAATCCTTCTGCCGGCGCTTCTCGTCGTCGGCCTCTCCGGCTGCCGCATGAACGAGGCGGTCTATCACCGCGACGGCACCCCGATCAAGCGCGGCACGCTGATGTCCGTGGTCGAGGAGCTCGACGAGCGGTACGCCTCCGTGGATTCCGTCGCCGTGCGGCTGAACGTCACCTTACTTGATACCGACAAGAACAAGGAGCATCCGCTTCTCGGCGCTTATCTGGGCGACAAGGACGGCAACATGCGCCTGCGCATCACGGCGCCCTCCAACCATCTCGTCCTCGACATGGGCCGCCACGGCGACATCGTCGAAGTCTACGTTGCCCGCAAGGACCGCTACTACCGCGGTAAGGTCGCGGACTTGATGAACAACCAGTCCCAGCTCTCGCTCCTGGCCCACGCCGGCGGCGCCCGCGATCTCTTCTTCCCCCGCGCCTGGACCCCCAATGCCGTCGAACGGCGCATCATCTACGGCAACGGACGGGAGATGATCAGCGTCATCGAAAAGCCCAGTTTCATCCGCAGGCGTTCGCGGCGCCTGAGCATCGCGCCGGAGGCAGCCGCCGTCGAGAAGATGGAGGTCAATGACCGCTATGGCCGGGAACTCGGCGCCATCTGCTATGCCGACTACCATTTCCCCAGTGCCGAGGCGGAGCCGATCCTGGTCGGTTATCCGCCGCCGAAAGACTCCAGCACGACCCCGTACCCCGGCCGCATCATCCTTTGCCCCCATAACGTGCCCTTCAGGCTGGTGATGGACGTCGCGGAGATCGCCTTCAACTTGCCGATTGCGCCGGACAAGTTCGAGGTCCCGCAGCCCGAGAACACCAAAGTCCTCGACCTCGGTCCAGCCCTGAAACGCAGCGGGAGTCTGTGGGAGTGACGCGGTTGGCGTTCTGATGTTCTTCTGACTCCTGGCCTCTGACGACGGGTTATCCTTTGGAGCACCTCGGCTGGCTTGAACGCATACTGGGTGACTGGGGCGCCTACGCCGCGCGCCACCGCTGGCGCATCCTGGGCATCACCCTCGCCGTCACGCTTATTTCCCTGCCGCCGGCCTGGCGCGCGGTCACGCACCTCGACGTCAACCTCTTCAACCAAGCCTCGGACAAGCTGCCGCGCTTCCGCCTGATGCGGGAGCTGAGCGAAGACTTCGGCGGCGACATCCTGGCGGCCGTCGCCTCAATCCCCGATCGGCCGGCGTCCGAGCAGGTCAAAGAGCTCAAGGCCTTCGGCCTCCTGCTCGCTGCGGAACTGGCCAAAGTCGGCACGCTGCGCGAGGACCGCGAGGGCCTCGCCAGGGAACTCCGCCGGGAACTGCCGGCCGCTGCGCCCTGGCTCCGGCAGGTCGAATGCCGCACCGGCCAGGGCATCGAACAGGCCCTCCGCAAGATGGTCAAGGACCGTCCCTACCTGGTCCTCACGCCCGGCCATGTCGCCACGCTGAAAGCGCTCTTCGAACCCGAAGCCCTGAAAGCCGCGATGGAGAGCGTGGCCGCTACCCTCGAGGACCTCCCGCCCAACTCCGCCGAGAAACTCCGCCTGCAGGAGGATCCCCTGGGCATCGCGCAGATGGCCAACGATGCCCTCCGCAAACGCCTGGCCGGCCGGCGCGAAGCCCTCGCCAGCAAGGACCCCGACGGCTTCTTCCTCTCCCAGGACGGCACCACGCTGGTCGTGCTGGGGCGCGCCGTCTTGCCGGCCTCGCGGCTGGATTTCAACCGCGCGCTCATGGCCGCCGTGCAGCGCGCCGAGAACCGCGCCATCGCCGCGTTCCGCGCGACCAAGCCCGTTCTCACGACCGCTCTGAAAGGCGACGTCTACGCGCAGCTCGCGGAAGGCGAAACGCCGGGCACGCTGAGAGTCGGCTTCACCGGCATGCCGGCCGTCTCCGTGGAAAATGAGATGAGCCTCAAGTACGACCTGGTGGGCAATACCGCCGCGTCCTTCATCGGCGTCCTCCTCCTGTTCCTGATCGTCTTCCGCCAGGTGCTGCTGGCCTGGGATGTGACCTGGGGCACGGCCGTCGTGATCCTCTGGACGCTCGCCGTGGCCGGGTTGACGAAGGGCAGCGTCAGCATCCTGGGCGGGGCCTTCGCCTGCATCCTGCTGGGCACCGGCACCGATTATGCCATCCATCTCCACAACGCCTACCAC
>JAPLOD010000647.1 GCA_026692735.1 Planctomycetota bacterium | reverse complement strand
ACCCGAAACGCATCGGCATCATGGGCTTTTCGGCGGGCGGGCATCTGGCTGCGACGGTGGGCACGCACTTTGACGACGGCGATCCGAAGGCGGCCGATCCCGTTGACCAGGTGAGTTGCCGGCCGGACTTCATGGTGCTGGTGTACCCGGTGATCACGATGGGCGAGAAGGGCCATGCCGGCTGCAGGGAGAACCTGATGGGCAAGACGCCCAGCGCGGCCGATATGGAACTGCTATCGAATGAGAAACAGGTGACTGACAAGACGCCGCCGGCGTTCCTGGTGCACGCGAAGACGGACCAGATGGTTCCGGTGGAGCACAGCGCGATGTTCCTTGCGGCGCTGAAGGCGCACAACGTGCCGGCGGAATTCCTCGAACTGCCCACGGGCGCTCACGGGCTTGGCTGCGGGAAAGGCGAGCTGTGGGCGCAGTGGCAGGCCAAGTGCCTGGAGTGGTTCAAGGCGCGGGGACTGAGGTGATTTTAGATTTTGGATTTTCGATTTTGGATTGAACGGAACCGAAGCCCGTACCGCGCGTGTCGCGCCTTTCGATCAGCGCTTGTGGACTTTCCGCCGGAGGATGGTGCGCACGACCGGATCGCGCGGGTCACGCAGCCGGTCCAAGGCAGTCCGCACGTCGGCCTGGTCCGCAAGGTAGGACTCCAGCGCCTGCTGAATATGGAACGAGCGTGAGCGCTCAGTCTCGCGCGCGATGTGGTTAAGCTTTCGCGTCAGTGCGTCGGGCAACCGAATGGAAACCGCCGTGCTCATAGGAATCTTCCCCTTGTACCTGTCTATTATACAACGTACACGACGCAGACAACGCCGCCAAGTCTCGTGAGACTGGTCATTCCGGCCACCACAGCGACGGCTGTTCATCGTCCAGAATGCTTGCCGTCTCGACTTCCGCCGGCGACAGCTCGCCCGTCGCTTTCTTGCGCTTGGGTTCCGGCTTTGGGGCGGGGTCGTAGTCGGGATTGGGCGTGGGCAACTGGGCGCTCAAGGCCTGGCGCCAGTCGGCGAGGCGCTTGCGGAGTTCCGTGGCTTTGTCGGGCATGGCGGCGGCGAGGTCCTTCTTCTCGCCGATGTCGTCCTTCAGGTTGTACAGCTCCACGCGATTGTCCTCGAAGAACTCCACCAGCTTCCACTCGCGCGCCCGCACGGCGCTATAGGGCGTCGCGCCGCCGGGGTGGTAGTGCGGGTAGTGCCAGAAGATCGCCTCGCGGTCGAGCCTGGCCTTGGCATCGCGCAGCACCGGCGCGATGCTACAGCCGTCGAAGGTCTTGTTCTTCAGGTCATCCCTGGCGCCGACGATGTCCAGGATCGTGGGATGGAAGTCCACGCTGATGACGGGTTCTTCGCAGAGGCCGCCCGGCTGAACCACGCCGGGCCACTTCACGATGAGCGGCACGCGCACGCCGCCTTCGTAGCTCGAACCCTTGCCGGCGCGCAGCGGCGCGTTCGTTGTGGAGCTGAGCAGGCCGCCGTTGTCGGACGTGAAGATGACGATGGTGCGGTCGGTGAGCTTGAGTTCTTCGAGCTTGGCGGCGACGCGGCCGACGCTTTCGTCGAGGCTCTGGATCATCGCCGCATAGGTCGCGTTCTTGTGCCGCAGGCCGGGCGTCACTGTTTCCTTGTACGCGGCGATCATGTCCTTCTTGGCCTGCAGCGGCGTGTGGACGCAGTAATGCGGCAGGTACAGGAAGAACGGCTTGTCGCGGTTGGCCTCGACGAACTTGCACGCCTCGTCGGTTTCGCGGTCGGTGAGATACTCGCCAGGCGGGCCGTCCTGCAGCGTCGGGATGCGGTACGGCGAAAAGTAGCTCGGCGGCTGGCCGGCCTGGCAGCCGGCGACGTTCAGGTCGAAGCCGTGCTTGTCCGGGAAATCCTTCCCGAGGTGCCATTTCCCGATGCTCGCCGACACGTAGCCGTGCCGCTTGAGCGCCCCGGCAATGGTCTCGTTGTCATGCGTCAGGGTTTGCGTCCAGTCGGGAATCTTGAGCCTGGCCTTCGGCTTGGGGTGGCCGGGAATCCAGTCGGTGAGGTGCAGGCGCGCGGGGTACTTGCCCGTCATGATCGCGGCGCGCGTGGGCGAACAGACCGTGCAGGCCGCGTAGGCG
>JAPLOD010000646.1 GCA_026692735.1 Planctomycetota bacterium | reverse complement strand
CCGAATACCCCACCGACATCCGCTGTTACGGCGCCAAGGCGGCGCTGAAGCGCATGGACGATCTCGAGGCGAAGATACGAGCGGAGACGGCCGGCGTTGGGCGCCCACGTAGGGGCGCCCCTACGTGGGCGCCCGGAGCGGGGCGCGGAGGGGCGCAGCCATGAACGAGCGCCTGCGCTCCTGGATGGTCCGCAAACCGCGGCTGTCGGTGCGGGAACGGGCGGCTGCGCCGCGATCCGTCAGCCGCTATTTCCCGTTCTTCGTCCTGGCCGGCGCCTTCGTCTGGTCGGCCGTCACGATCGTCACGGCGCGCCGGCAGGAATCGCCGCCCGGCACGATCACGCTGCACATCTCCCACTGGCAACTGGAGACGGGCGTCAAGGATGCGCTCGACCTGATGGCCCGGCGGTATCAGGAGCTGCATCCCGACGTCCGCGTCGTCCAGAACATCATCCCCGAGAGCGCCTACGGCACGTGGCTGACCACCAATCTGCTGGGCGGCACGGCACCGGACATGGTTGAGATCCCGGATTCGTCGAAGCTCCCGCACGACGTTATGATCTCGTACTACAGCCGCTACTTCGTGCCCATGACGCCCTGCGTCAGCCGCCTGAACCCGTACAACAAGGGGACCGACCTGGAGAACGTGCCGCTGCGCCGCACCTACAAGGACGGCATGCGCGGCTCGTACATTCAGGAACTGCAGGACTACATGCACATCCCCCTGTCGCTGTTCGGTGTGCGTATCTTCTACAACAAGGACCTCTACCGGCGGCTGACCGGCAAGACCGAGCCGCCGCAGGACTACCGCGAGTTCCTGGCGGTGTGCGAGAAGATCAAGAGTCAGCAGGACGCGCAGGGCCGGAACTACATCCCCATCTGCGCGGCCAATGACAGCATGTGGGCCTGGGAATCGCAGATGTTCGACCCCCTCAGCTACACCGCGCTGCGGAAAGTGGACTTCGACCGCGACGGTTTCGCCAGCGCGGAGGAAGTCTATGCGGCCTTCAAGACGGGCCTGATAGACTTCCAGCATCCGGCGTACAAGGCGCGGTATCAGATCACGTGGGAGGTGACCGCGTATTTCCCCCTCGGCTTCACGGGTCTGGCGCGCGACGATTCGGTCTTCCAGTTCGCGCAGCAGCGCGGCGTGTTCCTGAGCACCGGGACCTGGGACGCGCGCAGCCTGATCGCGCAGGCCGACGGCACGTTCGAGATCGGGGTGATGGACTTTCCGATGCCCCGCTCCGACGATCCCGCCTACGGCGCGGTGGTGGCGGGGCCGTGTTACGAAGGCATGCCCGAGGGAGGCTTCCCCGTCGGCATCACGCGCACGTCGCCGCACCAGGACGTCGCGCTGGACTTCCTGTTCTTCATGGCCGGCCGGAAGCAGAACGAGGAACTCAACCGCGTCATGGGATGGATCCCGATCACCGTGGGCGCGAGCATGGAGCCGTTCTACGACGCCTTCGCGCCGCGCCTGGAAGGGGTGTACAGCGCCTTGAGCGTCCTCGGTCTTGGCGGAGAAACGCGCAGCCGCTACCAACAGCTCTATACGCTCTACCAGTCGCACCAGATATCGTACGAGGACTTCGTCGCGCAATTCGCGCCGTTCTACAAGCAGCGCGGGCAGGTGGATTTCGAGGAGCGCGAGCGCGACTGGCGCCGCGACCTGCAGCGCAACGCCGCTACCGCGCCATGATCGCGGCGCGGCAGGTTCTGGCCGAGATCAACCAGAACCGCAAAGTCCGCCTCGTGGCAGACGGCCCCGCGTCGCGGACGACGGCGCCGTACGAGTACAGTCCCGAGGTGCTGGCGAAGATCAGGGAGCGGCTGCATACAGAATGAAAAATGCAAAATGCAAAATGCAAAATTGGCTGGTGTCATTTTTCATTCTGAAGTCTGCATTTTGCATTTCGCTCTGCGTCTTTGGGCCTCCGCGGTGAATTATCCGGGTTAGGGCGGACTGACGGCCATGGTGCCAAAGAAGATCAAGCTCTCGCAGCTCCGCCATCACTGGGAAGTGTATCTCTTCATCATCCCCACGCTCCTGCTGATCGGGCTGCTCCAGTATTACCCGGCCGCCAGCGGCATCTTCCACAGCTTCTTCCGCTGGAACGGCGCGGACATCGCGGAATACGTGGGCCTCGACAACTTCACCGATCTGCTGCACTCGGCCGAATTCTGGAACTCGTTCAAGGTGGCCTTCATCCTCGGCGCATGGAACATCCTCAAGATGCTCCCGCCGCTGCTGGTGGCGGTGTGCATTCACCGCTGCCGCAGCGAGAGAGTGCAGTTCTTCTACCGCTGCCTGTTCGTGATTCCCATGGTTCTGCCGGGGCTGATCGTCGCCATGATCTGGCGCACGTTCTTCTTTGAGGCGTCCACGGGCTACCTGAACCAGCTCCTATACGCGACCGGCCTGCACGACCTGCTGTGCTGGCTTGACCGCACGCTCCAGTGGGGCACGGTCGTGGAGGGGCATTACCAGGGCGTGTTCACGCCGGGGGCGCCGCCGAACTGGCTGGGCGATCCGAAGCTGATGCTGACCGCCATCATCGTCTGGGGATTCCCCTGGGTCGGCTCGTTCGCCGTGCTGACGCACCTGGCCAAGCTGCAGAATATCAGCAAGGATGTCTACGAGGCGGCGGCCATTGACGGTGTGAGCTGGTGGACGAAGTTCACGCGCATCGAGCTGCCCCTCATCACCGGCTCGATCTACCTCATGCTGGTCTTCACCATCATTGACACGATCAAGGACGCGGCCACGGTGCTGGTCCTGGCGGACATGAATGGCGGGCCTGGCGGCGTGGTGGCTGTGCCTGCGCTGTTCATGCTGCGCAAGGCCTTCATGGACAACCAGATGGGCTACGCGTGCGCCATCGGCATCGTGCTGACCATCATCGTGATGTCCCTGCAGAAGGTCAGCACGCTGTTCCTGGACTGGGATGAGCTTGCCGCGTGGCAGAGGGTTGTCCTGCGCGCGGGCGCCGGCGCGGTGGGACTGGTCCTGCTCTACTTCGGGACGCTGACGGTGCTTGCCGCCATCATCCTGCTCCTCGCCTTCCCCTACGGCCCGGTCGGCTCGCGGTTGCGCCGGCTCTTCGGCGGGGGCGGGCGCGGCGATGCCGCGGCGGCGGACCGCGAGCGGCGGATGCGGCTGGCCAGGGAGCGGCGCGCGACGCCGCTGCACCGCGCATGTGAGGCGGCGGGGACCTTCTGCCTGCGGTCCGGCAAGCATGTTGTTGTCTGGACCGTGCTGGCGTGCGCAGCGCCCGCGGTGCTCACGCTGCCGCTGCATTTTGAGAACTGGAGTTTCGCGTGGTCCACGGTTTCCACCGGGGTGGCCAACAGCATTTACCTTTCGATCTGCACGACGCTGTGCACGCTGGTGTTCGCGCTGAGCGGCGCATACTTCTTCGCGCGCGTCCGCATGCCGATGTCGGGCTTCTTCTGGAACGCGCTGCTGATCCTGATGATGATGCCGACGGTGGCGAACCTGGTGCCGCTGTTCCGTCTGCTAAGCGACCTCAACCTGGTGAACACGCTCTCGGCCCTGATCCTGGCCGGCACGGCGGCGGGGCAGGTCTTCAGCATCTTCGTGCTGCGCAACTTCGTGGCGGACATACCGCAGGACCTGTTCGAGGCGGCGGAGATAGACGGCGCGAGCCATTTCCAGCAGCTCAAGACCATTGTCCTGCCGCTGTCGGGGACCATCCTCGGGACCGTCGGCGTGATGCTGTTCATCAGCCAGTGGAACGACTTCATCCTGCCGCTGATCGTGATGCGCGACGAGATCCGCTACCCGATCATGGTGCAACTGCAGCGCCTGAACGGTTCCTACGTGAAGGAGGTCGGGCCGCTGATGGCGGGTTTCGCGATCGCCAGCATCCCGGTCATCATCCTCTTCATCTTCTCGATGAAGCTCTTCATCAAGGGGATGACGGAGGGCGCGGTCAAAGGGTGACGGCATTTCGGATTTCGGATTTTGGATTTTGGATTTTGGATTGGGTCGCGGGGTCAGGTCTTCGGACTGAGGAGATGACGATCGCGCCACGTGCTCCGCATCAACGCGCCGCCGCCACGGGCGAGGACGCCCGTGGTACCACGAACGTCTCGTTCGTGGCTCTCCGCCGCCACGGGCGAGGACGCCCGTGCCACTGCTCTCACTTGCCGCTCAAGGCGCGCTCGATGTACAGCATCTTCGGAGGCGTGTTGCCGCCGGCATCAATATCGAACGTGAACGGCAGTTGCGTCACCTCTTTCTTGACGACCTTGGTCTCGCCGTAGGTGATGCCGGCCCCGTTGTACTGATTGCGCTTGGCCGGCGCCGTGGCCTCCTGGTAGGCGTAGGTTACGGTCAGGACGCTGTCGGCGGGCAGCTTGTTGTCTTTGGCCGAGACGGTGATGGTGTTCTTGCCGTTGAGCAGGTACGGCTGCGCGCCGCGGTTGTGCTCGATGGTGGCTTGCAGGGCGAGCTTGGCGAGGCTGCCCGGAAACTCGGCCTTGATCCAGACATCGTACTTCTGCCGGACGAGCGTCGAAATGTCGCCGGCCTGCGCCGGCTGCCAGGTCTTGCCGGCGTCCACGGAGACGAACAGCTTTCCGTCGCCGCCATCGAAGGCCGCGTCGAGCTTCGCGGCGGCGTAAGGGTACGGCAGGTTCGCCTTGAAGATCGCCGTGCCCTGGCCTTCGGCAACAAGCTTGCCGCCGGTGGCCTTGGCCTTGGTCAGCTCGATGTCCGCCACATCGGCGGCCTTCGAGAAGTCGGGCGCATAGGAGAACGTGCCGTTGGCGTACATGCGCGGGCCGTAGTGCTCGAGGATCGGGCCGAGCACGGGGTTGTTGCGGAAGTCCTTGTTGCCGCAGGTGTGGTTGCCCGAATCCTGCGGATCGGCAACCATCATCTTGGGTTCGTTTTTCCATTCGAGTTTCACGGCGCCGCCCGAACTCAAGGTCAGCAGCGGGCTGGAGCCCTTGTCGCGGCCGGTGACGGAGGCCCAGCCGTCTTCGTGCTTTGAAATGCCCTGAGGCTTGGAGCCTTTGCAGCCGGAGACGACGCCCTTGGCTTCATCGCCGCAGCAGAGGTAGCTGTCCTTCGGCACGCGGTCGTCCTTGGGCCCATCCATGACGATCGAGGCATCGGCGTTGATGTCGTCCTGCCCTGCCACGGAACTCTTGTCCTTGTTCCAGTAGTAGCACTTCAGGAAGACGTCGTAGTAGTGCCACTTGCCGTCGTATTGCGTTTCGATGGTGGTGTGGCCCTGCCAGCCGCGATACCTGACCTGCCAGCCCGCGGTTTCGAAGAGCGCCTTGAGCACCGTGTGCTGCCCGCCGCAGAGTCCCCAGCCGTAGACGTTGAGCACCTTGAGCGGCCCGACGCTCTGCGGCGCCTTCTCGTTCGGGTAGGAGCGGTGGAAGATCGCAGCGTGCAGATAGTTGTAGATCGCGATGCCTTTTTCGTCGTTGGTCTTCGCGCCCGAAAGCCGGAAGACGTCCTGGACGAGCGTCTCCAGCGAACTGGCGTCCACCGTCTTGTCCGTGGTCACCTTGAAGGCGTCCACGGCGCCCCAGGTGGGGACGCAGAGCAGCGTCGGCAAGAGGACCGCGGTCAGCATCTTGTTCATGGGTTCACCTCCCGCCATGAATACACCTTGCCGCCGGATCGTGCGCTGTAATCGGTGTTACGTCCTTGTAGATGCCCATGCCGTCCATAGAATCCACGCTTGGCCGTCATTGCAGAGGAGAGACCCATGCGTCGAGTGTTCTGCCTGGCTTGTGTTGCGCTGTTCCCGTTCTTCGCCGCCGTGGGCGCTGAAGGCGAGCCGCTGAAGGCCCTCATCGTTGATGGCCAGAACAACCACAACTGGAAAGCGACGACGCCGCTCTTGAAGAAGGCGCTCGAGGCCTGCGGCCGCTTCGTCGTTGACGTGGCGACGACGCCGCAGGACAAGACGAAGATGGCGGAGTTCAAACCCGACTTCGCCAAGTACGCCGTCATCGTCTCGAACTACAACGGGGACATGTGGCCCAAAGACACGTGCAAGACGTTCGAGGACTACATGAACAACGGCGGCGGCCTGGTCATCGTGCACGCCGCGGACAACTCCTTTCCGCAGTGGGCCGAGTACAACAAGATGATCGGCCTCGGCGGCTGGGGCGGACGCAACGAGAAGTCCGGGCCGATGATCCGCTGGCGCGACGGGCAGATTGTCCGCGACACCAAGCCCGGCGGCGGCGGCGGCCACGGCGCGAACCACGAGTACTGCATTGACACGCGCGTGGCGGATCATCCGATCATGGCGGGCTTGCCCGAGAAGTGGAAGCACACCTCCGACGAACTATACTCCACGCTGCGCGGCCCGGCCGAGAACATGACGGTGCTGGCGACGGCTTTCGCCGACAAAGCCAAGGGCGGCACGGGCGAGCATGAGCCCGCGCTCTTCACCATCGCGTACGGTAAAGGCCGCGTCTTCCACACGATCATGGGCCACGATGATAAGTCCACCAAATGCGTCGGCTTCGTCTGCACGCTCCAGCGCGGCACCGAATGGGCCGCCACGGGCAAGGTCACGATTCCCAAGCCCGAGAGCTTCCCCACTGCTGAGAAGTCGGTCGTGTGGGAGCCGCCCGCAGGCAAGTAATCAGACTGGGCATTCTGACGTGGTGGCGGGTGGGCGCGGGCCGTTACTGTTCCTTCTGCTTCGCTTTCTTCTTCGCTTCCTTGGCGTCGCCGTAGGGCTTGCCCCAGGGCCAGGGGGTGGCGCGTGTGCGCTGCGCCCATTTCTCCCAGAGAGCCGTCAGCTCTTTGACACGCTCAGAATCCTGCGCGGCCAGGTCGTGCATCTCCGTGCGGTCCTTTTCCATGTCATACAGTTCCCACGGGCCTTGCGGGCCTTTGGCGACCAGTTTCGACGCCCCGACGCGCAACGCCCGGTTACCTTCATGTTCCCAGAAGATGGCCTCGCGCTTGATCGGCTTGCCGTCGAATGCCGGCACGAGGCTGCGGCCCTCCAGCGGCTGTATCTTATGCTCAGCAAACTCCGCCGGATACTTGGCGCCGGCAACGTCCACACAGGTCGCAATGATGTCAATGAGATGTCCCGGTTGGTGCTCCAGTTCGCCGCGGCGTTTGATGGCCGCCGGCCAGTGCGCGATCAACGGCGTGGAGATGCCGCCCTCATGCACGAAATGCTTGTAGTAGCGGAACGGCGTGTTGGAGACGTTGGCCCACGGCTGGCCGTAGGCGATCCACGTGTCCGCGGGCCCCGGCATGGGCGGCGGATTGTCTCCCTTCTTGGCGCGCCCAATCCCTTCCGCGCAAGCGCCGTTGTCCTGGAGGTAGAAGAGCAGCGTGTTGTCGAGCTGATTGGCTTTGGTGAGCGCCTCGACAATCTTGCCGACGCCCTGGTCCATGCGGTCCACTTGCGCGGCGTAGACTTCCATGCACCGCGCCTCCCACGCCTTCCTGTTCACCTTTGACCAATCGCCGTCCTGCGGGCTGAGGTCCCACTTCGGACTGATCAGCCCCATCTGCCTGAGCCGCTCGAAGCGTGCGCGGCGAATGGGTTCGTAGCCGTCATCGTACTTGCCCTTGTACTTCGCGATCTCGCTGTCGGGCGCGTGCAGCGGCCAGTGTGCCGCCGTGTAGGCCACGTACATAAACAGCGGCTGGCCGGCTTTCTGCTTCACGTGGTCGGCGATGAACCGCACCGCGTGGTCGCTGATCGCATCCGTAAGGTAATAGCGTTCCGGCTTGTAGTCCGGGTCCTCGTCCGCCTTGATCGGCGTGTTGTCACGGGTGAGCGTGTTCGGGTTGAAGTAATTGGCGGCGCCGCCGATGATGCCATAGTAGCGCTCAAACCCACGCTGCAGCGGCCAGTTGTGCTTGTCGCCCTTCTCGTAGGGCGTGACGTGCCACTTGCCGACGGCATAGGTGCCGTAGCCGGCGGCGTTGAGCACCTCGGCGATGGTCACCGCACTGCGGCTCAGGTCGCCGTGATACCCATCCAGCCCCTTGTTCTCGACCATGTGCCCGACGGCGGCCTGGTGCGGGTAGAGGCCCGTGAGCAGACTGGCGCGAGTCGGACAGCACCGGGCCGTGTTGTAGAAGTGCGTGAAGCGCACGCCGCCGGCGGCCAGCTTGTCCAGGTTTGGTGTGTTGATCTCGCCGCCATAGCACCCGATGTCCGAATATCCCATGTCGTCAGTCAGGATGACAACGATGTTGGGACGTTTCTGCGGCGCGGCACTTGCCGGCTCCTCCGCCCGCGATGCGCCGGGGAAGGCCAGCAGCGTCGCGGTAACGACGGCGCACGTAACGCGACGTGCCGCGGCACGCCAATTGGGGAATCCGTTCAGCTTCATCCTGGACATCGCAGTCCTCTCGCTTCATCCTATCCGGGTTACTACACCGTTGCGTGAGGACCGGGCAGTCGGAAACTCAACGGCCCTGTTTCCCCCCGGTCGCGTGTTCGCACCGGGGTATAGCAGTCTCAGAGAGCGGCTTTTCCGACGGAGGGCGTTATGACCAGGACGATCGCTGTGGGCTGGCTGGTGCTGGCTGCTCTGGCCATTGCGGGGACAGTCCGTGGCGCGGAAGCGGTCACGCTGGAAGTGCCGGGCGGCAGCGTGCGCGGGACGGTTGTCGAGATCGGCGCGAAGGAGATCGTGCTTAAGGAAGGGGACACGGAGCGCCGCATTCCTCTTGCGTTCCTCAAGCCTCGCGACCTCTACGCCTGCCGGAGGGCACTGCTTGATCTCAAGGATTCGAAGACGGTCCTCGAACTGGCCGACTACTGCCTGAAACAGAACCTGAACAAGGAAGCCGAGGATCTGCTGGAAAGCGCGTTCAAGGCAGACCCGGACGCGTACCGCGCGAAGTACCAGGAGATCGTTAAGAAGAATGTTGCGGTGGCCCAGGAAGAGAAGGCCGCCGCAAAAGCCGCCGTGCCGGCGCCGCAACCCGCCGAGAAGAAAGCCGCGGGGCGTCCGCTGGCGCCGGCCAACGAAGAAGAGTTCCTCGGCCCGTTCGCGAGTTGGGCGGATGCGAAGAAGGACTACGGCGCGGTCGGCGATGGCAAGGCCGACGACACGGCCGCGCTGCAGAAAGCGCTCGACGACCTGCATCAGGAGAAGCGCGTCAAGAGCGTTCTCTACATTCCGGCCGGCACGTACCGCCTCACGAGCACAATCAAGATGATGCGCGAGAAACACAACGAAGGGCTGGGCGCGGGGATCTACGGCGAAGACCCCGAGAAGACTATCCTCCTCTGGGACGGCCCGAAAGACGGCGTGATGTTCCAGTACAACCCGTGGTACGCGCGCCTGGGCCGGCTCACCTTCGACGGCGCGGGCAAAGCGAAGACGGCGATCCAGCACGGGCCGGAATTCGTGACGGCGAACGAGATCAGCGACCTCATCGTAAGAGACGTTGCGTTCGGTATCGAGGCGGGCATGAAGGCGGGCATCGCGGAAACGACGGTCATCCGCTGCCGCTTTCAGCGCTGTTCGAAGGCCGCGGCGAGCATCCAGAACTGGAACTCACTCGACTGGTTCTTCTGGCAGTGCCACTTCGAGGACTGCAACCTTGGCGTCACGAACCAGTTCTCCGCGGGCAACTTCCACGTCTACGACTCCGTCTTCCGCAACTCCACCACCGCCGACATTTCCATCGGCAACACGATGTACTTCTCCTTCCGCCGCAACTACTCGGCGGGCTCCAAAGCCTTCTTCGTTGCGGGCGGCATCGGCGCGGGCTGCCCGACGACCATCGAGGCGAACACGATCATTGACGCCAAAGGCACGGCGATCCAGGTCGGCAACCTCGGCCCCGTGATGCTGCTGGACAACACGATCGTCAGCGACAAACCCGGCGCGGTCGTGAAGTTCGCCGACCAGACGGCGGCCCTCTCCGCCGGCAACACGTTCGCGATTGGGACGGGCAAAGCCGTTGTGCCGGGCAAGCGCTTCCATGCCCTTGACGACAAGGCCGGGCCGGCGCAGGTCCCGAGTCCGCCGCCGTTGGTCTTTGCGCCGCACCCGCAGCGGCAGGTCATCGAGATTCCTCCCGGCGCCAACGCGCAGAAGATCCAGGCCGCGATTCAGCAGGCCGCGGCGCTGGCCGGCCAGCGCGTCGTCATCCACCTGCCCTCGGGGAGCTATGGCATCAACCAGACGCTGGTCATCCCCGAACACTGTGACGTGCAACTGGCCGGCGACGGAAAGCAGAACGCCACGAGCCTCGGGTGGTCCGGCCAGGGTCCTGGGCCGATCATCCGCATCGCCGGCAACTCCCGCGCCACCATCCGCGACATGGGCATCAACGCCGGCAAGCAGGCCGATGCCATCGTCATCGCCGGCGATCCGCCGGACAGCCGGGTCATCACGCGCCAGGTCTGGGCGGGGAACAGCGACGCGTGCTTCCTGTTCGACCATCTCGCCCGCAGCAACGTGTACCTGCAGGACAGCGGCCACAGCGGCAGCCGCGTCGGCGTGAAGGCGATCGGCGCGGGCGCCGAGGGAATGGACACGCGCCCGAACGGCCGCGTGTTCTTCCTCAGCGGCGCGACGAGCGACAACGAACTGAGCTACGATATCTCGAATGGCGCGTGGCTGCTGGTGCGCGACATCTGGTACGAGAGCGGCTCCAAGCCCAGGTTCATGAACTGCACGGATTCCGGTATCTTCACGCTGCACGGCGCTCAGATTGCGTATCCGCGCAAGGCTGACGCCCCCGGCGTGCTCATCGAGAACTTCAAAGGCAAACTGTGCTTCATCGGCGCCAACTTCACAACGGTCAGCAAGGACGAGGCCACGCCCGCCGTCGTGGTGAAGGGAGAAAGCAAAGACGCCAAGGTGCTGCTGCTCCAGACACACGGCCACGGCGAATACCTGAAGAACGAGTCGCCCTCGGCGCGCGTGGCGCGGCTGGAGGGCATCTGCTACACGCCGGGCGGCGGCGGCAAGATAATCGCCGATGTCGGAACATGGGATCCGCAGTTCGCGGCCGAGATGCTGGCGCAAACGCGCGGCCAGCGGTTGCCCTGCCAGGCGCCGCTGCCGGCCGAGGCGGGCGATGTGCGCCTGTACCGGCTCTGCGTGAGCGGACGGAATGCTCTCACGGTGACCGCGGCGGAGAAGTAGCACGGAGGGCCGCCCGAAGCGCTCAGCGCCGCGGCGTAACGGCGGCGGGTTCCAAGTCTCTGGTTGTACGTTTCAGGTTAACGAGCGCCAGCACGACCCAAGGGGTCACCCGTCGCGCCGGAGTTCAGGAACCTGAAATATGAAACCTGGAACCTTACTGTGCCGGCGCTGCCGCCTTTGCCGCGGACACCTGCGGTTCGGCCGTGCCGCGCGGCTCGACCGTCGTGCGCTCGTCGGGAGTAGCGGGGCAGACCACGCGGAAGCCTACGTTGAAGACCTTCTGGTAAGGCCGGTACGCCAGCCGGAAGGCCGA
>JAPLOD010000645.1 GCA_026692735.1 Planctomycetota bacterium | reverse complement strand
CACGTGTTTCCTGATGTGGCTGGGGGAGCAGATAGACGAGTTCGGCCTGGGGAACGGCATCTCGCTGATCATCATGATCGGCATCGTGTCGCGCCTGCCGGTGGCGTTGCAGGAGATAGTGAACCGCTTCGACCCGGCGATAGACAGCACCGATCCATCCAAGGTGGGGCCGGACACCGTGTTCCTGCTGGTGGTGCTGTTCCTCTTGATGGTGATGTCCGTCGTGTTCGTCACGGAGGCCACGCGGCGGATTCCCATGCAGACGCCGAAGCGCACGCGCGTGGGCTTTCGGCAACAGCATTACCTGCCGCTGAAGCTGAACGCGTCGGGTGTCATCGCGATCATCTTCGCGCAGTCGCTGATGGTCTTGCCGATGGTGCTGGCCCGCGCGCCGTTCGGGGAATGGTGGCAGCGGCTGATCGTCATGCTGGCGCCGGGTTCGTTCATGTACATGACGATGTACCTGTTCCTGATCATCTTCTTCTCGTATTTCTACACGGCGGTGTTGTTCGATCCGAAGGAACACGCCGAGAACTTCAAGCAGTACGGCATGTTCATCCCGGGCATCCGTCCCGGCAACGACACGCGGGATTACCTGGAGACGGTGATGAACCGCATCACGCTGGCGGGGGCGCTCTTCATAGCGCTGATCGCGGTGGTGCCGCAGATCATCCAGCACGCGCTGTCGGTGAGCTACACGATCTCGGACTTCTTCGGCGGGACGGGGTTGCTGATCGTGGTCGGCGTGGCGCTGGACATGGTCAACCGCATCGAGTCGCACATGCTGATGGAGCGCTACGAAGGCTTCCTGAAGGGCGGAATGCGTATCCGGGGCCGCCGGGGGTAACGCCGAATCTCAGCGCGGAGAGGCAGCGACGCAGGCGGTCTTCCGGCTGCGCCTCTGCGGCGCACGGCACAGCGGGAGGGCCGCACATGGCAGCGAAACGGATCGTCCTGTTCGGGGCGCCGGGCGCGGGGAAGGGGACGCAGGCGCAGTGGCTGTGTGATGCGCTGGATCTGGCGCATCTCTCGACCGGCGACATGCTGCGCGCCGCCGTGGCGAACAAGACAGGGATCGGCCTGAAGGCGAAGTCGTTCATGGAAGGCGGCAAGCTGGTGCCCGACGACATCGTCGTCGGCGTGGTGGTCGAGGCGATCGCGCACTCGGCGAAGACGACGCCGAGCGGATACGCGCTGGACGGCTTCCCGCGGACACTGCCGCAGGCCGAGGCGCTGCGCGAGATGCTGGCCAAGCGGAATGAGAACATCAACCTGGTCGTGCTGATCAACACGCCGGAGCAGTTGATTCTGGACCGGCTGACGCAGCGGCGGAGCTGTTCGGATCCGAAGTGCGGCGCGGTGTACAACCTGAAGAGCAAGCCGCCGCGCAACGAGGGTGTGTGCGACGTGTGCGGCAACCCCGTGGTCCAGCGCACCGACGACAAGCCGGAGACGATCAAGACACGGCTGCAGGCGTACCGCCGGGAGACCGAGCCGCTGGTGGGCTACTACAAGAAGGCGTGCGTGCTGGTGGACATTCCCGGCGACGGCT
This sequence comes from Planctomycetota bacterium, assembly GCA_026692735.1. GTDB lineage: Bacteria > Planctomycetota > SZUA-567 > H5-PLA8 > H5-PLA8 > JAPLOD01. The sequence continues at coordinate 16,269 of JAPLOD010000645.1, read as the reverse complement.
CGGTGTACGAGGTGGCGGGCCGCATTCTGGAAGCGGTCGCGAAGCTAGGTCATTAGCCATCTGTCATTGGTCATCCGTCATTGGTCGTCTGTCGTTGGCCGCCGCCGCAGATGACGAGAAGGACGGACAAGCGACACATGACAAAGGGCCACTGACAAAGGACAGATGACAGTTGGCTCAGAAGCTGTACTCGGAACGGCAGATGGCCCTGATCCGCGAGGCAGGCCGGGTCGTGGCTCAGGCGCTGGAGTTGATCCGGAAGGCGGTGGCGCCCGGTGTGACCACCCGGCAGGTCGAACGGGTGGCGGCGGAACACATCGCGCGCTGCGGGGGGCGTTCGCCATTCCTGGGCTATCAGTTCCCGGGGAAAGCGCCGTTCCCGGCAGTGGTGTGCACGTCGGTGAACGACGTTGTGGTGCATGGCGTGCCCGACGACGCGCCGCTGGAGGAAGGCGATCTGCTGTCCATTGACATAGGCTGCATCAAGGACGGCTACGTCGGGGACGCCGCCTGGACGTTCTGCGTCGGGGAACCGGACGAGAGGGCCAAGCGGCTCATGGCTGCGGGCGAGGAGGCGCTGTACGCGGGGATCAAGGCCATGCGGGCGCGTGGGAAACTGGGCGAGATCTCCCGCGCCATCCAGACGCTGGTCGAAGGGCGCGGCTTCACGGTGGTGAGGGATTACGTCGGGCACGGCGTCGGGCAGGCGCTCCACGAGGAGCCGCAGGTGCCGAACTACGTGTCGGCCGGCGCGCTGCTGCCGATCATTGGCAAGACGCTGCAGCCGGGCATGGTGCTGGCGGTGGAGCCGATGGTGAACGAAGGCGGGGCGGCCGTGGTGTCGGTGGCGGGTCAGTGGCCCGTGCGGACGTCTGACGGCGGTCGGTCGGTGCACTTTGAGCACACGGTTGCGGTGTTGCCCGACAGGACGGAGGTCTTGACGTTGCCGTGAGGCTTGTTTGGCTGCACATGGTGCAGTTCTGGACGCGGGGGACGGAGAGCCTGGGCGAGATCCGCGAGCGAAAACACAGAAAAGGCGCAAGTTTTGCGTGTTGACATGGTCTGGGGACGGTGGTAGAAGAGTTCGGTTTCGAGTGGACGCATCGGCGCTCGTGGAGCGGGGGCGCCGAGGTGGGGCATTGACTTTTTTCTGACGAGGTCTATGGCGAAAGAAGAGCCAATCAGAATGGAAGCCACCGTCAAGGAGGCTTTGCCCAACACGCAGTTCAAGGTTGAACTGCCGACGGGCCACATCATTCTGGCCCATGTCTCGGGCAAGATGCGGATGAACTTTATCAAGATTCTGCCGGGGGATCACGTCACGGTAGAGATGTCGCCCTACGACCTGACTAAAGGCCGCATCGTGTTTCGGGGTTAGAGTGTGCGCCGCGGCGGAGTCCTTGTGCCAGACAGCGTGGCCTGCCGCGCAGCACCAACGGGAGTTCAAGCGTCATGAAGGTCAGACCATCCATCAAGCGCCGCTGCGAGAAGTGCAAGATTGTCCGCCGCAAGGGCCGCCTGCGGGTGATCTGCTCCAACCCGCGTCACAAGATGCGGCAGGGGTGAGGTGACGCGGCGGCCAGCAGAGGGCCTCGCGATTGAGGTTCAATGCTCCGCTCGGCTGGGGCTTCAAGGATAAGACCGGGCGCAGGAGACAAGAGAAGATGCCTCGTATTCTGGGAGTTGACATACCGAACGAGAAGAGGATCGAGATCGCGCTCCAATACATCTATGGGATCGGGCCATACCGTGCCAAGACCATCCTGAAAGAGACGGGCGTCAACCCTGACACGCGCGCCCGCGACCTCAAGGACGACGAGGTCGCGCGGCTGGCCACGTTCATTGACAAGAACTACAACGACGAGGTCGTCAAGGACGGGCGGTCGGGCCCCGTCGAGGGCGCGTTGCGGCGCAGAGTGCAGCAGGCGATCCTGCGGCTCAAGAAGATCGGCTGCTACCGCGGCATGCGCCACATCAAGGGCCTGCCTGTACGCGGCCAGCGCACGCGCACGAACGCGCGCACGCGGAAGGGCAAGAAGAAGACGGTCGCGGTGAAGCGGTCGGTGAAGGAGATGCGGTAAGGGACAGGTTTCAGGTTTCAGGTTTTCGGTTTCCGGTTGAACAGACCGGGAGCCGGAGAGCGGAGGCCGGAAGCCAGAGACCAGGGATGCGCAGTCATGGCCAAGACGTACAAGAAGAAGAAGGTCAAGCGGAGCGTGGTGCGGGGGATTGCGCACGTCCAGGCGACGTTCAACAACACCATCATCACCATTACCGATGCCGACGGCGACACGCTGTGCTGGGATTCCGCCGGCACGGTGAAGTTCAAGGGCGCGCGCAAGAGCACGCCGTTCGCGGCGCAGCGCACCGCCGAAGCCGTGGCCGAGAAGGCGCTGAAGATGGGGATGAAGGAAGTTGAGGTACGGGTGAAGGGGCCCGGTTCGGGGCGCGAGTCGGCGATCAGGGGCCTGCAGGCCGCGGGGCTGACGGTGCGCGCGATCGAGGACGTCACGCCGCTTCCGCACAACGGGTGCCGGCCGCGCAAACGGCGCCGGGTGTAAGTGAGCGCGCAGGACTGGGGATGCCCGGGAGGCAGCCGCCGGCAGCCGCCGGCCTGAAGCCAGGAGCCGAAGGAGAGAACTGGAGCAACGATGGGACGTTACACAGGTCCGAAGTGCCGGCTGTGCCGCCGCGAAGGGATGAAGCTTTTCCTGAAAGGTGCGCGTTGCGAATCGGAGAAGTGTGCCATTGCGCGGCGGGACTATCCGCCGGGGCAGGTGAGTTTCCGGCGCGGCAAGGTGTCGTCGTTTGGCGAAGGGCTGCGTGAGAAGCAGAAGGTGAAACGCTTCTACGGCGTATTCGAGGAGCAGTTCCGGCGGTACTTCGCGGAGGCATCGCGTTCGAAGGGCAACACCGGCGAGACGCTGATGACGCTGTTCGAGCGGCGGCTGGATAACGTGCTGCTGAAACTGGGCTGGGCGGCGTCGCGGGCCGAGGCGCGGCAGTTGATCACGCACGGCCACATCAACGTTGACGAACGGCGCGTGACCGTGCCCAGTTACCTGGTGAGTGTGGGGCATGAGGTGAAGTGCCGGCCGGCGGCGGAGAGCCAGAAGCGGGTCCGCGCGCGGCTGGATGAGACCAAGGGCCGCCAGTGTCCGGCGTGGCTCACGGCGGACCTCGAGCACCTGAGCGGCAAGATCAACGCGTTGCCGACGCGCGAGGATGTCTCGATTCCGGTCCAGGAACAGCTTATTGTGGAGTTGCTGTCGAAGTAACCACGTACTCCCGGCGCGTTCCGGCGAGCGGAGCGGGCGGCGGAGACGTGACGGACAGCTTTCGGTTCCGACTGCCGCGCGGGAGCGGCGCAGGGCCGAGGGCTGGAAACGTCCTGAGAGGTCGGGCTCGCCACAGCGCTCAGGACAGGCGCACATGCAGCGTTCTTCCGCAACGGCGGGGCATTCTCCTCGATGCCCGTGTGCCGGCCGCGCTGCGTGCAGGTTCATACCAGAGGAACGAGAGGATTCACGATGCGTATTCGCTGGCGCGGGTTCGAGCTTCCCACCCACGTAACGTTGGAGAAAGAGACCGCCACCGAACGGTATGGCAAGTTCATCGCGGAGCCGTTTGAACGCGGCTATGGCGTGACGGTGGGAAATTCCCTGCGGCGCGTGCTCTTGTCCAGTCTCGAAGGCGCGGCCGCCTCATCCGTCCGCGTGGAAGTGACGCACAAGGGGGAGGACGGCAAGCCGAAGACGACCCATGTGTCGCATGAGTTCACGGCGATCCCGGGGCTGTACGAAGACATCACCGATGTGGTGCTGAACATCAAGGATTTGCGGCTGAAACTGCACACCGATGAGCCGGTGACGATCAAGCTTGAGCGGCGCGGCAAAGGGCCGCTGAAGGCCGGCGACATCGTGCACGACGAACGGTTCGAGGTCGTCAACCCGGACCTGCTCCTGTGCACGCTCACCGACGACGTCACGCTCAACATGGAGATGGTCGCGCGCAAGGGTCGCGGCTACCGCACCGCCGAGGAGAACATCGTGGCCGACTCCGCCATCGGCGTCATCCCCATTGACAGCATCTATACGCCCGTGCGGCGCGTGCGCTACAAGGTGGAAAACACCCGCGTGGGCCAGCAGACGGACTTCGACAAGCTGATCCTCGAGATCTGGACTGACGGCACCATCACCCCGGAGATGGCACTGGTGGAGTCCTCCACGATCCTGCGCAAGCACTTCAACCCGTTCGTGAAGTATTACGAGATGGGCAAGCAGGTTGAGGCGCCCGCCGAGCTGCCCGCAGGCGAACTGGAAGCCGGCGAAGAGGCCGGCGCCAGGGAACTGCGCGAGAAGCTCAAGCTGTCGGTCAGCGTCCTGGAGCCGTCGGTGCGCGCCGAGAACTGTCTCGCGGCCGCGAACATCCAGACGCTGGGCGACTTGGTGAAGATGACCGAGGCCGACGTGCTGAAGATCAAGAACTTCGGCATGACCAGTCTCAAGGAGATCAAGAAGAAGCTGGCCGACATGGGGCTGTCGTTCGGCATGGAAGTCCCGGAAGGGACCAGCGAGCCGCAGGCGTAAGGGATGGTTTCAGGTTGACGGTTTCAGGTTTCAGGTTGCCGGAAACCGTGCCGCGTGGCGTGAATCGGGTAACCTGAGACTTGAGACTTGAAACCGGAGTAGGTCATGCGTCATCTGTCTGCTGCAAAGAATTTCGGCCGTCATCCCGCGCACCGGATGGCGATGCTGCGCAACATGGTCATGAACCTCGTCGAGCACGGGCGCATCCGGACGACGATCCAGAAGGCCAAGGCCGCCAAGCCGGTGGCCGAGAAGCTGATCACCCTCGGCAAGAAGGGCACGCCTCACCACCGGCGCCTGGCGATAACCGAGCTGGGCTCCACCGTGGCCGCGAAGAAGGCCGTGCGGAAGCTCTTCTCAGAACTTAAGGAACGCTTTGCCACCCGGAACGGCGGCTACACCCGTATCCTGCGCCTCCCGACGACCATCCGTCAGGCGAAGTCCGACCTCCCGCGAGGCAAGAAGTTCAGGCGCTCGAAGTACTACGGCACGCGGCTGGGCGACAACGCCACGCTGGTGTTGTGGGAGTTGTGCGAAGCCACCGTGACGCCGCGGGAGAAGCCGCAGAAACAGCGGCGCAGCCGGAAGGCCAAGCCCAAGGCGCCGGCCGCGCAGAAGGCGCCCGCCGAAGTGCAGGCGGAACAACCCGCGGCAACTGTGGCCCCGGCCACGACGCCCGCCGAAGCTGAGCAGAAGACTGCGCAGGCCGCGCCGGCCGAAGCTGAGAAGGCGACTGCGGAGCCCGCGCCGCCGGCGGCTGAGGGCAGCACGCCGCAGGCGTAGCCCCGGCGCCGTCCTGTCGGCTCAGGGCCGGTTGTGGATGACCACGAGATCGTTGTACGCGTCCACGAACCGGGCGTAGGGAGGCGCCGTTCGGGCGATGTCCTCGCGCGTCATCGCGTCGAATTCCGCGTTGTTGATGTCCAGCATGCGGGTGTAGTAGCGTTTGTGGACGAACAGGAGCACCTTCTCGGGCGCCGCCATTTCCTCACGCACCACCGCGTCGTAGGACTCGTCCTCCGTCACAGGCGGCAGCGTGTGGTCGAAATGGGTCCTTGAACCTGCGCGGCGTTGCACCACATGGCGTCTGCGACACTCGGCCACAGTCCGGTCCAGATAGTACGAGAGGCTCTCCACCTCCGCGCCGACAGAGGCTACGCGCTGGCAGTCGGCTATCAGCGGCGTAACGCGCAGGCACAGCGGCTTTGTCGAACGCCGCATCAGGTAGTGCTTGTTCGCCGCCGGGAGCAGCACCAAGGTCAGCACAACGACGCTCAGGCTGAGGATCACCGTGCCGGCGCATGGCCTTCCCAGATGGACAAGCAGCCAGGAACCGGCCACGGCCAGCGCGAACTGCAGGATCAGCGTCTGAAATGGTATGGGCAGCGTTGCGGTGAAGCTCTGGAAGTCGGTGGGCAGGACGGCCAGGTTGTGGCTTGTCACGACGAGCGCCACGGGAACTATGACGCCTGGAAGGAGCGTCAGTTTCCGCCACAGTTGACCGGGCGCCCGTTTGCCGTCGGCCATCCGCACCAGGAGACGCGCTGTCAGCAGCGCGAGTGCCGGCATGGCGGGCAGAATGTAGGTAGCCAGCTTTGCGCTCGGGATGCTGAAAAAGAGGACTATGCCGATCAACCAGGCAAGCAGGAAGCGATCCGCGGCGCGCCAGGTCCCTGGTCTCCCGCTTCCGGTTTCTGCTGTCTCGGTGGGGAGCTCGTCCTGGCGTGCGGGGTGCGAGTTCTGAGTAGCCCGCCAAGCCGTGCCCACGGCGCCCAGCAGCCCCACCGACCAGGGAAAGGCGAGGGCGAGAATGTGGAAGAGATAGTAATACATGGGCTCGCGGTGCATCTCGCCCGTGACCCGCCCGACTGTTTCGTAGGAGACGAGTCCGAAGAACTCCTGCCAGCCCAGCTTGACGATAAGAGCGCCATACCACCACAGACACATTGCCACGGCAGCGGCGAGGCCCCACCCCCACGGCATGGCGGCCAGCGCGCCGCGCGGCGCGCGGACGGCCATCAGGATCACGAGGACCAGAACAGCGGCGACGCACACGAGACTGGCAGCCTTGAGAACCGTGTCGGCTTTGGTGCCTGCAACGTGGAGCGCGACACCGGACAGAATGCAGGCCGCAAGGAAAAGCCAGGGCAGCAACCGGGCCGCGCGCGGGCGTTCCTCCGGCGGCAAGGCAAGGGCGCGTTCGACCAGCAGGACCAGGAGCACGGCGAACGCCGGAGTGGCTTTGGCCAGGAGCGCCAGGCCGAAGCAGAGCGCGGCCAGCCAGGTGGTCCGGCGCGGCGGGGTCAGGTCCAGCATGGCCAGCATCAGCAGCGCCAGCGTGGCGGTCATGCAGGCTGAGAGCGTCATGTCCGTGATGCAGGCCCGCGACAGGCCGATGAAAAGCGGTGTGCTGGCCAGGATCAGCCCGGCCAGCACGCCGGTCCTGGTCCCGAAGACGCGCCGTCCCAGGAAGACGGTGGCCAGCAGCATGGCGAGGCCCATGACGATGGAAGGCGCCCGGGCGCTGGTCTCCGTGGCCTCGCCGGCCAGCTTGTCGCTTAGCGCGACCAGCCAGTAGAACAAGGGCGGCTTGTTGATGCGTGGCTGGCCGTTGAACTCCGGCACCAGCAGCGAACCGCCGCGCGCCATGGTGCGGCCGCAGGCCGCATACCGCGGTTCGTCGGGGTCAAGCAGGGGCACGGCGCTGACCTGAGCGCAGGCGATGACGAGGTACAAGGCCGCCACGCCGGCCAGAGCCAGGAAGAAGAGGACGGCGGCTTTCCGGGCGCTCACTGCTGGGTGTTCGATTGCCGAGTTCCTCGATCCCACATCCGCACCGCGCAGCCTCGAGTCTACGGTCTGGGAGTGCCGCCCTTGTTCCACTGGCCCGGGAATGACCCGTCGGGGTTAACGTGGATGGACTTGTTGTCCAGACTCGAATGCAGGACGATCTCCCGGACCCCCGGCACGTTGGCTAAGCTGGCCTGGACCAGGGCTGCGGCGCTGCGGCGCGCCTCGAGATCGTCACGCGCCGCGACGTCAATCAGGATCTTCAGCACGTACTGCGGCATGGCTGCGAGGCCCCCGTCCCGGCTCCAGAGCTTCCAGAATACCGAGTCTAAGGCAGACTGGCCGGACTTTCAACTTGCAGGCTGGGGACGCTTTTGACATAATAGGTGATGAGGGGTCTCCACTGGTTCCACCGCGGGCTTGATCTGCGTACCGCCCGCCTTGAGTTTCCCCCCGGTTCTGGGGAACAGAGAGTCCGATGCCACTTGCCGCACGATACGGGATTGTCTCGGATATCCATGCCAACTACACGGCCCTGAAGGTGGCGCTGGATCACCTCCAGGCGCAGGGCGTGGACAAGATCCTCTGCCTTGGCGACCTGGTCGGGTACGGCGCCGAGCCCTTCGAGTGCATCCAGGCCGTGAAGGACAAGCCGAATGTCCTCACCATTGCCGGCAACCATGACCGGCAGGTCATCGGCGACAAAGACGCGCGTATGCGCAAGACGGCGGCCAAGGTGCTGGACTGGACGGCGGACAATATCTCGCCATCGAACGCCCGCTTCCTGAGGCAGATCCCGCAGGGGATGACCGTGGACGACACGTTCATCCTCGTGCACGGTTCGCTCGTGGAACGCGATGCCTATATCTTGTCGGCGCAGGAGATCAGCAAGAACCTGAACTGCATGATCAACGATTTCCCCGGCATGAAGATCTGCTTCTTCGGCCACACGCACATCCCCATGCTGATCGGGACCAAGGCCGTCATCAACGACCTGCGCGAGACCAAGGGCTTCAAACTCGACCGGAACGACGTGTATCTGATAAACCCGGGCAGCGTCGGCCAGCCGCGCGACAAGTGCCCCTTGGCCAGCTTCGCCATCTTCGATGCGGAAAACTGGACGGTGACGTTCGTGCGCAAGCCGTACGATTTCCGCCTCGCCGGGAAACTGATCATTGACAACGGCCTGCCCGAGAAATTCGCGCGCCGCCTGGCTGTCGGCGTGTGACCGAGTCCAACGCAAACAGGAGAAACGCGGAAGCACGGCACGCCCGTGTGGGCTTCCCGGCGCAGCGCGCTTCGCGTAGAGTCAGAGCATGGCACAGCAGCGCTGGATACTGAGCCGCGGGCAGATGCTGCGCAGCATGCCGAAGCATCTGCTGGCCGCTCTGGTCTCGGGCGCCGTTGCCGGCATGCTGCTGTACGGGCTCAAGGACGTTCAAGCGCTGCCTGTCTGGCTGCTCTTCATCATCATGGGCACGCTGTGGGCCAACGCGGCAGTGATGCCCGTCGCGTTGCCGGGCCGCCACTGGTCGTTCGCGTTTATCGGGGCGATGATGCTGTTTCTGCTTCTGGTGGCGGGGACGGTCCTGGCGCCGAAGTTCCCCTTCTCCCATAGCCATGTGCCGGCTCCGCTGCCAGGCGGCGGCGATTACACGGACGTGGCTGAGGTGAACGCCATCACCTGGGGCGCGGTTCTTACGGGCGGATGCCTGGGACTGCTGTACGGGTTGCTGGCGGGCAGGACGCCGGCGATGGCCGTGGGGTTGGCCTTGGGCGCCGCCACCGGCTACGTGCTGGGCGCGGTAAGTCTGAGCGCGTTCCAGTGGCTGGCTGATCCGCGCGTGGTTTCGCGTATGCCGCCGATGGTCTGGCGCTTTGATGGGATCCTTCACTTCGCCTGGCAGGGCGCGTTAGCGATGCTGGTGTTGCACGTCGGCGCATGTGTGGGCGCGATACTCGGCACAGGGCCGTCGCCGGACGCCCCCGCCAATCGCAAATCGAAAATCGAAAATCGAAAATGACGTCAGTCTTCTGCTTCGGCTTCCAGGTCCTCGCGGATCTGGTCAATCTCTCGTTTTATGGCTTCGTGCCGCGCCTTCAGCAAGGCCAGCCGGCCGCTCTTCGGGGCTTCCTCGCCGGCGGCGGACTGAGCGGCTGATGGCGCGGTCGCCTGGACGGCGCGCGCTTTGTCGGACGGGCGCGCTGGTCCGGCGGACGCGCGCTTCCCAGCACTCAGGTCCAGTTCTCCGATCTGCTTCTGGGTTCGAGAGACGCCTTTCGCCGTGCCGGCTTTCTTCTTCTTTTTGCGGAGGTTGTCGTAGCAGTTCTGGCAGTAGCCCTGCGCATGATGCGGCTTGTTACAGCCAGGAACCTTGCAGGTAATCGCCTTCCGTTTGCTCACCAGTGCCCCTTTCGCTCGTTGAATATGACGTCTGCAGCGGGCCTGTCTTCGCGACTACCCGCCGGGAGGCCGATTAGCCCGGAAGTCCTCAAAGGAGTCGAAGCGCCGTCGTGGCCCCGAGAGGGAGGCGTTGGGCCCTCCGCGCGGTGCCGAGGGCGGGCGCGCCTGGCCGGCGGTCTCGCGCTCCAGCGCCGCCAGGCTGGCCTGCATGGTCTTGAGAGCCTCGCCGAGGGCATCGCGCCTGGCGTTCAACTGGGGCAACTGGGCGGCGTCTGGCGGCGGCTGGAGCTGCTGGAACAGGGGGTGGAGTGTCTGCAGGTAGCGCTGCCGCTCAATCTCGAACAGGGTCTCGCGGATCCGCCGCTCGAGCTGGTGCAGTTCTTCCTCCCGCGCTTCGATCTCCAGACGCAGTATCTCGATCTGCTCAAACTTGCTGAGCTGCACTGCTAGGGGGGGTAATGACATGGCAAGCTCCCTGTGTTCTGCTCTTTCCCGGGCCGATGGTCGCCCCACGGAGGCGGGATCAGCGCGCGGCGGCAGGAGAACCGTCAGGACCCCTCGGAACGCTGGCTGCGCCGTTGCTTGAGTCTTACTACCCGGCGCCACTGCCAAGTCAAGTACTGCTGGACAAGCAGCGGCGTGAGCCGCGCCCGGCTCCGTTCGGGGTCGAAGGAGCCGAACAGTGATTCACGCCTTGACGTAACACGATAAGGGTGTAACAACACCTTCTGCCGCGGATGCCACACTCGAGCGGTCGCCGACGTTCTTCGCTGTGGAGCATGCACATGTGGGACATGGTCCGCTCTGTTATCGGCTATGTGGTTGTCCTCGCGCTGATCGTGGGCGCGGGGAAGTTCTACAAGACGCAGACGAAGGCGATCATTGACCCCAACGATCACAGCATGGAAGCTCTCGAATACCCCAACGGCAGCTACAGACTGAACATCAAGCTCACCAAAGTGGAGGATCTCAAAGGCGGCGAAACGCCGGATGTGGTGGCGTACTGGGTTCCCGGCAAGGCAGGCGTGCACAGGGTCGCCAGAGTCGTGGCGATCGCGGGGGAGACCATCGAGTTGGAGCGCAAGTCGGCCGCGGAGGGCAAAGGCGTGGTGGTGAAGGTCAACAACGTGCCCATGCCCCGGTTCAAGCTTGACTATAGCGAGTGGCGCTTCCCCAAGATAACGGTCCCGCGCGGCTGCGTGTTCCTGCTCGCCGACACACCCAGCAATGCGGAGGACTCCATGACTGTGGGGCCGGTGCCGTTCAGCACCATCATGGGCAAGCTCAACTAATGGCCAGGGGTTGATGCCGCAATGAAGATCGGTTCGATAGACGTTACTGTTCCCATGATCGTTTACACGGCCGGGCTCGTTGCGGCCTTTCTTGTCCTGACGATCATGTGGAAGTGGAACGCGGACACCCGCTATGAAGCCTGGTATCGCAGCACCATCACCAGGGCGCTGAACGGTGAAGAGCCGGATAAGGGCGTCGCCGCCTGCGAGAAACTGATCGCCGTGCGGTCTGAGAGAACGAACGTGCGCTTCGCACTGGCCGAGCTGCTGTATAAGCAGGGACGGTATCAGGATGCGCAGGCCGCGTATGAGGCCCTGGCCGCGCTGCCCTCCACGAAGCCGGAAGAGAAGGCATGGGCGCTGGTGGGACAGGCCGCCTCGGTGTTTGCGAATGCGCCGAAGGGGAGCAAGGCCAAGGCTGCGGAACAGGCCGAGGCGCTCTGCAGGAGCGCGCTGGAGCAGGACAAGAACTGCACTGACGCACTGGTCAACCTGGGGCTGGCCCTGGCGTGGAAAGACGCCGAGTCCGGAAAGGAGGACGATGGCGGCGCCGGTGGCGCGAAGGGCAACAAGGCCGGCGGCAGTGCCCCAAAGGATGCCAAGGACAAGAAGGGCGAGGCCGGCGCTCCCAAGGACGCTAAGGGCAAGGGAGGCGAGGGCAAGGACAAGGGCGCCAAGGACAAGAAGGGCGGGTCGGAGGCCCTCAAAGAGGCGGTGACGGTGTGTGAGCAGGCGCTCGCGGCGACGGCTCCGGCATCGTTGGGCGGCCAGACGCAACTGTACGCTCTGCGGGGCTATCTGGCGATGCAGCGCGGCCAGTCGCTGGCCGCTACGGTTGCCTTCGAGCAGGTACGGGCGATGCAGCCGGGCTTGGCGGACGTTGACAGTCTCCGGCGTGCCGGGCTGCTTGCCGGGGCCATACAGCCGGGCGTGGAGCCGCAGGCGCGGCGGGAGCTACTGGCGAAAGTCGAGGCCGAACTGGGCAAGTTCGGCAAGGACCAGATCGTAGCTCTGAACGCACTGGGCGTGGGGTTTGCGATGTTGAAGGGCGTGCCCGACTTTGCCGCCGGCCCGTATATCACTGCGGAGAAACACTTCAGGAAAGCGCTGGACATAGATGCGAAGGATCCACGCGCGTACTACGGCCTGGCGAGCCTTATGGAAGACCGGGTGGAAGACATCGCGAAGAAAGCGAGCGTGCCTTTCACAGGCTTCACCGGCGAGACTCCGATCCCCAACAAGTGGGCCAGCGCGGCGGCGACGACGACGACGGTGACGTCGCGGTTTTCGACGACGGATAATGCGCTCGCGCAGGAGATCGTTGTGAAGCTCCTCGATGAGGAGAAGCTGTGGCAGCGGTTCATCGGGGGAACGGCCCCTAGTGCGCCGGATATACTGGATGCGCAACTGCGGAAGCTGGCGTGTATGCGCCGGCGGGCCTATCTGGCCGCTAACGATGCTTTGCGGTTGGATGTCCTGGTCAAGCTGGCGCTCCCGCTGGCTCAGGAAGTGGCAAAGGCAAACCCGGCGAGCGCCGTGGCGCAGTACACGCTCGGGCGCACGCTGCTGGACAAAGAGGACTATCTTCTGGCCTACAAAGCCTTCCAGGCGGCAGAGGCGGCGGGGATGAAATCGCCTGAACTGGAGCGGTTGCTCAAAGTGCTCGGAACCAAGCCTGAGATCCTGGATGTCCGTCCGCCGGAGAACAGGGAGAAGCGCTGGTTCGGCGCGCGGCCTCTGATAGGCGGGACCCTGAAGGCGTTCACCAGCGCCGGGCCGCTCAAGGCGGCGACGGTGAAGATGGGTGAGACCGTGTTGCCTGCCTCGTCCGTCTCGGTTGTCGGCTCACAGGTGCTGTTCTTGCCGGCGGCGAACCAGGTGGTGGACGGCCAGCAGTCCATTGCCATCTCGGTCACCGACGCGATGGGCCAGACCACCGACTTCCCGCCGTTCACCCTGAGCATAGACAAGAAGCCGCCCGCGTGGAGCGTGACGCCCGACAACAACGCGCCCCTGCCTGTGAAGCCCGTGTTTACGATCACGTTCGCCGACCCCTCGGACATTGACTTCAGCACCGTAAAAGTGCTTCTCAAGAAGACTGGCGCCAAAGGTGTCGGCGACACCAGGAAGTTGATCGAGGACGGACGGTACAAGCAGAACATGCAGGAGACCAATCCGCCGCGCAAGATGGGCTTCCCTCTGGATACGCCGACGTTCCAGGTCTCGCCGGGGCTCCAGGACTTGACGGCCGGCGAGTGGGAGCTGTCTGTCAGTGTGCAGGATATGGTCGGGAACCAGTTGAACGACGCCAAGAAATACCAGGTGAAGTGAGAGAAGAGCGTTGCCGGTGACAAGGAACAGATGACAGAGGACCAACGGCTGTGAAGTGCATCTACTGTGGCGCCGAAACACCGATCCGAGCGGAGCATTGCCATCAGTGCGGCAAGAAAGTCGTCGTGGACTTCGACGTGCTTGCCGACTCGGTCCAGGAAGACGCCGCCGTACGGCGCACTGAGCGGATTGCGGGGTATCTCAAATGGGGGATCCTCGCCCTGCTGATCGTTGGTGCCATCATGTACTGCATCAACGACTTGTTCAACCAGCGCCTCGCCTACGACGGTGCGGGTCTTCCCGCCATGCCGACGCCGGTCAGTGCCGGCGTTGACGTTTCAGCCAGCAAGAAGGACTACGTTGAGCCGCGGGCCAACCCGCCGCTGCCCACGCCGAGGATCACGGCGTTCGGTTACAGGATGAACCCCCTGCGCGATCGGATCCGCGAGGCCAACAAAGGCAATACGCCGCCAGAGAAGCTCAACAGAACCCCGCAGACGGCCATCCGAGAGGGCCTCAAGTCGCTGGCGGGGGGGCAACTGGGCGACGGCAGTTGGCCGATCAAGGTTCTGCCTAACGATTATGACCAATGGAACACCAAGGAGTACCAGTGGGGCTGCGCGGGAGTCACGGGCCTGGTCATCCTTGCATACCTGGGCGAGGGCGAGACCTGGATGCCGGATCCAACGACTGGGAAGAAGCCCGACTTCGCGGATACCGTCTTCAAGGGCGTGCGCTTCCTGCTCAACTCCCAGGACGCCGCCACGGGCCGCTTTGGTCCCGGCGAAGGGGCCCCCTATTTCATGTATAACCAGGGCATGGCCACGCTGGCCATGTGCGAGGCGGCGGGCATGAGCGGCGACGAACACCTGCGGGCTTCGGCGCAGAAGGGCCTGGACTTCATTGTCGCCACGCAGGCCGCCAAGGGCGGTTGGAACTACCGCGGCCTGCCAGAGGGGGAAAGCGATACGTCGGTGAGCGCCTGGCAGGTCCAGGCGCTGTACGCCGGGCGCGAAGCCGGCCTGAAGGTGCCGCTGGACGCCTTGGCAAAGGCGCTGGAGATGTACAGGCAGGCCACGCAGACGCAGACGCCCCCGGTGTTCGTGCGTTACTGGCTGGGAGAAGAGAAGTCGGACAGGACCAAGACCAGCCTGTGCGGTGTCGCCCTTATGATCCGCCTGTTGCTCGGTGATGACCATCGCAGTGCGCCCATCAAGAAACTGGCTGAGGTGGTGGTGGCGAATCCGCCGCCGAGTAAGAAAGACTGGGGCACCGGCTGGAAGCCGGGCAAACCGGGCGGGGACGATGGTGCCAGGGCCAAGTTCGATCCCTACACGGTCTACTTTGCCACCTACGGCATGTACTTCCTCGGCGGGAAGGATTGGGATACCTGGCACGAAGCGACGAAGAAGGCTGTGATCGAAATGCAGGACATGATCCCGCCCCTCGGCGCATGGCGGGCGAATGACCCGTGGAGCATGAACGCCGGCACTGCGTATTCCACGGCTTTGTGTATCCTTACCTTGCAGGTGTACTACCGGATACAGCCCTGAGTGCTGCGGCGGGGTACAAACGTAGCACACGACCCAGCGGCACTGTGCCGCTGCGCCGTGCCTGGTCCGTTGCGTTTGGGTTAGAAGCCGGTCCGCCCGCTGTAGCCGTAGCCGCTGCTGCCGCCGAAGAACGTCCCGTTGATCCGGGTGGAGCCCCATCGGCCTCCGAACCCGAAGCCCAGACCGCATCCACCACCAGAGTAGGACCCTGAGTTCCATCCGCCCCAGGGCGAGCCGCCGTAGCCGTAGCCGTACAGCGGCGTCGGCCAGCCGTTCCGGCCAGAACCAGGGTAGACGTACGCGGGAGCCGGGCTGATGTACACGAACTCCCCGCCTGTGCCGTACCCGCTGTAGTACAGTCCGCCGTTGTAGTAACCCGGCCAGCCGCCGTAGTTATCGCCATTCCCCCGGTATTGCGGCTGGCGGCGCTCAAGCTCCATTTCCCCGCGCTTGCGCGCCTCCTGGTCCGCCAGCAATTTCTTGACCAGCTCCTCATCGCGCCGCAAGCCGATCACGATACCGTCGTCAGGCTTGGGCCCTGCGGCTTGAGCCCTGACGGCCGCGACGTCAGGCTTGGGGCTCGGCGCTGGAGGTCGGGGTTTCGGCTTCTGAGCCCAGCTGCTCTCGGTCTTGATGTAACCCAGCGCGGTCCGCGCCGCGGGCTGGTCGGGATCCCACAGCAACGCGTTCACATACGCCTCATGTCCCTGTGCCGAATAGCCTGGATGACGCTGGTAGAAGTCACCCAGCCGCACCCATGCCTCGGCCTTCTTCCGGTTGTCGCCGCCCACGGCTTCGGCCTCTTTCCGCAGTGCCTGGGCTGCAGCGGCGACAGGATCGGCTCCGAGCGGCTTGACATGCAGTGCGGCGATGTCCGCTTTGGGAATGACGATCGAACCTGTCATGCCGCCCAAGCGCACGCGCAAGGTCAAGGTGTCCTTCGTCTGGGAGACGATCTCACCTTCGTGCTGCGTGCCGTCCAGAAGGACGACGGTGTCAGCTCGGGAACTCGTGGCCATGGCAAGGGCCGAGAGCAGAACGGCCGCCACAAGGACGCGACGTTGGGGCCTTGCGGGTTGAGGCGGGCTTCTCATTGCAGAACCCTCCACTAAGAGCATACTACAACCGATACTGAGAAAGCAAGTGCGATGCGACTGCGAAAGGGGGTACGTGTGCATCACCGGACTTGCTGAGGCAAAACGCCGATACCTGAACTGTGGGGGACAGTTTGGGGAGCGGCGACATGGCAGAGCAGACACCGGAATGCAAAGCACGGCGGGCGAAGTTCCTGGAGGAAGCCGGGGCGGCCT
>JAPLOD010000644.1 GCA_026692735.1 Planctomycetota bacterium | reverse complement strand
TACCTGATGCAGGATTTCCCCCGCATGAATGAGGCGCAGAGGAGGCGGCAGAAGGAGCGGCAGAAGGAGTTCGTCTACCCGCAGGTGGTTGACAAGGGCGTGGTAATGGCGCGGATCAAGAAGCACGTGCCCGAGGAGGTCAAGCCGCTGCCAGAGGCACGCGAGGCCATCGCCAAACGGCTCCGCATCCTGGAGGCGGTTGATCTGGCCAAGGAAGCAGCCACCAAGGTGCATGATGAATGGGCTGAAGGGAAGAACCTGCCCCCCATTGACAGCCTCGAAGAGGTGCGCGGGGACCAGAACTCCACCAATCCGCTTGTGCGCGAGTTCCTCCAGACGCCCGCGGCAATCGGCGAGGTGCTGGGCGTGGCCGATGGGCCCGCGAACGAAATAACGCCTGGCAGTACCGATCCCAACAGACACGTCTACGTCGGGTTCGCGGTGGAACGCGACCTGCCGACGTGGGACGGCTTCAACCGGGACACCAACTGGTCGCGTGACGACAAGCGCAAAGAGATCGCCATGTCGGATTACTACTCCACTGCCACGAGCCTCATGCGCCAGTTGAACGAGATGGGCAAGGTGCTGGGAGACGTGAAGGATCCGCCGCTCTTCGAAGATCACCGGCGTGGCAGACCAGCAGACGACGACGAGTAACGGCAAGTGCAGCACAGTCAGGCGTGGGGCGCCCCGGCGCGTTTCCCGGGGAGGGTGTGAGGAACGGGACATCAACCGCCGGGTGCTGATGTGCCAGATCGCTACCAGCAAGTCTTCCTGACCCTTGGTGACGCGGTCCTCCTTGAGGACGCATCGGGGACAATCCTGGATGCGAATACCGCTGCCGCGTGGCTGCTTGGTTGCCCGGCGCAGGAACTGATCGGGCGCAAGAGCAAGGACTTTCTCAGTCCAGCCAGCGTCGAGCACTTCACCACGCAGCGGCAGTTGCTGGGGTCGGTCGAACGCCTGCAGTTCAGTGCTCAGTTGGTGGCGGCGGGTGGCAAGCCCGTCAATGTGATCCTCGATATCTCCCAGCTTCCCGCCGACAAGACGAGCCCGGCCGGCAGCGAGGTCTACCTGATTGCGGCGCGCGAGTCGTCCAAACGGGACGAACTGGAGCGCGAACTGCGCCTGGTGCGCCAGAGCGCGGGGCAGGGGTATGCGGACGCCATCCAGTCCTCCTTCTTCGTTTCCTCGCGGCAGGAGATCAGCCGCTATCCGCCTCTTACCGCCGGAGAGGCGCCTCGGCCGCTGGACTGGGTGGCCGCCGTGTTGTCGGGCCCGCGGCTGAAGCCGGCGTTGGAGCGCGCCTGGAAGGGCGAGCAGCTCGCGCTCGAGCCGGCGTGGTACTGTCCCGTGGCCGACACGGAGCATGCCGGTCCGGCGGGAGTGGCATCAGGCGTCATCCCGACGTCGGCGCAGCCCCTGACGTCGCGGCGCTGGCTGCGGGCCTCGTTACTGCCGCTGCGGCTGCGCGCGGCGGAGGTGACCGATATCTGCGTGCGCGTGCGGGATGAGACCGAAGTGCGCCTGGCGCTGGAAGAAGAGCGCTGGCGCGAACGGCAGGTGTACGGGGACTTGCTGGCCGAGGCGTTGTACCACGACCTGAACAACTACCTCAGCGTGATCGTCGCGCAGGCGTCGGGGCTGAAGATCGCGACGCCGCCAGGGCAACTGCCGCCGTCGGGGGTGGGCGCGATCCTGGACGCGGCGCAGCAGGCCGCGGCGCTCTTGCGCGGTTCGGCCCGGCGTGATCCGCGGGCCGGCCAGGACGGGGGGATGGTGGACCTGAATGCCCTGCTCCCCGATTGCGCCACCCTGTTGGCACATCTCGCTAGAGGACGTGTCACAGTTGACATGGACCTGTCCGCTGACGTCCCACCTGTCCACGGGCAGGCCGAGCTGCTAAAGGCCGTGATCCTTGTGCTGGGCCGCCACATGCTGGGGCAGGTCTCCACAGGCGGGAAGATGATGTTGAAGACATACCGTGTCCGTCCGGCCATCCCGTCCTTGCCGGCGTCGGCCGGTCTTTCCATCGGCGAAGAGCCGACGGCTGGCGCGACTCCACGCGCCGCGGGCGGGCTCGACGTCGCCGGAGTAGCGGATGTGTCCCTGGCGCGCGCGGTGTTGCGCGCTCACCGCGGCCAACTGGAGGTCATCAGCACGGACGCCCAAGGCACGTTCTGTGAGATCACGCTGCCGGGGGTTGAGCAAGCGGCCGCACCCTCAGAGGTGGCGGCCGCCAGCCCCGCGGCGGCCCAGCCGGCCGCCTCGGGGACGCACGTGGAGGCAGCCGCGCAGCTCGCCGGGGCCGATGGGGCGCGCGCATGCAGGATCATACTCGCGGACGACGAAGAGAACTTCAGCAGGTTCACCAGTTGGGTGTTGCGCGAGCGCGGCTACGACGTCGTCACGGCCAAAGACGGACAGGAGGCCTTCGAGCGTTTCCAGGAGGCGCCCGAGTCCTTCAACCTCGTAATCCTCGACGCGTACATGCCGCGCATGGGCGGGCTGGAAGCGTACCTGCGCATGCAGGCGCTGCGTCCTGAACTCCCCGTGCTGTTTGCCAGCGGCTTTGCGCGCGGCCCGTCCGTGGATGCGCTGATCGCCGGTTGCCCTGGCCCGGCCGCGGTTCTGCTGAAGCCATTCAGCAGCGAAGACCTCGTCAACGCTGTGAAGAAAGCTCTGACGCCGCAGTAGGGCGGGGGACCGTCCTCGGGCCGCCCGGCAAGCCGGCTACACCCATTCAGGCATGTCTTTGAGCCCGCCGCCTTCGCGCTTGGCCTTGCCGTCCCGGAAGTGCCTGACGAACTGCTTGTAGATGGGGGCCGGAACGTAGTTCTTCACCACCGTCTCCCAGCCCGACGGCCCGACGAGCCCTTTGACGAAGCTTGACGAAAGCTCGCTGATATCGCGCGGCGGGATCAGGAAGGCCGTCACCACCCTGGGGTTGAGGTCGGTGTTGACGTGACACATGCGGCGCTCGTACTCGTAGTCGTTCGGATGACGTATGCCGCGCAGGATGTAGCGCGCCCCGATCTTCCGCGCGTAGTCCACCAGGAACAGGCCGGAGAAGTGGTCCAGGGTGATGTTGGGAATGCCCTGGGTGCATTTGCGCAGAAACTCAAGCCGTTCGTTCAGGCTGAACGTGTAGCGTTTGTCGGGGTTGACGCCGATGGACACCACCAACTCGTCGAAGAGGTGTGCGCCGACCCGGATCATGTACATGTGGCCGTTGGTGATAGGGTCAAAGGAGCCCGCGTAGACGGCCTTGCGGTACCCAGGCAACTTCGTTGTTCGTGACATCAGACCATCCGCCCCAGTTTTCGCAGGATCCACTCGATGGTGATCAGCACTGTAAACAGCACAAAGATAAACAGATTGTCCCAGAGTTCAAACAGAGTCTCGCGCGGTATCTCGAGTTTGAGCGGCTGGATCCGCGAAGGAACGTCCTGCAGCCGGTCAATCTCGAAGTACGCGCCGCCCTCTCCGCCGGCCCGCGCGATGTTCTCGAGCAGCTCCTTGTCGAGGCGCGGGTTCTCGTACTCAAGCTGCGGCTTCTCGACCTTGAACGTCACCTCGGACTGTCGCGCCTCCGGCTGCGCGTCGTCCCTGAGCCACACTGAGAAATCGCCCTGCAGCAGCGGCACGTAGCTGCCTTCGTAGTTGCCGGGCCTGTCGTGCAGGCGCGTCAGTTCCACAAGGAAGTCCTCGCCTTTTGGCGTCTTGCCGTGCGCGTGGACCTTCTCGGCGGTGATCTCCCTGTGGTTCTCATCCTTCACCACGGCGCTGAACACGACCTTGTCGCCAATCGCCGCGGCGTTGCGGTCGGCGCCGAGGTAGAAGCGCTTCTGCCCGCCCAGCCGCTTGGCCATGCTGAGGTAACGGATGGCCTGACTGTAGAAGCGGTAGTGGTAGCGGTCGCCGACGGCGCGCCGCCAGCGCCACAGGCTGTCCACGCCGATGAACATGGTACGGCCGCTGCCGTAGGGCATGGTCACGATCAGCGGCATCTTGCCGCCCTGCTCGTCCTTGTCGAACGGGTGCACCGCCACGGTGGTGGCCAACTCCTTCTTGCGCTTCACGGGGAAGTACCAGAACAGCCGCGGGAGGCCCTCCCAGACTTCGCGGTTGGTGGCGTCGTCCGGGTCGAGATGCGTCCAGGCCAGCTTGCGTCCCTCGGGCGTCAGTTCCACGCCGAACGGCTCCTGGAATCCGCCCTCGGGCGGCTGGAAGGCGGCGCGCTGCGGCACTATCGGCAGCATCTCCAGCCACGCGCCCTGCGTGTACTCGCTGGGAGCGAAGCGTTCGCCGGCGATCATGATGAAGCCGCCGCCTTCGCGCACGAATTCGCGGACCAGGTTCACCTGTTCGCCGGTGAAGATCGAAGGGTTGACATCGCCGAAGATGAGCACGTCATACTCATTGATCTCTTTCTTGTTCAGGGGGAACTGGTCGAGCGGCGTCTTGCCGTCGGTCCCATCCCACAGGAACGTGCCTTCGCCCGTGGCCAGCAGGACGTCCACCTCGGTGGTATGGTCGCGGCGCAGCGCGTTCTTCAGATACCGGTACTCCCAGCGCGGCAGGTCCTGGCCTTCCACGAAGAGCACCTTGACCTTCTTGTCCACGACCTGGAAGTTGTACGTGGTGACGTTGTTGTCCGTGCGCAGTTCGCCCTGCTGCTCCGGGATGCGGACGGTGTACGTGTACTTGCCCGGCTTGCTTTCCTTGAAACGCAGCAGGATCGGCGTCTTCTCGCCGGGCTTGCCCAGCTTCAGGTCTTCGCCGGCCACCACCGAGTTGTCCGCCTTCTTCATCTCGACCTTGATCGAGCTGACATTCGTGTAGCCCTTGTACCGCACCAGCGCCGTCACCTCGCTCTGATCGTCGGGCAGGATCATCTCCGGCCCCTCGACGGTCACCTCGAAGTCCTTTGGCTCGGACGGGTCGCCCACGCCGACGGTGAAGAGCGGCACGCGCTGCGCCTTGTACGCTTGCGCAGCCTGGACGGCGTCCTCGCCCGCGTTCTGGCGGCCGTCGCTGATGATGACGACGCCCGCGACGAGCTGGCCGCGCATTTCCTTGAGTGCGCTGCGCAGGCATTCGCCGATGCGCGTCTCGGTCCCCCGCACGTTGCTCGCCGTCAGGTGGAAGGGGTCCAGCGGCTGGCCCTCGTCGGTGTTGGCGGAGATGGTCTTCGAGAAACCGTAGAACTTGACGTCGTGCTGTTCCTTGAGCGCGCTCAGGAAGTCCTTGTCCTGATCCGCCGGCCCGCGCAGCGCCGCCGAGACGGGACTCCACGTGAGTGGCCAGCAGCACCGGCTCGGTCAGGATGACGATGGCGAGCGCGATCAGCACGGCTCGCAGCACGCCCAGAAAAGCGCGCAGGTAGGGCGAGGCCGTGCCGCGGCCATCCTTGCGGTAGATCCAGACCGCGAATGCAATCACAGCCGCCGCCAGCAGGAAGATCTGCCAGCGGTCCAGCGATTGGTTCAGACGCAGGCTGAGATCGGCATCCGGCCCGATCTTGCCTCCATCAACGCCGAAGAGCCACGACAGTAACGAGCGCACGGCAACTCCCTAAGAACGAACCGCCAAGACGCCAAGAACAACCCTAACCCGGCCTACGTGTTCTGCCTCCTGCCTGCCCTTCTGCCCTGGCGTCTTGGCGGTTCGGTTTGTCGTTCATCGGCTGAAATCCCCGAACCGCCTCGCCAGAACAGACTCCACCACCAGCAGCGCCAGCACGGCAGCCACCAGCCAACGCCAGAACTCGCGGCTGCCGCCGCTCTTCTTCATGGCGTCCTCCACGACCTTCGCCTCGGGCGCGGGCAGGAGCAGGTCCGAGCGCGTCACCAGCGAGCCGAAGTAGCCGCCCCGCGCTGATGGCGCTACGTTCTCGCCGGCAAGGTTGAACTGGATCTCGTTGTCCTCGATACCCGTCAGGTCGGATTCCTCTGTGTTGCGATTGGCCGCGAACTGCACGACGCGGCGCCTGTCGCCTGGCAGTTCCGTCGTGTAGACCCCGGCCCGGCGGATTGTCCCGCTTTCCGCGATGGACTGTTCGGTGAGGATCTCCATGCTGCTCGACTCGCCGTTAGGCCCTGTCAACCGCAAGCCCTCGCGCCGGGTCGCGCCGAGATCCTGCCGGGGGAGCTGCAGGATGAACCGTTCGCCGACCGTCCGGTTGCGCTCCGCGTGCGCGGGCTGGATCAGGTCCAGCGCCAGGAAGTTCATGAGCGGCATGTACTGGTTCTTGGTCGGCCAGTTGTTCCACGCCTTGTCCGCCGTGGTGCCCACAAGCAGAACGCGGCCGTTGCCCGGCGCGACGGTCTTCTCGACCGCGGCCGGCTCGCCGTTCTCGTACGCCAGCACAGTGCGCACCGTCGGGTCGGCCTGCAGCCACGGCATGAACCTGAAGCGCCGGTACGTGTACAGATGCGACAACGGCAGGCCCTTGATGCCTTTGAACTTCGCTATCGCCGGGTGGCTGATCTCGGTATCGCTGAGCGCATCGCGGTGGGGGTCGTCAGGGTTGCCTGAACCGACCACTTCGCCAAGCACCATCGGCAGAAGGTTGGCGAGTTCCTTGTTGTAGATCGCCGGGTCAATGCGCTCGCCGGTGAAAATCCACAGCGAGCCGCCGCGCTTCACGAAATGCTCCAGCGCCTGGACCTTCTCCTTCGGGATCAGGGGCACGTTGCCCAACACTACCAGCCGGTAGTTATCCAGGTTCGCCTCCGGGAACGCGCTGTCGCTGATGACCTCTGGGTACAGGGGCATCTTGCCGGCCTTGATCTCTTCGGCCTTGGTGGGCGACAGTGCCTGGCGGAAGTAGTCCATCTCGCTGGCGTTCGGGCCGACCCTCTGCTGGCCGTCCACGCACAGCACGCGCATCTGGTCTTCGACATCCAGTGCCATGAAGGCCGTGTTGTCGGCCGGTAGAGCGTCGCTCTCCAGCTCGATCCCCACCGCGTGCGACCCAGCCTCGGGGAAGCTGTGGTAGAACGTCACTGTCCCGGGCTTCTCGGAGGAAAGGCTCGCGATCACCTCCGACGCCACTTCCTCGCCGTCCACTTTGAGCTTGACCTTCACGTTCCGGGATGGAGCTCGCGAGAAGCTCGCCACCGTGCCGATCAACTGGATGTCCACCCGCGCGGGCACCACCTTCTCCTCGACCTCGACCTGTACCGCGGCCAGGTTCTCCGCGTCCTTGTCGCCCGGCAGGCGCGCGACGGCAATGCGGGGCTTGCCACGGCTGTCCGAGAAGGCCTTCGCGATAGCGCCTTCGTCGTCGCCGCTCACCCGCCGCGGCTGGTGGTCGAGCTGCTCCCAGCCGGCGCGCGTCTGGTCTGTGATGAGGATTACCTCGCGCCGGTAGCGCGACTTGGAGTCGTTCAGCAGGCGGCATGCGGCGGCGATGCTCTTCGGGATGTTCGTCCCGCCGTCGCTCAGCGTCGCGCCCTTGATCTGGTTCAAGATGTCCTGGCGGGGCGACGAACTGGTCGCGATCAGGTCCTCGCCGCTGGCGTTCGCCAGAAGCACGTCTACCTCGTCGCTCAGGGACATCTTCTCCGCCAGGTCCACCGCAAGCTGCTTGGCCTTCTCAAACAGCGGCTTGCCGCCGACAAGCTGGCCCATCGAGTACGAGTTGTCCAGGACGATGACGCGGTGCACGGCGGACCGCCCCGTCAGCATGCTGGCGCCTTCCTCCAGGACGGGCCTCGCCAGCGCGGCGGCCAGCAGCACCAGGATCAGGACGCGGATCAGCAGGAGGATGAGTTGCTCAAGCTGCAGGCGGCGGCGCGACTTCTTGTAACTCGCCCACAACCAATGCATTGCAGCCCAGATCACCTTCCGGAAGTGCTGCCGGTTGAGCAGGTGAATGACGATAGGGATGGCACCGGCCACGGTGCCGCCGAGCAACGCTGGGTGCGCAAAGAGGTTGGCTAGGAACTGGAACATCGCTTCGTCAGTCGCCCGTTGTCAGTTGCCCGTGGTCGTTAGCCTGTTGCCGTGTCCAAAACTGCACATTGTGCCTCACTTCTGCCGGAAGTTCGCCCTCGTCGCCAGGTATGCGCTCAGCACTATGTCGAGCGGGTTCTTGGTGTTGATCGGCACAAAGTCAATCTTGTTGTTCCGGCACCCGCGTTTCATCTTCTCGGAAAAGGTCCGGTATTCCTCCAGGTAGCCTTTCTGCAGCGCCCGCGGGTCGCAGAGCAGACGCGGCCACTGCTCGTAGCCCTCGAACAGCGTCATGTTGCCGAACGGAAACGAGCTCTCGAAGTCGTCCAGGATTTGGAACACGATCACCTCATGCCGCTTGTGCCGGAAATGCTGCAGCCCGAACAGCAGCTTCTCCGGATCGTCGAACAGGTCGGAGAGGATGACCACCAGCCCCTTCCGTTTGATCCGTTCCGCCAGGTCGTGAAAAATGCTGCCCGTGTCGGTCTTCTCTTCTGGCACGATCTGGCTCAGTTCGTGCAGCAGCACGCGCAGGTGTGCTGGCGACGCCGACGCCGGCACGAACTTCTTCACCTTGTTGTCGAAGAGCACCATGCCGACGGAATCCTGCTGCCGGATCAGCAGGTATGCCAGGCTGGCCGCGATGTAGCTGGCGTATTCCAGCTTGGAGATGTTCCCCGGCGACGCGTACTTCATGGACTCGCTGGTGTCCATGAGGATATAGCTGCGCAGGTTGGTCTCTTCTTCGTACTGCTTGATGTAGAAGCGGTCCGACTTGCCGTAGACCTTCCAGTCCAGATGCTTCAGGTCGTCGCCCGGCGAATACTCGCGGTGCTCGGCGAATTCCACGCTGAACCCGTGGTACGGCGACTTGTGGTGCCCGGAGATGTAGCCTTCGACGATCAGCCGCGCCTTCAGATCGAGATTGCCGATCTTCGTCAGCGTCTTGGGGTCGAGGTATCTAGAAAGTTCAGTGGGCATCTAGTGGCTCTTGGCTCTTAGCGCAGCGGCTCCGCGGACTCATACCGCGAACGCCATCGGGCAGATGGTTAGGTTCTCCTTGGGCGGCGGTTCTCCGTCTTCGACGAGGCTTTCGCAGTACACCTCTACGGCCTCCCGGATGTTCTTCATCGCCTCTTCGATTGTGTCACCGCACGTATGACAACCTGGGAGTGCCGGGCAATAGGCATGGTAACCCGGCTCGTCCGGCTCCAGGATCACCGTAAAGTAGTGCTCCGCATGGCGCACGGTCCTTTTCCTTACTTTAGTTTTCATGGCTGTGTTCCTCTTGCTGGCTTGTCTTCCTCAATCCAGCGTCCCCAGCGAGAACTGCACGCGCCAGCGCCGCCTGGCCGGGGCTTGCGCAACAACCTGGTTCTCTGCGTGCGCCAGTTCCATCCTTAACCCCTGTATTTCATTTCCATGACTTCCCGCATGTGCTCTATCCGCAACTGAGCATTTCACGTTAACGGGCGCGCGGCGCAACCGCAACGTCCGCGCTTGAACGAGCACGCCCATGTTGTATTCTGCAAACATGAAGAAGCGGTTGCGCAAGAAAGAGCGGCGCGAAAACCCCGATCTCGACAGTCGCAAGGAGGTCACGCAGCTTTTCGCGAACCTCAAGAGGAAACTGCCGAAACTTGAAAAGCTTCTCGCCGAATGCAACGACATGTGGGGCGTCGAAGATTGTGTGTACCGTTTCTATCATCAGAGCTTCAAGCTTTTCATGTATCAGGAACTCACAGAGGACATCGTGAAGGAACTGAAGGCCCTGCTTCCCGGCAGGCCATTGAACAAGATGTTTGTCACGATCGTCGAAAGCGGGACCGGAATTGACTACGAAGCGAAGCACGATGAGAATTGGCTCGGCGAGCCACGCCAGATTGTGGACACATTTCTTCACGCGAGATTCTTCCTCGAAATGGCGGTCAAGTACGGACGGGACCTCGAGTTTCCGCCCAATTCGCTGCCGAGCGGATGGGCGGTGCTCCTGTATCTTTACGATCTTCGGTAACATCTTGCCACGCCTCTCTCCGTGATCCTGCTTTTCCAATCTGCGTTCATCTGTGTTCATCTGCGGTTCCAACCGGCGCCGTGAACTGCGCCACCCGCGCGTCCGCCAGGTTCTCCGTCTCCTGCCGCGGTACGAACTTCAGCAGTTCCTGCACCAGTTTGTCGCTGTTGATCCCTTCCGCCTCCGCGTTGAAGTTCGTGATGATGCGGTGCCGCAGCACCGGCGCCGCAACCGCCACGATGTCCTCGGTGGCCACGTAGTACCGCCCGTGCAGGATTGCCCGCGCCTTCCCCCCCAGGATCAGGTACTGGCTCGCGCGCGGCCCCGCCCCCCAGCTCACGTTGTCCTGCACGAACTTCGGCGTGTCGCCCTTGTGCACGCGCGTCAGCCGCACCAGTTTCATGGCATAGCGGATCACGTGGTCCGCCACCGGCACGCGGCGCACGATCTCCTGCAGTTCGTTGATCTCCGCCGCCGACAGCGATTTCGACACCTCCGGCTTGAACGGCGCCGTCGTCACCCGCACGATCTGGAACTCCTCCTCCTCGCTCGGATAGTCCACCAGGATCTTGAACATGAAGCGGTCGAGTTGCGCCTCGGGCAGCGGGTACGTCCCTTCCTGCTCGATCGGGTTCTGTGTCGCCAGCACGAAGAACGGCTCTTCCAGCCTGCGGCGCGTGCCCGCGGTGGTCACCTGGTGTTCCTGCATCGCTTCCAGCAGCGCCGCCTGTGTCTTCGGCGGTGTGCGGTTGATCTCGTCGGCCAGGATCACGTTGGCGAACAGCGGCCCCGGCAGGAACTTGAACACCCGCTCGCCGGTGGCCTTGTTCTCCTGGATCACCTCCGTCCCCGTGATGTCCGACGGCATCAGGTCCGGCGTGAACTGGATGCGGTTGAACTTCAGCGACAGCGTGTCCGCGAGCGTGCTGATCAGCAGCGTTTTGGCCAGGCCCGGCACGCCTTCCAGCATGCAGTGGCCGCGCGCGAAGATCGCGATCAGCAGTTCGTCTATGACGGTCTCCTGGCCCACGATCACCTTGGCCAGTTGCTCCTTGATCTGCCGGTAGCTGGCGTTCAGTGTCTGGACGGCCTCCAGGTCGTGTTGCGCATTGGCTTGAGCCGCATCTGTCATGTAATCGTCTCCTCTTGTGGTCGAACTGCCAAGGCGCCAAGACCGCCAGCGCCACGAACGGGTCGGCAGCTCTGTGCCGCTAACCGTTCACCCGCTCCATTCTCCGTTTCCGCCGCGACCTGCATCCGCCGTCCGGTATCCGTCATCCGGTATCCGGTATCTGGTATCTGGTATCCTGCGTCCTGTATCCTGGACCCTGAACCCTGAACCCTGAGCCCTGAACCCTG
>JAPLOD010000643.1 GCA_026692735.1 Planctomycetota bacterium | reverse complement strand
GATCTGGCCGCGCTGGACCGCCGCGCCCTGCATCC
The DNA here is from genome assembly GCA_026692735.1 of Planctomycetota bacterium. GTDB lineage: Bacteria > Planctomycetota > SZUA-567 > H5-PLA8 > H5-PLA8 > JAPLOD01. Next base: position 4,046 of record JAPLOD010000643.1, on the reverse strand, counting down.
CTATCGCCGCCGCCTGCAGGTCATCTTCCAGGATCCCTACTCCGCGCTCGACCCGCGCATGATGGTCGGCGAGATCGTCACGGAGGGCATGGCGGCCCACGGCATCGGCGCGAACGCTCGCGAACGCGTGGAACGCGCCAGGCACATCCTCGCGCAGGTCGGCCTGGATCCCGACGTGCTCCACCGCTACCCGCACGAATTTTCCGGCGGACAGCGCCAGCGCATTGGCATAGCCCGCTGCCTGGCGGTGGACCCGGAGTTCATCGTCTGTGACGAGGCCACCAGCGCGCTCGACGTCTCAATCCAGGCGCAGATTCTCAACCTCCTGGAGAAGCTGCAGACTGACTTCGGTCTGACGTATCTCTTCATCACACACAACCTCGGCGTGGTGGAATATCTCGCCGACGATGTCGCGGTGATGTACCTCGGCCGGGTGGTGGAGCGCGGCAAGACCGAGGAGGTGCTCGACAGCCCGAAGCACCCGTACACCAGAGCGCTGCTGTCCGCGGTCCCGCAGGTTGATCCGGAGACCGGCGTCGAGAAGATTCGCTTGTCCGGCGACGTTCCCAGTCCTATCCGGCCGCCCCCGGGCTGTCACTTTCATCCGCGTTGTCCGCACGCCATGGCCTGCTGCCGCGGCGAATATCCGCCGGTTGTCTCCCTGTCGGAAACGCATTCGACGCGCTGCTTCCTGTACACGTCCGGCGGAGAGGGTGGCATCGGTCTGCCCGCGGCGGGTGCATGTCCGTAACTGGAGCGCTGGCGTCTCGCCGGCTGGACGGGCGGCGTCTCGCCGCCCGCCCCCTCTCGCGGGGGTCAGGCCGGTTATCACTTGAAAGGACCTCACGGGCTCCCTAAAAGGAAGGCTCGTGACCATTGCGTTGCCGCTAAGGGCCGCTAACCACAACCTTTCAGGAAGGACGCCATGAAAGCCTACTCAGCCCTCACGACGATGTGCGCACTGCTGCTGGCCGCGGCGAGCCCCGCGGCCTCCACCGGATCGCCGTTCTACGGCGATCCTCCGGACGACCACCATCCCTGGGCCATCCACGACCAGAACCGTCCGCAGCCGAAGGTGGTGACGCCCGGCACGTTCAGCACGGCGGAGCAGCCGGGCAAGCCGCCCTCCGATGCGATCGTGCTGTTCGACGGCACGGAAGCGACTCTGTCGAAGTGGGAAGCGGACAAGAACGAGAGCGGCGTCGCGACCAAGTGGATCGTCAAGGACGGCGCGATGCAGTGCGTCCCCGGCTCCGGCTATATCCGCACGAGAGACAAGTTCGGCGATTGCCAGTTGCACGTCGAATGGGCCGCCCTCAGTAAAGTCCAGGGCGACAGCCAGGGCCGCGGCAACAGCGGCATCTTCCTGATGGGCATCTGCGAGATTCAGGTGCTGGATTGCTACAACAACCCGACCTACGCCGACGGCTTCGCCGGCTCGGTCTACGGCGTCAATCCGCCAATGGCCAACCCGCTGCACCCGCCGGGCGAATTCCAGGTCGTGGACATCGTCTTCCGCCGGCCGATCTACAAGGATGGCAAGCCGCTGGATCCCGGGTATGCCACCGTTTTCATCAACGGCGTCCTCGTGCAGGATCATACCATGCTGGAAGGCGGCACCGGCCACATGCGGCGCACGAAGCCCGGTCCCTTTCCGGAGAAGGGCCCGCTCAAGTTCCAGGACCACGGCAATCCCGTGCGGTATCGCAACGTCTGGTATCGCGAACTGACACCGCGCGCCGTCGAAGGCGGCACGGATGGTTATCTCACGACCGAGGCCACGACGGCCAAGCGTAAAGAGATAGCGGGCTTGATCCGCCAGGACGCTGAGAAGCTGAAAGACGCCAACAATCCCTTGCCCGAAATGCTGCGGCTGGCAGAGTCGCTCCCCTATGACAAAGATGAGGCCACGCTCAAGAAAGTCACAGACGGGTTCGCGCAGTACGCGGCGAGCGTGAGACAGTTGCCCGCGGACAAGCTCGGGGGCAAGAAGGACGAAGTGAAGCGCATGTCCGGCATCTGCGGGTATCTCGCCAGGGCCACCGTCTTCTCGAATGACTTCGCGCCGAAGACGGACCTGGAGAAGCTGATTAAGGAGCAGGGCTGGGACAAGAAGTAGCGAACGTGAAGCGTGAAGCGTGAAACATGAAACGCGAAACGGGAAACGTGAAGCGTGAGACATGACACTTGTGACCTGCAACCTGTAACCTGCAACTTCTCCCCGCCCCCCACGGCACGTGGGGTTACGGCGTTCTGGCGAACGCTGCTGGCATTGCACCTTCTCTGGGGAGCGACTGCCGTGACCACCGCAATGGAAACCGTCCCCTCTGCTGCGCCAAACGACGCCATCATGGCCCCACCAGCCGAGATCGCCGAGGCAACGGCTTGGGTCGGCGCGGTTTTCGGCGGCGTCAAGCGGCCCGCGGATCAGCCCGGCATCCTGGATCTGCTCTTCTCAAGCACGGAACCGCCGTTCTCCTTCGCCTATGGTGGGACGCCGTCAGCGAACCTGTTGAAGATATGGCAGCGGACTTTCGAGAAGAAGGAGTCGGGTGACCGGACTGAACACACCGTGTGCTGGACGGACGCCGCCACCGGCCTGCGCGTGACGGCCGTCGTAGCCACGTTCAAGCGCTACCCGGCCGTGGACTGGGTGCTCCATTTTGAAAACAAGGGCGCAGCCGACACGCCGATCATCGAGAATATCCAGGCCCTGGATGTGCAACTGAACACCGGTCAGCCCGACAGGGCCGCGGTGCTGCACCAGATCGCCGGCGACAACTGCAGTGCCGGTTCCTTCCGGCCGGCCGATACGAAGGTCGAAGCGGGCAAGACCATCCGCCTGGCGCCTGTCGGCGGACGGTCGTCCAACGGGACGTTTCCGTTCTTCAACTTCGCAGCGGGGGACCAGGGCATCATCGCCGCTATCGGCTGGTCAGGCCAGTGGGCGGCGTCAATCGAGCGTTCACCGGACGGCCCGACTCGTCTGCGCGCCGGCATGGGACGCACGCGGTTGCTCCTGCATCCCGGCGAACGCATCCGTAGTCCGCGGATTCTGTTGCTGCCGTGGAAAGGCGATCTGACGGCCGCGCACAACAGGTTCCGCCGGCTGATGCTGTTCCATTACGTGCCCAAGCAGGACGGCAAGCCCGTCCTCCTGCCCACCTTCCTGCAAGGCTACGACCGCTACAACGGCCATCCGACCTGGCCGACGGAAGCCGGCCAGATCAACGCGGCCCGCATCGCGAGAGACATCGGCTGCGAGTTCTTGTGGCTCGATGCGGCGTGGTTTCCAGGCGGCTTTCCGAACGGCGTGGGCAGTTGGGTGGCCAACAATAAGTTCCCCAACGGCCTGAAGCCCGTCAGCGACGCCTGTCACCAGATGGGCCTCAAGTTCATCGTGTGGTTCGAACCGGAGCGTGTGGCGCGCGGGTCGCAGATCGCCAAAGAGCATCCCGAGTTCGTGCACGGGGGCGCCGGCGGAGGGCTCTTCAAGCTGGACGATCCGGCCGCGCGGCGCTGGTTGACCGACCTGCTGCTCAAGCGGATCGAGGAGTACGGCCTGGACTGGTACCGCAATGACTTCAACATGGACCCGCTGGAGAACTGGCGCAAAGCGGACGCGCCTGACCGGCAGGGCATGACGGAGATCCGCTACATCGAGGGTCTCTATGAGATGTGGGATGAGTTGATCGCCCGGCGGCCCGGCCTGGTCGTTGACAACTGTGCGAGCGGCGGGCGGCGGATTGACCTCGAGATGTGCATGCGGTCCGTGCCGCTCTGGCAAAGCGATATCAGTTGCCAGAAGGGGGCTGAGGACGCTCACCAGGCCCAGAGCTGCGCCCTGAGCCTGTATGTTCCGTTCCATACGCCGTGCGCGTGGTTCCCGACGGCCTACGAACTCCGCAGCACGGCCACGGCGGGTCTCGTGATTCAGTTCCCGTTCCTGGAGCCTGAGTTTCCCGCGCAGCAGGCACGGGAGCTCGTCGAAGAGGGGAAGGCGAACCGCAGGTTCTGGTACGGAGACCTGTACCCTCTGACACCCA
>JAPLOD010000642.1 GCA_026692735.1 Planctomycetota bacterium | reverse complement strand
GCGTCATCACCGTGGAAGAGCATCAGCTTCCAAACGGCTTCGGCTCCGCGGCGCTTGAGGAAGCCAACCGCCTCGGCCTGGACACGCGCAAGATCGTGCGTCTTGGCATTCCGGATGCCTACATTGACCACGGCACGCGCAAGGGGCAGCTCGCGCGCTGCGGCCTTGATGCCGAGGGTATCGCCAAGGCTGTTATGGCGTAGCCTTGGAGTGCGGGGCCTTGGCGCCGCCTTCCCATCGGGATTGCGGCTCTCGTCTCTTGTCCAGGAACGCAGCAGGAGTGCTGCTTTTGCCGTCTACCTACTCGTGGGTTACAGTAACCGTCTATGCTCGAGGAGAGGTCCGATGACCACAACGCATAAAGTCGCAAGACAAGCTTTTCAGCTTGCCCCCGCAAAGCTGGCGCTTGTTCTGGTGGCAGCGCTTTGTGCTGGAGCTGACTGCGCGTGCGCGGCCCAGACCACACCCGGTGGCGGACGGCGCGGCGGGGACGACCGGGTTAACCGCCCGGCGGAGATGCTGTGGTATCCGACGGTGAAGGCGGCGATTGAGGCTGCCCAGAAAGACAGCTTCCCAGTGATGTTTGTCTGCGATGACAGGGGTGGCGACGATAAGAACCGCCTTACCCCCACCGTGGAACGGCTCAGCGGGTGGCCGCCGGTGATCCAGATGAGCCAGGGCGGTCCGGGCGGCCTGGCCGCTGTGAAGGCGCATCCTGGAACGGGTGACACACCGGCCACTCGTGTCGGCGTACCGCGCGCGGGAGGGCCCGGTGCCGCCGCCCGCGTTGAAGACGCCGACGCCAAGGCGCTGTTCGCCAGGGTGAAGGTGCCTTTCCGGATCCTGTGGCTGGACCACTACGGCAACGTGGTCATGGCACAAAGGCGGCCGGATCAATCGGACGCCGTCACCGGCGTGGTGGCTAATTGGAAAAGCACGCTGGCCACTCTCGAGCGTTTTTTCAAGGACACGAACAGGCACGGCGAGGCGTTCCTCGACCGCGGCAAGCTGCGTGAAGCGTACCAGGAACTGGCCCTCATCGCTTCGTGCAAAGGGGCGGAAGCGGAACGCGCCCAGGCGTGCCAGCAAAAGGTGCGTGACCGCTGGGCGCAGTTGCTCAAGATCGCAGCGGACTCCCCGGCGGATTCGGTCAACCGAGCCGCGATCATCAAGGGCCTGCGCAGGGACGTGCTGGGCTTGGACTACGCCGCCACGCTCGAAGAGGCTATCGAGAAACTCGGCGTGCCGAAGCAGGTCGCGGCGGCTGAAAAGCCCGCGGCCCCCGCGACGCCGGAAGCCAAGACGACTGCGGCGGCGCCGCCTGCCGCGCCTGCGGTGGAAGACAAACCGTTGAGCGAAGTGGTCGCGGCGCGTCCGACTGTCAAGGAAGAGCCGCGCGAGGACGCCGGCGTGGACGCGAGCTTCCTCAAGGGCAGTAAGGACGACCGTCTCAAGGACGCGAACAAGCTGGTCCAGGACGGTCTCGACGACTTCAGGAAGGCCACGGCCGACACCGCCGACCGCGGCGAAGCCCGCAACGGTTTGCTCCGCGGCGCGCACGGCAAGTTCGACAAAGCGATGACCATCCTCGACCAGACCAGCGGCGGCAAACCCGACGCGGCGACCGAGAAGCTGATGGAACGTATCTCGATGCTGATGTACGGCTGCCTGAAGTACCAGAGCCTGCCAAAATAGGCGGCGCAGCGAGACCGAACACGCGCTGGGGGTGGGTTCGGTTCGGTTGCGCTGGAGGAAGCCAACCGCCTTGGCCTGGATACGCGCAAGTTGGTGCGTCTCGGCATTCCGGACCGCTATATTGAGCACGGGTCACGCCGCTCACTCGTTGTGCGCGTCTTTAACGACGATCGTCGTCTGCGCCTCAGCCCGACTTGTGTTCGCGTCTGCCACTGTGACCTTGAAGACGTAGCTGCCGGGCGTCTTCGGCACAAAGACCAAGGTGGAGTTCCGGGCCAGCTTCTCGGGGATAACGAGTGCGGGCGGTTCCTGACACGCCCATTGGTAGGTGGCAGGGCCGTTGACTGTGCCGCTGACCGCCGCCTCTATGCGAATCTGCTCTCCCACCACGCCTTCCACAGTCTCCGGCAACTTCACAGCCAAGGGACCGCGGGTTGCGTCGGCGGGCAACCGCGCCTCCCCTGCGCCGGCGCCCGGCGCGGCGTGACTGTCAACGACCACCGTATCCACGTATGCCGGCGCGCTTTCATTCCGGCCGTCGGAGACGACGAGGCTGAAGCGATAGGTCCCCGGCTGGAAGATCCTGAGGCCGACGCGGCTCTTGGCCAGGTCCGGCGGACGCAGCTTTAGGTCCGGGCCGGAGACCTGGGACCACTGATACGTCAGGGACTGCTGTGTGCCATCGGCAGCGCTGCCGCGCCCGAGGTGACTCCTCGTGCCATTCAACTCCAGGATACTGGCGTCTTTCTTGTTGCCTCTCTGCGCCGTCTTGAGGGGGTTAGGAGAGGCGGTGGCCACCGCCAGGGGCAAGACTTCCGTTTGGGCGACCGCGCGCTGGACATCTGCCTTGGGTCGCGCGCATTCCTGGTCAGCGGACTGCGAGCGGTTCCAGGCGTACCAGCCAACGCCGCAGATCAGCACAAGGCCGAGTGCGGCGCCAACGCCGGACCATAGCGTGTCGGACCTGCCGTGCGGCTCGTTCCGCGTATCGCTCGACGGCTCGCTCATAGACGCGCGTCCCCACCCCGCGGCGCGGGTTGCACCTTTCCGCCAGAGCGGTGATGCTACTGTGGCAAGACCCGCAGGGCAATACCAAAGGAGGGCCACGGAGCCGGTTGCGCTGCGTGCGTGACTAATTCAGCGGCAAGGTGGCGTAAATCGCCACGTGGCCCGGTTCGAGGTGCTGCATTTTCGTTGAAAAATAACAAATCGTCGCGTCGTGTTTGGAAACGCGAAGCACAAGGCACGGGCGACCGTATTCGGCTTTGCTTACCTTGACGGCTTTGCGGAGGAAGTAAGTGTGGCCGGCTTCAATGCTCATGCGCGCGGCTTAGGCGTCCGGGTAAAATATCACGTTCAGCTTTTCAATATCCTTTTGCGCATAGATTGGCTGGCCTTTCGGGCCACGGCGAACCGGCGTCAAATGCGCTGCAAGGTACTCTCGAACCTCTTTTCCGGTCTTCAAGAGCAGCGGTGGCCCGTCGCCAGCCGCTTCCGTCGGCCTGCGGCGTGAAGAGTTGGGGCGCTTGGTCATCGTGGGTATGGTGTTTATTTCCGTCGTGGCGCTTTCATCGCGCTCAACAAGAGCAATCCTATCGCGCCGTTGCTCAAAGACAATCGAAAAGCAAGGTCTTCGCCGGGGAGGTCGGGGACGCGCACGAGGTCGGGGACGCGCACGAAACATTCCGCCCCCACGTGAATCTCGGGAACACCATCCTCGTCGCCGCCGGCGCTCCGCCCCGGCGAGTTGCGCCAGGTACCTTGGCGTCTTGGCGGTTCGGGTTCGCCGTTCAGCCCCGCGTCAGTTCCGCCCAGATGGTGTCGTCGGCCAGGCGCTGCTCGAGTTTCACGCCGAAGGCCTGCGCGACGGGTGCCAGCAGTTCCGGGGAATTCCGGTACACGGTCTGCAGCGCCTCGCGGCAGCGATCCACGCCGGCCCTGGTCATCTTCCCGAGGGGCCTGCGGCACAGACCCACGGGCATGCCGAGCCCCACCATCATGGTTTTCACCGGCACCGGATTGCGGAAACGGTCTTCTACGGAGCGAGGCGCTCCGTCTACCACCCGGGAGCCTGGCGCTTTGCAGACGACGAGCTTGAACAAGGGCTCGAGTTTCGCGGCCCACGCTTTGGCTGTGGCGCCGTCGCCGGCCCGATGGGCCTGCACCATCTTGCACAGCGGTCCGGGCACGATGTTGCTCATCACAGAGACGACGCCGGCGGCGCGGATCGCCGGGTCTTCCATCATGGCCAGTGTCAGATCGTCGTCGCCCGAGAGAATCGCCAGGCTGTCGCCGGCAAGCGCGCGGTCCTGACGCATTCGCGCCAGGTCGCCGGTGGCCTGCTTGACAGCGGGGAAGCGCTGCGGCTGCGCACGGTGCAGGATGGCCATGTCCTCGGCGCTCAGCACCGTGCCTGTGCGGCCGGGGATGAGGTACGGCACCACCGGCAAATCCTTCACCCACGCCGCGACCTGTTCGTAGTACTCGGTGCGCAGTTCCAGGCTTGACGGTCCGTTATAGTAGCAGTCCACCAGCAGCGCGGCGCTGGCGCCGGCTTCGCGCGCGTGCCGCGTGGCGTCAATGGCTTCGTCGGTGCAGTTGGAGCCAGCCCCTGCCAGCACGCCCACTCTCTCCTTGGCGAAGACAATGGTTTCCTCCACCAGCCGGTTGTGTTCGTCCCAGGAAAGGGTGGGGGACTCGCCAGTCGTCCCGGCCGGCACGACGCCCGTGACGCCCTGGGCGACCTGAAACTCGATCATGCGCTTGAGCGTCGCCGAATCCAGCTTGCCCTTCCGGTCAAAGGGGGTGACAAGCGCGGTCCAGACACCTTCGGGACGAAAACGTACGGGCATTGCATTACCTCCGCTCTTGGCCAGGGGCCGGTGCAGCTTTCTCGCTCAACTTGATCCACCCCAACCCCTGCGCGGGCGTGCGAGCCTGCCAGAGGATCGCTGCGGCCTTGGCGTCGTTGAACGCGTTCTCGGCCTTGGCCTTGTCCTTCTCTTCGAACTCTGTGCGTTCCGGCGGCAGTCCGGGACCGAAGTACACGGTCAGTATGTAGCCGGAGCCTTCTGCTGCCACCGTTCACTCTCCGCCGGGGCGTACGCCACGGGTCCCAGACTCTAAGGGGTGCAGCGGAAGCTGTCCAGCCCAGAGACCGGTGGGGCGCAGCCTGCCGAGCCGCGCCGGCCATCGGGTGCCTGCTGTTGACTTGGCGCCGCTTCTTTATAGGGTATCGTGTCATCAACCGGAAGCGCACTACAGTCCTAGTTTCCGGGTCTTCCCACGCTGCGGAAGCGGGCAGCGCGGGCTTACATATGGACTGGAGCTGTGGGATTGGGAAGGGGAGAACATGGCAATTCGCGTAGCAATCAACGGGTTTGGGCGCATCGGGCGCCTGGTAATGCGCGTGCTGGCGACCCGCAAGGATTTCGAGGTCGTCGCGATCAACGACCTGGATGACCCGAAGACTCTGGCAATGCTTTTCAAGTACGACTCCGTCCACCGGAAATTTCCGGGCGAGGTCTCGGCTGCCGCCGACGGCATCATCATCAACGGCAAGAAGATCCCCTGCCTGAAGGAGAAGGTCCCGGCCAAGCTGCCTTGGAAGAACCTGGGTGTTGACATCGCCGCCGAGTGCACCGGCGCGTTCACGGTCAAGGCCAGCGAGAAGGGCGGCTTCGGCGATCATCTCACCGCCGGCGCGAAGAAAGTGCTGCTCAGCGCCCCCGCGAAGGATGACAAGGAAGTGGACGCCACGATCGTCCTGGGCGTCAACGACAACAAGCTGACGAAGGACCACAAGTTCCTGTCCAATGCGAGCTGCACGACCAACTGCACCGCGCCCGTCGCCAAGGTCATCCACGACAGCTTCAGGATCGTGAAGGGCATGGTCACCACGATCCATGCCTACACCAACGACCAGCGCATCCTGGACCTGATCCACAAGGACCTGCGCCGCGCGCGTGCTGCCGGCATCAACATCATCCCGACTTCGACCGGCATGTCGAAGGCCATCGGCGCAGTCATCCCGGACCTGAAGGGCAAGATTGAGGGTGTCGCGCTGCGCGTCCCGGTACCGACCGGTTCCATCATTGACTGCACGTTCGAGGTCGAGGTGGACGTGGACGAGGCGAAGGTCAACGCGGCGCTGAAGGCCGCCGCGCAGGGCGCGCTCAAGGGCATCATGGAGTACACGGAAGACCCGATCGTCAGCAGCGACATCATCGGCAACCCGCACAGCAGCATCGTGGATGCCACGATGACCAAGTGCGTCAAAGGCCTGAAGGTCCTGAAGGTGCTGTCGTGGTACGACAACGAGTGGGGCTTCTCGAACCGCATGGCGGACCTGATGGCGTTGGCTCACAAAGTCGGCTACTAAGCCGTAACACGAGACTCCGGCGAACGGCCCTGGCTGGATACGGCCGGGGCCGTTCTTCTGGATGTACGCGGACGCCCTTACTTTCCCGGGGATCATCACGCCGGCACACTACTATGGCCTCGCAACGCCTTCTCATCGCGCCCTCTCTTCTTGCCGCCGACTTCAGCCGGCTGAGGGACGAGATACAGACCGTTGAGGCCGCAGGGGCCGACTGGTTCCACGTGGACATCATGGACGGGCATTTTGTCCCGAACCTCACCATGGGGCCGTTCATCGTGGAAGCCATTCGGAAACTGACAAAGTTGCCGTTGGACTGCCACTTGATGATTGAGTACCCCGAACAGTATGCGGAGGCGTTTGTCAAGGCGGGGGCAGACTGGATCTCCGTGCATCCGGAGCCGCCCGGCGATGCGCGAAAGGCGTTGGAGATCGCCCGGCGCGCGGGCGCTCGTCCGTCGCTGGCCATCAACCCTCCGACCACCGTGCAGTCAGTGCAGTCGTTCCGGGGAGAGATCGAGATGCTCCTCATCATGACGATCTTTCCCGGTTTCGGCGGGCAGAAGCTGATGATCGAGTGTCTGCCCAAGTATGCACAGGCTCGCGAGGTGTTCGGACCGGACGTGCTGCTGGAGATTGACGGCGGAGTCACAATAGAGAACGGCGGCGAGGTCCGAGCGGCCGGGGCCGAGGTGATTGTGGCCGGGACGGCGATCTTCCATGCTCCAGACCCCGCTGCGGCAATGCGTGCCTTGAGAAAGGCGTGAGGGCCGTTATTGTTCCCCTCTCGCGGGAAGGAGTAGGAGCCGGGAGAGGGTTGTGGCGCCGAACCCACCACGCACCCGCGCGCCGTCTTCCGTTTCACATCCGGGGGTGCCGTGCTACTGTAGTGTCGGCCACCATGCTTCGCATCTGGGCATACTTCATCCCCCTGTTCCTCGTTGAGACGATCGCGGCATATGCTGCGTGGGAGAGCTTCTCCGCGCGGCGGGGCCGCTTCAGCTACCGCATTACCGACATCTGGGCGATGATGGCCGGTCTGACGCCGAGCTTTCTGCTGGCAGCGCACACTGTTCACATTGTCGAACTCCGGGTTGAGGCCTATTGGCCTGCTGAGTACATGGTCGTGCTCTTGGCTACGCTGGTCATCAGCCAGTTGGTGGGTGTCTTCATTGGCCGCCTCTCATGCAGGCCGGAAGCATACCGCGAATCGCTTGCCAGGTTGTTGTCGGCGACGTGCGTAGTCGCAGGCGCCACTGGGGGCCTCGTGGCTCTTGTGTTCTACATCCTCGCCTTGAAGATTCTCGGGCGGCCGTTCTGATCGTCTCCGCGAGTCCTCCCACGTCCCGTTTGCAGAGGTGGAACGACAGGCCGGTGAGTGTAGAATTGCAGACGCTCTCGTATGTAGGCAGGTCGGAGCGGCAGTGTCAGGTCCGTGGTGAGCCACGAACGGTGAGGATCGGCTTGCGAGAGGAACTATGCGCGTGTTATCCAATGGGGCATATGTCGCGTTCGCGTGTTTCTACGCGGCGGTGCTCTACCTGCACGTCCGCAGGTCGTGGCGCACGTACCGGGGTTTTCCCGGCGTCCACAGCTTCCGTTTTTACGTCCTGGACCTCGTGGCTGCGGTGGCGGGAATGGCGCCAACGGCGTGGCTGGCCTCCCAGGCTGTTGAGGGTTCCAGGCTGGACCCCGTGGACGCGTGGCTGTTGGCCGGCGTGGCGGGCGTGAGCCAGGTGGTGGGCATGTTCGTGGGGCGCATTCACGGCACGGTGCCGCCCCAGGATCCGCCCAGCGAGTGGATTGACGCCCTGTGGGTCTTGGGCGGCGCGTTTTACGGGCTGCTTCTCTTGGCGGTGAGTTTCGTCCCTTTCGTGATCCTGTACACCGTCTGCAGCTACTTCCTGGGTACCTCGCCGGTGGTGCTTCTCCTGATCCTTGGGTTTCTCGGCCTTGTGGCGTACGCCGTGTATCTTCACATTTGATGTGGGCCCGGCGCGTTCGGGGACCCAAACTATGCTTTGCAGGCGTGACGCACTTGAGTACGATGGCACCATCATAGGGGGAAAGACGGATGGCGCATGCGGTTCCACAACGGCCGAATTCCAGCGACACGGCGGTCAGCCGGCGTGTCCAGACCGAAGGTGTTTTCCGAAAGTGCGATGCGTGCGGCGAGTCCGTACCCGTGATGGCACTGCGGCGCAACCTTGACGTGTGCCCGGAGTCCGGCTGCGGTCACCACTTCCAGATCGGTGCTCTGCGACGCGTGGAGATCACCGTTGACCCCGACAGCTTCCGCGAATTGTTCGGCAGCATCGAACCTGTGGACCCGCTGGAGTTCAGAGCGCGGCGCAGTTATGCGGAGCGGCTCCGCGAGGCCCAGCGCCAGACGGGCCTGAAGGAGGCGGTTGTCTGTGGCGAAGCTCGGATTCACGGGCAGGACGTGGTGCTTGCCGTGATGGACTGCCATTTCATCAGTGGCAGTATGGGCTCGGTGGTCGGGGAGAAGATCACCCGCGCCATTGAGCATGCCACGGCCATGCGCCGCCCGATCGTCATCGTCTGCTGTTCCGGCGGCGCGCGCATGGATGAGGGCGCGCTGTCGCTGATGCAGATGGCCAAGACCTCAGCGGCGCTGTACCGTCATGACCAGGCGGGCCTGGCCTGCATCACCGTGTTGACGCATCCAACCCTGGCCGGAGTGTCGGCCAGCTTCGCGTTCCTGGGCGACGTCATCATCGCCGAACCCAAGGCGATGATTGGCTTCACGGGCGCGATCGTCATTGAGCAGACGATCAAGAAGAAGCTGCCCGAGGGGTTCCAGGAGGCCGAGTTCCTGCTGGAACATGGCCAGATTGATATGGTGGTTGAGCGCAAGAACATGCGCGAGACGCTTGCGAAACTGCTTGCGTTTGCCACCCACAAGCCCGCCCGCAGGGCCTCGGCAACCGCCGAACCGATACGCATGGAGGGGCCGGAGGACGCGGCCGCGGCGCAGACCGAAGATGGCGCCATCCGTCCGCAGGGCCGCGCAGGAGGTCCGGCGGGTCGAAAGCGGACCGCCAAGCAACGGAAAGAGTAGAGCGGGAACGGGACGTGCGCCCGTCGTTCCACCGTGGAGGGCCGGATGGCTTGTACGTTGCGCCGTGGCGAACAACGCCAGATGGTCCCGGCGGGACACAATGGCCGACAAGAGGAGTTCGACGCCAAGCTGGCGCGGATCAGGGCGTACCTGCGAGACCACGCTCTTGGCGGCGTGGCGTTGTCCTCGCAGGCACTCTTCGCCTGGGCCACGGCGGGCGGCGACAACCACGTGGTCTTGGCCAGCGAGTACGGTGTGGCGCATCTGCTGGTGACTGCCGACAAGGTCGCGGTGTTGAGCAGCAACATAGAGGCTGGACGGGCAAGCGCCGAGGAGTTTGACGGCCTTGACACGTCAAAGATCGAGTTCTGGTCCTGTCCCTGGCACGCGGACGGCGGTGTCGAGGCCGAGATACAGCGCAGGATGGGTGGGCAACGCTGGGCCAGCGATCTGGGGATCGGACCGGCACGGCTGGCCGAGGATTTCCGCAAGTTGACATACTCACTGGCCGAAACTGAGATTGTGCGCTACCGGAAACTCGGCCGGGACTGTTCACTGGCCATGGAGGAGGCGCTGGGCGCCGTTCGCCCGGGGTACACCGAGCATCGCGTGGCGGGCCTGATCTGCCAGCGGCTGCAGGACCATGGTGTGCGGCCGCACGTGGTGCTGGTGGCGGCGGATGAACGCGCGCGCAGGTTCCGGCATCCCATTCCAACGGGCAAGAGACTCAGGCAGCATCTCATGGCGGTGCTCTGTGGCAAACGCGGCGGCTTGATAGTCGCGCTGACCCGTCTGCTGCATTTCAGCAGAACGCTGGCGGCCGAACTGCGCCGCAAACACGATGCGGTATGTGCGGTGGATGTGGCCCTCAATGCGGCTACACGGCGCGGCGTGCCGATCGGGAACGTCTTCGCGGCCGGCGTGGCCGAATACGAGCGGCAGGGCTTTGGCGAGGAATGGAAGCTGCATCACCAGGGCGGACCGACGGGATACCAGGGCCGCAGTTTTCTGGGCCGGCCGGCGGAAGAGCGCCTGGTGATGGACAACCAGGCGTTCGCGTGGAACCCGTCAATCTCGGGGACGAAGAGCGAGGACACCATTGTGGTGCGTAGCGGCGGGATCGAGTTCCTGTCGGCTCCGACGCGCGCCTGGCCGGCGGTGTCGGTGAAGACCGGCGCCGGGACCTTCAGGCGCGCTGACATAAGACTGGGTTAGGCCGTCAGGTGGCGGAGCAGGTGCCGCTGGGCGTGTCCGCGGGGGAGCAGGTCGTGGAAATCACAAAAGAGAAGGATGTGGTCATCCTCCAGGTCACCGAAGACGATCTGGCCGATCCGCAACGGACGTCGTCTGTTATCGAGCAACTGCTGCGCGAGGACGGCGAGAACAAGATCGTGGTGGATCTGAGCCGGGTGCAGAACATCTACAGCCTGCAGATCGGCACACTCGTCACGATCCACGTCTTGTGCTATGAAAACGTTGCGGTCATGAAGCTGGCTGGAGCCAACCAGAAGTTGAGAGAGCTGTTGCGCATGGTCGGTCTGGAAGCCCTGATGGAGATGCATCACGGCACCGGCGTGGCCGTTGAGAGCTTCGGGCCGCCTGCCGGGGAACAGGGCGTGCGCCGTGATGGTCCCCTTGACCCGCGGGTGAAAAGGTAACCGCGTTTCCGATCCATGACTATGCCTGCTGGCGTTGAACGCGCGGAGCAACCTCCTACGCCCCCAGCCGGCGAGCCGGACCAGGGCCTCGTGGAGAGCGTTGTGCCCCAGCCGCTGTGGCGCCGCCTGCTGGCTCCCGCAGTGAAGATCGTGGTGGCCGGCGGGCTGCTGTATTACGTTCTCACCACCGATGTGAACGCCGGCGCCAAGGAGGCGCTCAGGAAAATATTCGCGGAGTCGCCCGCGGCGTTGGCGGGGGGTGTTCTGGCTCTTACCGCGCAGTTGCTCATCGGGACGCAGCGCGTGCGCATGCTGCTTGCAGCTCAGGGCCTCCGGCTGGGCTACTTCCACATGCTGCGCCTGACGTATCTGGGCGCATTCTTCGACACGTTCATGTTCACTTCCGTGGGCGGCGACGCGGTCAAGGCGGTGTACCTGGCTCGCGAGAGTCCTCCCGGGCAGCGGGTCGAGGCGGTGAGCGTGTTGGTCCTGGATCGCTTTCTCGGACTGCTGGGCCTGGTGACACTGATGCTCGTGATGACGTTGTCGCACATCGGAGTGCTGTGGCAGAACCCTGCGGTGAGGCCCTGGCTGTTCTGGATCTTCTTCTTCCCGTTCCTGCTGTACGTGGGGGCGGGCCTGCTGTTGTCGGAGAGGGTTTACTCGTGGCGCTACATGCGAGCCATGTGGCGCATTCTGCCAGGCGGCCGGTTCATTGACCGCGCCCATTTCTCGCTGCAGCAGTTCCGTAGCCGGCCGCAGCTCTTGCTGGCGGCGTTTGCGCTGTCGCTGGCGGTGCACTCGGTCGGCATACTATGCGGCTTTTTCCTGCTGCGCGGCATGGGAGAGGCGCCGGAGCTCATGCCCTTTCTGGTGGCATGGTTCCTGGCCAACTTCATCTGCTCGTTTGCTCCCATGTGCGGGATCGGGGTGGGGCAGGTTGCGTACAACCTGATTTTTGAGTCTACCGCCGGGGTCATGAACGGCTGGGTGCTCGCCACAGCGGTGCAGGCCACCTACATTCTGACCAAGGCGCCGGGGTTCCTGGCCTGGATCGTCTCGCGCGAGCAGGGGTTCTCCGGCGCTGGCGCCGGCAAGGAGACAGCGTAATGGGGGGCGGACCGTGGCGCGTTCTGGCGTGTCCGTTCTGTACGCGGCCATCCGCACAAGAGAGCGGCCGGGAGCGGGAAGGTGAACTGGAATGGCAGCGCGAGCCGCCGGGTCTCAAATGCAGGCAATGCGGGCGCCTCTACGGGGTGGCCCACGGCCTGCCGAACTTCCTGGTGGGCGAGGCCCTTCCGGAGGCGGCGCGCGGGCGTGGCTCGGCTGCGATGAGTTAGCGCGGGCCGCAACCACTAATTCCCTTGACCGCCACGGTATGGGGCGCACAATTCTGCCAGCACATGAGGCCGTACCGCAACCTTGTGGGATATGCCTGAATGGCGCAACTTGACATTCTCTTCCACACCATGCTGGAGCGGAAGGCGTCGGACGTGATTCTGACCGTGGGATCGAAGCCCTGCCTCAAGATAGCCGGTGACATCGCGCCACTGGAGGAGTTCGGCGAGGTGTCGCCCGAGGATGCGGAGTGCGTGCTGCACGAGGTTATGCCGGAACGTAGCCGGCAGGAATTCGAGCAGACGAACGACACCGACTTCGCGTATGAGGTTAAGGGCGTCGGGCGCCTGCGCTGTAATGTCTTCCGCAACCGTCTCGGGATGGGCGGCGTGTTCCGCCTGATCCCGGACAAGATCATCACTGTCGAGGACCTGAACCTTCCCAAGGCGATCACCGATCTGTGCTTCCTCTCGAAGGGCCTGGTTGTGGTGACGGGGCCGACAGGCTCGGGCAAGTCCACGACGTTGTGCGCCCTCGTGGACCTCATCAACCGCAGGCGCAAAGCGCATATCATCACCATCGAAGACCCCATCGAGTTCGTCCATCCGAACCGGCTGTGCCTCATTAGCCAGCGGGAGGTCGGGACGCATACCACCAGCTTCAAGAAGGCCATGCGCGCGGCGTTGCGTGAGGCGCCGGACATTGTGTTGATCGGTGAAATGCGCGACCTGGAGACGATCGAGACTGCCATTGAGACGGCCGAGACCGGCCACCTCGTATTCGGCACGCTGCACACAACCACCGCCGCCAGCACCGTGGACCGCATCATTGATCAGTTCCCTGCGGACCGGCAGCAGCAGATCCGCGTGATGCTCAGCACCTCGCTGAAAGCTGTTATCGCGCAGACGCTGCTGAAGAAGAGAGGCGGCGGACGTATCGCCGCCCTGGAGGTGCTGCTTATAACGTCCGCCATGTCGTCGCTGATTCGCGAAGCGAAGACATACCAGATTCCATCGCAGATGACGATTGGCAGGAAACTGGGCATGCAGTCCTTGAACGACTCGCTGGTTGAGTTGGTCAAAAAGGACATAGTCACGCCGGAGGATGCGTATATCAAGGCGATGGACAAAGAGGAACTCGTGAAGCGACTGAAAGAGGAATGCAATCGCGTGGTTGACCTGAGTCAGCCGCTCTAGGGGCGCAAGAGCAGATGGCCGAGGAACCGAGACCCCAAGCGTCTTTCCTCGCGGGGAAGAGAGCACCCGGCGCCCCCGACGCGGCGGCGCCCGCAGCAGCGCAGCCTGTGGCAGCAGCGGGCAACCGCGCTCTGGCGGAACAGTACCTGCAGCGTGGCCTCGACCACTATGACCGCCAGGAAGCCGAGGCTGCGCTGGCCGCATACCAGCAGTGCATCCAGGCGGACCCGTCGTTCGGGCTGGGCTATAACAACCTGGGGATGGTGCTGATTGACCTCGGGCGCTACGAGGAGGCGGTCGCGGCGCTGTATGGGTCCATCCGCTGCGACCCCGGCTACGCGGAGGCGTACAACAACCTCGGCTTCGTCCTGCGACGCATGCAGCGACACGTTGAGGCGGTAGCCGCCTATACGCGCTATCTGCAGCTTGAGCCGGAAGTCGAGGAGGGGCCCAAGATACAGTCGTGGGTCGCCACGGTTCTTCAGGAGAACAGCCTCGCGGCGCCGCCGGCGTTCGCACTGCCTCCGGAGCCGGGAGCCGCGCCGCCGCCCGTCCCTCCTCCTCCTCCGGCCCCGCCGCCTCCTCCTGCCTGGCCTGCGCCGGCTGAGCCCGCCGCGGTTGCGCCGCCTCCGGTCGAGCCTGCTCCAGCGCCACCGAGTCCTCCGGAACCCGCAGCGGCTCCACCGAAGATCAAGAAGATGGCGGCGTGGGATATCCCGATCGGGCCGCCCGAAACGGCTGTGCCCATATCCGCGTTGGGCGAGGTCGGCGTCTCTGCTGAAACGCAGCCGCCACCCGCGCCGGCGCCAGCAGTTCCCGCCGCTCCCGACGTTCCTGTGGCGCCGCCGCCCGTGCCGCAAGAGCCGGCGGCAGTGGCAGAACCGGCCGGCGTGGACGTGGTGACGCTGGTCGAACGCGGCATGGACCAGTTCGCGGATGGAAACCTGACCGAAGCGGCCGCCACCTTCCAGCAGGCCATTGAGGCCGACCCGAACAGCGCCGAAGCTCACGTGGGCCTGGCGAAAGTCCTTGTCCGCCAGGACGGACTGGACGAAGCCATCGGCCTCCTTCAGAAAGCCGTGGAACTGGACCCCGCTGACCCGGCCGGCTTCTACGTACTCGGGTTCGCCCTGCGGGCCGTGGAACGGAACGTGGAGGCGGCGGAGGCGTACGAGCAGTTCCTGCGGCTGATGCCTGAGGCCAGCGACGCGGAGCAGATCCGCCAGTGGATCACGCACGTCAAGACGATCGCCGGCCGCGCGTCCGGCACGTATGAGGAAGTTGTCGTTGACGACGAACAGATCGTCACGGACGTTGACAAGAAGTACAAGAACGCGCTCACCAAGTTCCAGGAAGGCGACGTGGACACCGCGATGCGCGAGTGTATCCGCGTTCTGAATGAAGATGCCGGTCACGTTCGCACGCGCGTTCTGTTGGGGCGGGCGTACCTGCGCCAGAAAGCCTATGACAACGCGCTGGAGCAGTTCGAGGCCGCGCTGGTGACGCAGCCCGACTACCCAGAGGCGCTCTATTTCCTTGGGCAGGCGGCCGAGAAGAAGGGCTTGCCCGAGAAGGCTGTCGCCAGCTACAAGCGTTACCTGGAGGTGGCTCCGAGCGGGCCGCGAGCGGAGCGGCTGCGAGACTGGCTTATATCGCACGGGGCGCCGGAGATGTCTACGGGCAGCTCCAAACAGGCGCAGTGCGAGCTGTGTCTGCGCTTCTTCCCTGAGAGCGAAATCACGCAGCACGAAGGCCGGGCCACATGCCGCAACTGCCTGGCCGTGATGGGCGCCGCTCCCGCGCTGAGCACGCCGGAATTGGCTGCCGCGGCGGAGGCGCCGACTGTGGGGCGCGCTCCGGTCGAGGTGGAGGCACCGGCACCGAAGCGTTCTTCGAGAGGGGTTGTGCTGGTGGGCGGCGTCGCCTGCCTCGCGGCTGCGGTCGCGGCGCTCTTCTACCTGGGCATGCTGAACCCGTTGCTGGTGAAGCTTGGCTTGCGGCAACCGGCCGTTGCCAGGAACAACCATCCGCCGCCGCCGCCACCGCCTCCTCCGCCGCCTCCCGCCACCTTCGATCAAAGCAAGGTGAAGATCGCCAATGAGCCGGAAACGGCAGTCAGGCCATTGGCTCGCTGGGCGTACACGCCGCAACTCGAAGGGCTGGAGAATCTGGACGCACCGGGCTGGAAGAAGGAATTCGCGCTGAAGGATGCCCCCAAAGGCATGGCCATTGCGGCTGACACGGGAGAGGTGACGTGGACACCTGAGTTCGCGGACTACGAGCCGCTCAAGAAACGCCAGGCCTTCAAATGTGAAGTGTCCGTGAAGGGGACGGGCAAGGGCCCCGACGGCGCAACGAAGGAGCTGTTCGCAGTCAGCAAGGTCTTCACGTTGGGCTGCCAGTTCGGCTACGAGTGGGGGCCGGAGATAGACGTGGGCCTGGACCCCGGCGACCGTCCCGTTGTCGGCGTGGGAGAGTTCAACGGGGATGACATGGTGGATGCGGTGATCTGCTCCGGCCGCTTCCGCAGCGGACTGGTGCGGCTGTACCTGCAGCGGAAAAACAACCCGCTGCCCCCGCCGATCGAGCTCGACAAGGGCGCGCAGTTCTCCGCCTTGTGCATAGGCGAGCTGGACGGGGCCAAGGGCACTGACCTTGTCGTCGCCGACTGGCAGCACGGCCGCATCAAGCTGTTCTGCCCGAATGAACAGGGCTTGGCGGCCGCCGCGAGCCTGGCCGTGGGCCCCGGTCCCGTCGCGCTGGGCGCGGGCGACATGGACGATGACAAACGCGCCGAGATTGCCGCGCTCTCCAGCGTTGCCCGCACGCTGACCATCGCCGCTGTCACGCCCGAGCGTCAGCTCAAGGCCGTGGCTACCATTCCTGTGTCCTGCGGCGGGCCCACGGGGTTTGTCTGCCCCTGGACATCCGCCGGGCTTGGGCCGGGCTTTGTCATCGTAGCCCCGCTGGCGGAGTCGCCCCTGCAGTTTGTGCCAAGCAACAAGGGCCGATGGAACAAGGGTGATGCGGCCACGGTAGCGTCGAGCATTGCGGAGGAAGGGCTTGTCACTGCTGCCGTGCCGTTGGCCACGGGCGGGAAGACCAGCGGCCTGCTGGCGGTGATTATAGCCGGCCAGGAGTCGCGGCTGGTGCTCTTCCGCGAGTTGGACGGCAAGTTCACACCGGTGGGCGCCCCTCTTGTGCTGGCGGGGCTGGGCCTGGGGCTTGTCGCTCACGACTTTAACCAGGACGGACAGGATGATCTTTTCGTCGTCACGGAAACGGAGTGTGCCTTCTATTTCGCGCGCGGCGCGAGGCTTCAGGCCGGGCCGCGTTTGGCCAACCGCGTGCGGATGCTGGGGCCTGTGGCGAAGTTTGCCATGGGACCTGCGGAGCGGCCGGACTTGCTGCTGATCAACGAGAACCGCAAGGCTCAGATTGCGAAAGCGATCGTGGCGGTTCCTGCGGAGCCAGCGCCGGCAGCCGAGGTCCCGCCGCCGGCTGCCACGGGCCAATCCGGCAAGGAGCAGGCCAAAGCGGACAAGGCTGACAAGGCAGACAAGACCGGCGATGGAAAAGCCGCCAAGCCGTAGGACACTGGCAGGGGCAACCTGTCCCCGCGCCGCGGAGGTGTGGTGCGTGATGCTGGAGGCCGGGCCATGAGACAGAGCATTGCGATTCTGTGGTTGGTGGCGGTCTGTGGCGGCTGCGCGTGGGCCGAGGGGCAGATTGTGAATGTTGACGAACTGCCCCACAAGCAGATCCCGCTGCCTAACGGGACGAAGGTCGAGGTGGTCGTCTATCAAGAGCACAATTGGCCCGTCGTGGACGTGAGCGCCCTGTTTGGCACCGGTGACGATGACAAGGACGTGTGTTTCGAGAGCAAATTTGACAGCGTTGTGCAGCCGGACAAGATCAAGCTGATGACCTTTCCGGTGAAGCCCGGGCCGGACGATAAGCGCTGGGCAACGATCCTCGCGGATGACAAGTTGAAACGGCGCGCGGAGAGGGATTTCAAGCGCGGGGACAATGTGTGGTTCTGCGGCACCCTGCGCAGGGCGGCCGGCAACAGGCTCGAATTCGTCGCCGCTGATGTTCTGAAACTGCCCCCCGATATCGAGCGCTTTGAACAGAACGTGGAACGGCTGCGCAGACTGGGCGACGGCGAGCAACTGGAGGACCTTGGGCACAGGATTGAGCAGCAGTCGAAGGGGGAGTTCAACAAAGGGCTGGACGACTTCGAGAGAATGGCGACACTGCGGGACAGGGCGTATATGCTGGGCCTGACCCTCCAGGAGAAGGCCCTCAAGCCGGGCGATGCCGACGGCCGGTTCGCGTTGGCATTGAAGTGGCGCGACAGGCTGAAACGCAACATGAAGTTTCGAGAGCTTGTGGAGGAGGTTCTGAAGCTCGATCCCGACCACGTCAACGCCTCCCATGTTGCTCAGGATGAATGGGGGTATGTGAAGAAAGGGGGGAAGTGGCGTTCCAGGGACGAAGTCGCCGAGATGGAGAAACGCGAGAGAGAAGATCTGGCGAATATGGCGGCCAAGGAGAAAGCCGAGAGTGAATCGCGGGAACAGGAACGCAAAAAGGTCGTGCAGGAGAGGCAGGCACGGCTGGTCGCGTCCCAGGCCGCGTTGCGGGGCAAGGACGCGCGCGCGCGCACCCAGGCCATCGCGTCGCTCGGCGAAGCAATTGTCAAGAGCCCCGACCCCGGTTTCGGCGACGGGGCCGTCAATATCCTCGTCAACACGGACGAAGCCGCGGTCGTGCCGGCGCTGGTTGCCGCGGCAAAGAGCCAGTTCCCCGAGGTGCGGAAAGCCGTCTTCGAGGCGCTGGCTTGGCGCGGTGGCCGGCAGGACGGTACCGCGTGGGACGCGCTGGCCACTCTCCTGGCGGCGGAGAAGGAAGCGGTTGTGGCCCGCGTGGGGATCGAGGCGGCGGCGGACGCGGACAAGAGGGCCGCGGCGGGGGCGCTGATTGCCGGTCTCGGCAACCCGAGCGCCGCCGTCCAGGACGAGATCATCGAAGGTCTGAAAACTGTCACCAAGCAGCAGTTCAGCAACAAGCAGGAGTGGGTGGAATGGTGGGGCCGGAGCAAGGCCGACTTCAACCCCAACTGATACAGGCGCACGGCTGCGGCACGTTGCGCCGGATCGTCTGACGTGGCATCTACAGCCTCACGACCCTGGCCCCGGCGCTCGGGGTCAGCAGCAATGAACCGCCCTTGGCATATGGCTTCATGGCTCTCGCGTACGGGGGGAAAGCACTTGTCTTGAGGAGCGCGACGACGGCGCCGCCGAAGCCGCCGCCGGTCATGCGCGCCCCGGCGCAGCCGTGGTCGCGTGCGCCGCGTGCACGCAGTTGCGCCACGAGTTGGTCCAACTCCACGCAGCTTACAGCGTAATCGCGCGAAAGGCTCTCGTGACTGGCGTCCAGCAGTGCGCCCAGCTCCGCCACGTCGCCGCGCGCCAGCGCGGCCGCGAACTGGACGACGCGCAGGTTCTCGGTCAGCACGTGGCGCACGCGCCTGTGCTCGCTGGCAGTGAGCGAGCCGGCGATCGCCAGCATGGCGTCGAGCGTGACGCCGCGCAGAGTTTTCTGTTTCAGCAGCGCGGCCGCATGCTCGCATTCGGCACGGCGCTTGTTGTACTCGCTGCCGGCCAGCTTGTGGCGCACTCCGGTGTCGAAGACGGCGAAGCTGTACCCGCGCAAGGCGATGGGCACGTGCCTGGTGGCCATGGAGTGGCAGTCCAGAAGGAGCGCGTGGTTTGGCTTGGCGAGCCCCACGACGGTCTGATCCATAATGCCGCAGCGCACGCCCGCGAAGCGGTGCTCGGCCTCCTGGCAGGCGAAGGCCAGCGGCTGGGGCGCCATGGCTCTGCCGGCCAGCGTCAGCAGTGCGAGCGCGGTGGCGGTTTCGAGCGCCGCGCTGCTGGAAAGCCCCGCGCCGCGCGGCAGGTCGCCGGTGATGTAGAGGTCGCCGCCTTTGAGCTTGATGCCGCGGTTGATCAGAGCCTGCGCCGTGCCGCGGACGTAGTTCGCCCAGTGCAGCTTCGGATCGCCGGCGGCGTGAGTGCCGCTGACGCTGAACTCATCGCGCGCCTCCAACGTTTCGGTGTACACGGCGATGCGTGCCGGTGTTCCGCGCGCGGGCCGGAAGAGGACGAGGATGTGCCGGTCCACGGCGATGGGCAGCACCAGCCCGCCGTTGTAGTCGGTGTGTTCACCGATCAGGTTGCTGCGCCCGGGCGCAATGGCGGCGCGCACCTGGCCGCCTGAACCGAAGCGTTTCTGGAAAGCGGAAAGAAGACGGGAGCGTTCTGTTCTCAGATCCATGCTGTCTGCTCTGCTTGACTTTCGCCCGCCGCAGCGCGCCCTCGCAGGTTGCGCCACAACCGCAGGGAAGACGGTTCCCACGCGTGAATGGTATAGCAACATAGTGAAGAGCGCCGTTTCGTCCATACAAGAAGTGGCACTGCCCGCGGTGCCCGCCGCAATCCGGAAGAGCGCGCTACGGGTCGGCTCGCCCGGTCCCGGCCACGCGTGAGACGATCGTGCCGCCGCGGACGCGGGTGCGCAGGCTCTCGCCTGGCGCGACGTCGCGGGGGGATGTGACCAGCGCGCAGTCGCGCTCGCGCGTCGTCAGCGAGTAGCCCCGTTCCAGAACCCTGAGCGGCGACAGGGACTCCAACCTTCCCGCCAGGCTGGCGAGGCGTTCGCGCGCGACTGACGCGCGGCGTTCGCCCGCAGGCGCCAGTCGTGAGGCCAGGTCATCCAGGCGCTGGCGCAAGACGGCGGCACGTTCTTCCGGGTGCCGCAGGGCGTAGCTTTGCGCCAAGGCGTCGAGCCGCTGGCGCGCCACTTCCACGCGCCGCAGCAGCGCGGCGGGCAGGGAAGTCTCGAGCGTGCGCAGATGCTCGCGTACGTCCTCCAGGCGCGGGACGACGATCTCGCCCGCATGGCTGGGCGTGGCGGCGCGCACGTCGGCCACGAAGTCGGCGATCGTGAAGTCCACTTCGTGGCCCACCGCGCTGATGACGGGAATACGGGAAGCCGCGATGGCGCGCGCGACGGCTTCTTCGTTGAACGCCCAGAGGTCTTCGAGCGAACCGCCGCCTCGGCCAACGACGAGCGCTTCGGGGCGGTCGTCGCCTTCCAGGCGGTTGAGCAGCCCGATCGCAGCGGCGATCTCGGCGGCAGCGCCTTCGCCCTGCACTCTCACGCCCGCGAGGATGATCTCGGCCGGCCAGCGGCTGAAGACGACTTTCAGCAGGTCGCGGATGGCGGCGCCGTCGGGGCTGGTGACAATGCCAATGCGCCACGGGTATCGGGGGAGAGGACGCTTCCGGGCCTCATCGAACAGACCCTCGGCCGCGAGCCTGGCCTTGAGCCGCTCAAAGGCCGCCGCGAGAGCGCCCATGCCCAGCGGTTCCATGGTCTCGACGATGAGCTGGTACGCGCCGCGCGCTTCGTAGACGGACAGGTGGCCGCAGGCGAGGACCTTGTCGCCATCCTGCGGCGTGAAGCGGAGACGCGCGGCGGAGTCGCGCCAGAGCACGGCGGGCAACTGCGCGCCTTCGTCCTTGAGCGTGAAGTAACAATGGCCCGAGGCGAAACTCCGGTAGTTCGAGATCTCGCCTTCCACCCACAGGCCGGCGAAACCCTCTTCAAGACACTCCTTGATACGCCGTGTGAGCTGTGAGACGGTCCACGCTTTGGCCTTGCCGGTCTGCGGCTCATCGCCGGGCGGCGGCGAGCGGCGCAGGCCGGTGTCAAAGAGTCCGCGGCGTGATGGCATGCGCTGCTGGTCTCCTGTAAGGCGCGGGCGCCTCGCCCGCGCAGGGCCGAAGCGGGGCGCTTCGGCTGCCCTGACGAGAGCGGCTACGGTGCGTTGAGCAACATGTCGTGCGGCACCGGCAACTGGAAACGCTCAATGGACCGCGCTCGCCCGGTGTCGGTGTCTATCTTCACGACCGCGCCGCAGGCTTTCACGTCGCCTTCCGCCACTTCCCGTTATGAAGGCGGTCCCTTTCGGCAATATCCTTTCATCGGCGGTCTGGATGTGAGTGTGCGTCCCGATGACCGCCGAGACCTTGCCGTCCAGGTGCCAGCCCATGGCGACTTTCTCGCTCGTGGCCTCCCCGTGCATGTCCACGAGGATGATCTTGGTCTGTGTGGAAACCGCGGCCAGAATCTCGTCCGCCAGCTCGAACGGGCAGCGCAGCGGCTCCATGAAGACGCGCCCCATCAGGCTGACCACGACGATACGCGTGCCGTTGGGCGTGGTGTACAGCCCCCAGCCTCTGCCATCCGCGCTCTTCGGGTAGTTGGCCGGCCTGAGCACGCGCAGTTCGTTGATGACGCCGGGGTACTCCTTATTGCGGAAGATGTGGTCGCCAGTCGTGACCACGTCCGCGCCGCTGGTCAGGAGCTTGTTCAGTGTTGAGGGAGTGAGCCCCGAGCCGGACGCGGCGTTCTCGCCGTTGGCCACGATGAAGTCCGCTTCGTGCTTCTTGCGCAGGAGGGGGATAGCGTAGCTGATCGCGTTGCGCCCGGGGCGGCCTACAACATCCCCGAAGAAAAGAACCGTCACTGTCCCCACGCTGCCCTCCCTTTGGCCATCGTCCGCACGCCACACTACACCGGCGATGATACACGGTGCAGCGAAGAGCAACAACCGCAGAGGGCGCCGCGTCGGCTGCCCGCACTGGCAAACCCCTGCCGCCGGGTTACAATCCGGCCGTGGCAACAATTGGGGGATTTCCGTCAGACAGGGGTGCGCATGAAACTTGAATGGTACAGGCAACACAAGAAGTTCGTCTACTGGATATTGCTTCCGGTGATGGTCGTCACGATGGGGATTTTCGGGGCGAGCAGCGCCCTGCAATCCGGGGGGTCGCGCGTCGGCCCGAGTGCGAGGTACAAGGTGGGCGATACGTGGCGGGATATGGGCCCGTCGGAAGTGCTCAACGCGCGCTACGTGCTCAACCAGTACAACCCGCCCCATAACCGCTACGTCAGCAGCGTCGAGGCCGTGCGCCACCAGGTGGCGTGGCGCACTGCGGCTCTGGCGGGTTTTGAGCTGGGGGATGAGGAGTTCAAGGAACGTCTGCTGCAGGAGATCAAGGGCCGCACGCAGCAGCAGCAGGTATCGGAGAAGGTGTACCGCAAGCTGCTGCAGTCAGTCCAGCTCACGCCCGTGCAGTTCGAGAACACGACCCGCGAGATGGGGCAGCAGCAGAAGCTGTTCGAGTACCTTCGGACCCAGTCGCTGGTGGACGACAAGGAGCTGTTCGTGGCATATGCCAGGGAAAAGGAAGTCGTGCGGCTGCGGTACAAGGAGTTCAAGGGCGAGGATTTCCTGGACAAGACGAAGGAGCCGTCCGAGGAGAAGGTCAAGGAGTTCTACGACGACAACAAGGAGAACGTGAAGGAACTCAAGGACGTGATGTTCAGCAAGCCGAAACTGTCGGCCGACATGCTGTTCCTTGACACGGAGAAACTGTTCGGCGGCGAGGTCAAGCCAGCGGATGACGAGCTGAAGAAGTGCTACGAGAAGAACAAGGCGTTGTGGAAGGAGGCGCCCAAGACGGGCGAACCGGCGCCCGCGGCCGGGGCTGAGAAGTACAAGCCGCTGGAGGAGGTGAAGGCGGCGGTCGAAGCTAAGTGGAAGGAAGAGGAGGTGCAGAGCTACTACGACCGCTACAAGCGCTTCTACTGGCCAGTGCCGCCCAAGCCGGGTGAGGCCGCACCCCCCGCTGGCGAGGAGAAGTACAAGCCGTTTGCGGAAGTGAAGGATGAGGTCGAGAAGAAGTGGAAGAATGAGCAGTTGGCGCAGCGCGGACAGCGCCGCTTGCAGCGGCTCGGCGAGGAAGTGGCGGAGGCGGAAAAGGCCTGGATCAAAGCGCAGGAAGCCAAGCCCGAGGCCGAGCGCAAGCTGTTCGACCTTGCGGACTGGGCCAAGAAGCAGAACCTGGTCTATTGGCCCACAGACGA
>JAPLOD010000641.1 GCA_026692735.1 Planctomycetota bacterium | reverse complement strand
GCCAGTTGCCTGTCAGGGTGAAGGCCTTTTCGCCGGCGAGCACTTCGAACCAGATGATCTTCTTCCGGCCGCCGTAGGCCTTCAGCACTGCGGCATCGAAGACGCGCTGCGCGGCGCGCCAGATATCCGGACCAGTGCCGTCGCCTTCGATGACCGGCAGCACCGGCGCGTCGGGCCCTAGCAGGTTGCCATTGCTGATCGCGACCTTGTCGCCGGCGGGCGGCTTGAGCCGTGCGTACGTGGCCATAGGTTCCTTTCCCGTGGGGTGCAGGCTTCCCGCGTGCGCCGCAATACAGAGGATTGCGTCACGAGCCGGTAGGTGATAGTTCGGGGACCAGCGTGCGTCAAGCCCTGCGCCGAGGAAGCGCAAGGGCGTAACCCAGGGCCGCCATTGCCGTCACTAAGATTAAGTACCAAGACGACGGGTTGTGGGTACAATGCGCGCCGCACTATGGTAATGACGCCCGGACCTGGAAGGAGCTTGCCATGAGCTTCCGCCGCACAATCTCCGCTCTGCTGGTCTTGTTCGTTGGCGCCGCGGCTGCCGTCACTGCCGCGAATGCGCCGCCGCCCCCCGGCACGCCTCTGCCCGTCAAGTCCTACAGGCAACTCGCGCGCATGCTCGGCGAGAAACAGCCCCAGTACCTGTTTGGCGGCACCACCGGCACCAGTGGCACGAAAGGGGACACCTTCGCGACCATGCCGGTTGGCGGCACTGCGAACGGCCCAGGAGTCGCTGAGGGCGCCCCGGGCGCGAGCAATGGCGCGGCCTCCGACACCAATGTTCAGGTTGAAGGCGTGGACGAGGCCGACATTGTCAAGAACGACGGCGAGTTCATCTACCAGGTGAACCGCGGCAGGGTGCTGGTGATCAAGGCGTTCCCCGACAGCGAACTGGCGGTGACGGCGGTGGTGCAGTTCGACAGCGAGTTCTGGCCGTGCGAGCTGTTCGTAGACGGCCCCTGGATGGTGGTCATCGGTTCCGCCATGCGCACGGTTCCGGTCGAGGCGGTAGAGCTGCCGTCGCCGGCGACGGTCAAGGCGCTGGTCTACGACATCACCGACAAGTCCCAGTGTGTCCTGGTCCGTGAAGTCGAGATAGACGGCGGCTATCTGTCATCGCGCAAGATTGACCGGGACGTCTACCTGGTGGCGCGCAAGTACCCTGACTTCTACATGCTGCCTGTGATGGGAGTGCAGACCGCAAAGCCCCTGGCGCGGGCCGCTCAGCGGCCGGGCCGGCGCCGCCCCGCCGGGCTGGTCCCGGCCATGCGGGACACAGCGAAAGGGCACAGGCCCAAGCGCATCAGACCGCGGGACGTCTTCTACCTCCCGGACTTCAGCGAACCCGATTACCTCGTGGTGGCGGGCTTCAACCTGGATGACAAAGAACAGGCCGCGGACGTGAAAGCCATCCTCGGCGCGGGCGAAGCGGTCTACGCGTCGCGCGCGCACTTGTACGTCGCCGACACGAAGTTCCTGCCATTCGCAGGCGGCCCGTTGCCACTGCCGGCTGTGACGGGAACGGGCACGCCGGGCGCGGCCACGCCACCGGCTGCGGCCAACAGCGCCGCGCCTCGTGACGACGCCGAGCAGACGACGAGCATCTACCGTTTCGACCTGCACGGCGGGAATGTCTCGTTCAGCAAACTCGGCGAAGTGCCGGGCACGGTGCTGAACCAGTTCGCGATGGATGAGCACAACGGCCACTTCCGCGTCGCGACGACGACCATGGATTTCACGACCGGGACCACCGCCAACAACGTGTACGTGCTGAACGGCGACATGGAAATCCAGGGGCGGCTGGAAGGGCTTGCGCCCGGCGAGCGCATCTACGCGACGCGCTTCCTCGGCGATCGCGGCTACATGGTCACGTTCCGGAGAGTTGACCCGCTGTTCGTCATTGACCTGACCAATCCTCCGGCGCCCACGGTCCTGGGCCAGCTCACGATCCCCGGCTACAGTGATTACCTGCATCCGTACGACGAGAACCACATCCTGGGCTTTGGCAAGGACGCCGTGGTGGACCCGGCCACCGGCATCGTGTGGTACCAAGGCATGAAGATCGCCTGCTTCGATGTCTCCGACGTAACCAACCCCGTGCAGAACGCCGCCGTCTCAATCGGCGACCGCGGCTCCGATTCCGAGGTCTTGCACAACCACAAGGCGCTGCTGTTCGACAAGGAGAGGGCCCTCCTCGCCTTCCCCGTCACCGTCGCCCAGATCGCAAACAAGACCGCCGACACGCCGGCTTCAACGTACGGCACCGTCGCGTTCCAGGGCGCGTACGTCTACAACTTCACGCTGGAGTCCGGGTTCGTGCTCAGGAAGACAATCACGCACAAGGGCGCCGTGCAGACCGGGCCGGAGACCATCTTCTACTACGGTGCCGATGTCCGCCGCCTGCTCTACATTGACACCAACCTGTACAGCGTCTCCGACGGCAAGGTCCAGGTGCACGACCTGGGGACGTTCGAGGAGAAGCGAACGCTGGATCTGCCGTAGCTCGACCCTCCGGCGGTTCTGCATCATCGGCAACATTGATTCGTCACGCACGCTGCCGTACGGCTCACTGAAGGACGTGCACCTACCGAAGCCCGGCCCGTTCGTGGTGTACTCAAGAGTTGACGCGAACCGAGGCGGAGGGCGGGGACTATGATGCGCGGGAACCATGCAGTTCACTTCACCGCAGTGCTGATCGTTCTGTGCGCGGCGGCTGCGATGCCTCGGGACGTTGGCGCGGGGACGACGGCACCGCTGCCGGAGCGGCCCGGGTGGAAGCTGGCGTGGTCGGACGAATTCGATGGCGAAGGCGCGCCCGATCCAAAGAAGTGGAACTACGAGGCCGGGTTCGTGCGCAACGGCGAACTGCAGTACTACACCAAGGACCGGCGCGAAAACGCGCGGCTTGAAGGCGGCAACCTGGTGATCGAGGCCATCAAGGAACGCTTCAAGAACCCCAACTACGACTCGAACGCCAAGGACAAGAACAACTGGAACAAGGCGCGCGAGTTCGCGGACTACACGGCGGCGAGTCTGACGACGAAGGGGCTGGCGAGCTGGACGTACGGGCGCGTCGAAGTCCGCGCGAAAGTCCCCACCGGCCGCGGCACGTGGCCGGCGATCTGGATGCTGGGCACTGACAAGTCCGCCGGCTGGCCAAAGTGCGGCGAGATTGACATCATGGAATACGTCGGCTTCGACCCGGACGGCATCCACACGACGATTCACACAGGCGCGTACAATCATGTCAAGAAGACGCAGAAGGGGCACCGCACGGTCGTCCCGAAGCCGTACGAGGATTTCCACATCTACGCGATCGAATGGACCAATAAGGAGATCGCGTTTTTCGTAGACGAGCAGAAAGTGTTCACGTTCCAGAACGACGGCAAGGGACCGGATTCGTGGCCGTTCGACAAGCCGTGCTACTTGCTGCTGAATTACGCTGTGGGCGGAGCGTGGGGCGGCGCGAAGGGCGTGGACGACAGTATCTTCCCATCGAAGTACCTGATTGACTACGTTCGCGTGTACGAGAAGGCCGACGCCGCGAAGCCGTGAGGGCTGATTCCGGGATCCGCCGCGGCGGCCGTCGGTTGCCGTTCGGGACATCGTAAGGCGCCGGTGAAGTACCTGGCGCGAGACCGCTCACTTCTCCTCAGCAAAGCGATACCGGAACCGCCCGTTCGGGGCCACGTCGCCGTTGACGAAGAAGTCCAGCGCGCCATTCTCGGGCTTGATGTTGTCAGCCCACTTGAAGTCGAACTGCAGCGGCGCGGCAGCATCCAGGTGCAACGCGGCGCGCGGAATCGCCAACTCCATCTCGTGGCCTTTCACGCAATACCGCACGTCCACGACAGGTTTCCAGTCCCAGCCGCCTTTGCATTCCTCCAGCGCAGTCGTGGCGTCCTTGACTTGGCGATTGACGACGAAGTTGTAGCCCTCCCAGTGCGGCGCCTTTGCATTCGTGGCAATGAACAGCATCATCCAGTTCGGATCGGTGCGCGGCGTCATCGGCGCGGCTGTTTGAGCGTAGAAGTAGACGAAGCGTTCGTCGCGTGCGGCCTTCAGCAGCACGAAATCGTTCCGGCCTGTCGTGTTCGTGTAGCGGCCGATCTTGTCGAAGCTCACGAAGTCGCGCTGCATGGTATCGCCGCGGTCGTCGCGGTATTCGGGCAGCACGTCCTTCCAGTCGCTGAAGTCGCCGTCTATCTCGATTGTCTTCGCCATTCCGGCCGGCGGCGGCTTGCGCGCGCCTTTGTAGCGGCGGACGTAGCCGATCATCTGGTAGTAGTAGTTGTCGCCGTGCCCCCCCTTCATCGGCTCGACGTCGCGGCTGTATTCTTCGGTGTACTGGTCCACAAACATGACCGGCTCGCGCACGCCGCAGAACTCGTTGAAGCGCCCCGCGATCCATTCGTTCCAGCCCGTGATGAAGACGAACTCCGGGTCCATCTTCAGCGCGCGCTCGAACTGCTCAGCCAGATTGTAGCCGTGCAGCACGGCATCAGGGCGCTCGTCCTTCTTGCCGTCGTGCCAACTGCGGCCATAGGTGTTCTTCACGCTGAACGCGCTCAGCCGCCTGCCCGTGGCGTTCTGCCCCACGCCGACGGTCATCTGTTCGTCTTTACCCTCGGAATTCTTGAACACGTGCTGTGGGAAGACCTCCAGCCAGCCCCACTGGTCCGGCCCCGTCGGCCCTTGGAAGTAGTCCGGCTGCGGTCTGCGGAACGTGAAGAACCCTCGAATGTCGGCGGCGAGTTTCTCCGCTGCCGCGCGCGAGAGCTTCGCATCGCTGGACACAAGCACCTCGGGCTTCTGCGCATCCAAGAACAGAATGGCCAGCTCGCGAGCGCCGCCGACGGGCTTGCCGTCAGCGTAGGCGCGTCCCTTGTCGTAGACGTCGCCGGAAGCGCTCCACCAGCCCACCGAGCCCTTCCCATCGGATTGCTCGAGGTAATACGTGCCGGCCGGCTGGGCTTCAGGGAAGTCCAGCAGCACCGTTGCATTGTCCGCGATCTTCTCGAAACGTTTCCGCGCGAGCAGCTTGCCGCCGGGTTCGTCGGCGTGCAACGAAAGCGTCACGCCCGACTCTGTCTCATTCCACGTCGGGAAGCTTCCGCCGGCGGCCTTGAAGGGCTTCGCGGCGGTGAAGCTCTGACCCAGCGTGTGGCGTTCGGCGAGTTTCTCCGGCGCGCGCGTGGACTGCATGCAGGCGTCCGGCGTGATCTTGGCCGGGTCGGCGAGAATCAGCGGCTTGCCCTTCCAGCGGAACCACAACTCCGGCGCGAGGCCCGGTCCGTAGAGGTCCTTGTAGAGCCTGGCCACGACGCGTGCCGGATCCCAGAACGGACACAGGAATGCGAACTGCGGCGTTCTGCCTCCGTCGCGACGAACCTCCACGAACGTCTTGCACAGCGGCACGTAGCTTTCCGGGTACGTGAGCTGGTTGCTGACGTCGAAGACGATCGCGTCCACGCCGGCATCGCTGAGCATCTGCGCGTGCTTGCGGATGACCCACGTGTCGTCGGAGAAGTAGTACCCGAAGAGCGACTCGCCCCAATGGTGCATGTAATGCAGCGGCCCCCACAGCGAACCGTCGGGCTT
Source organism: Planctomycetota bacterium (assembly GCA_026692735.1). Classification (GTDB taxonomy): domain Bacteria; phylum Planctomycetota; class SZUA-567; order H5-PLA8; family H5-PLA8; genus JAPLOD01. The sequence goes on along the minus strand of JAPLOD010000641.1, from coordinate 26,442 downwards.
GGACAGCGCCGTCGGGTCGGCCGCGAGAATCCTGCTGATGTCGTACGGCCCGGCGGTGCCGTGACGGCCGAGCCAGAGGAAATAGAAGATGCCCACGAGCTTGCCCTGCCGCGGCGGGCCGACTTCCTGCGCCATCGGCAACTGCCGGCCCAAAGCGTCCGTCGCCGGCCAGGCGTCAGCGAACGTGTCAACGGGCGCGGGAAGATCAGCCGCTATGGCATTGGCGCCGAGCACGCACGCCAGAAAGCTGCGCCTGGCCATCCGTGAGACGTGCATCGGCACCTCCACTGTCGTTTGTGTTTCAACATCATTATGCACTTTCCCTTACACCGGCGGACCATCATAGTGGAAGCGCACAACGAGCAGCTCCATTCGGGGTTGTTGAGCCGGCCCACCTGAGTCACTCGCCCCGCCTGCCAAGCGGGGCAGAACCGCCAGACCATTGTGCCGCTTCAGGCATGTGGACCAATGCAAAGGCCGTCTGAATGGAATAGTTGCACACGCAACCCGCCGCGAACGCCGGCACGTTGACGAGTCCGTCGGCCGCGATCAGGCTGTTGCTGCAACCGGAACGGACGTTGCGCAGGTGATACTTGGTGCGCGTGTCCACATTGAGATAGCAGACGCTGTTGTCGCGCCACAACAGGAGTTGCTCGCAGCCCACCGCGTAATTGCATCCGCCTCTCGCCATGTCGAAGGGCTTGCCGGCGGGCGTGCCGGAGCGCACATCGAAGATGCCGCCGCCCTGATGGATGAACGTGTTGCCTCGCAGGATGAGCGGCCCGCCGCCGCCAATCTTCTGCTGCCACACCTGCTTGCCGCTCGCGGCCTCGAAGGCCCACGCCTGGCCGTGCCGCCCGGCCAGCAGCAGCCCGAGCGCCTCATGGCAGCACAGCCAATCGTCATGGCCTTGTATGGTGGTCCAGCTTCCAGCGCGGCAGAGACGATACGGGGCCTCGGTGACCGCACTCCAGCGCACGCCGCCCGTGCGGGCGTCGAGGGCGAGCACGTCTGACGGCGTCGTCTTCGGCGCGGGGGAGTCGCGCTTGGTCTGGTCGGTTTCGATGGGCGAGAGGGAGTCTATGCAGAAGACCAGGCCGTGGCTGATGGCGAGCGCGTTGATATTGAAGCGATGCTTTGCTTCGCGGGTCCAGAGTTGCTTGCCGCTACTCCTGTCCAGGGCCACAAGGAACGTGCTATCCCACAGGCCCTTCTCGATCTCCCGTACTTTCTGGAACGCGCCGGCAATGACGATGACATCATCCGAAACACGGATATCGGACACAATCGGCTTGCGGCCGGCCTCGTCGCGCGCCGCATACGCGAAGGTTGCGCGCGGAACGCCCGTGGCGGGATCATAGACCGTGCAGCGGTCGTCGCCGGCAACGTAGATGCCACCGGAAAGCGAGGCGTAGCGCGTGAACGGGGCAACCTGCGTCTTCCACAGGTGCCGCCCTGCACACGCTGGTCTTTCGAGAAGAACGAGCGAGCCGCGTCGGCGCACTCATGAGTCCATGACGCCGCGCCTGGCAGGGGCCCCACGCGCCGTACCAGAGAGAACTCTCCGGCCCGCGAGACCTCGATATTCTCCACGCCCGCGGCGGCGATCTTCCTCTCGAATGCCTCGCGTTGCTCGGCCGGCAGCGCCAGGCAGAGCGTTCCGCCATAGGGACGCAGCACGTCGCAGAGCCTGCCGGGGGGCACGGCATCAAGAAGCTCCGCGTCCTCCGAGACGATGAGACTGGCGAGATACGACGGCAGAAGGAAGTCGCAGGGCTTGCCCGTGAACAGTTCCGCGCGCGTGCCGTACAAGCCCGCCGCGGCGAGCGTGTCATGCAGGCGCCGCACCTTCTCTGCGTCGGGATCCACGCCAATCAGCTTGAGCTTCGACTGGGCGAGCAACTCCTCGAAGAGGCGGCCCGTTCCGACTCCAAGGACCACGCAGTAACCTCCCGTCACCTGCGTGCGTTGGAGGATCTCGCCAGCGCGTTTCTCCCAGTCGTCCGCGAGTTTTTGGAATTCGACCGACTTGAGCGCATGGGTTTGCACTGCGACCTGGCCGCCCGCGAAGCAGTAGAGGCGTCCTTGTTTCGTGACGACGAACAGCTTGCCGTCGGCGGCAAGGAGCTCGGACGGCACGCCCTCGACATCCTGCTGCCAGACGATCCTCGGCTCGCCGCCGGCGGCCGGCAGTTCGACAGCCAGCACGCTCTTGCCCGCGTGGCCGTACAGCCGGTTCCCGGCCTTGACCAGCGCGTCGCTGACGGGTTTGGCTTTCGCGAAAGGGGTGGCGAGTTGCCACAGTTCCGGCGGGTCCCAGCGCCAGGGCTTGAGCCTGCGGCCATCCTGCTGCGTCTCGTACTCGGAGACCGCGGCGCGGCTGAGATCGTACGCATAGAAGACGCCCTGGTGCAGGCCGTACGCCGTGTCGCCGGCGAGGGCCGACCATGCGGAGCAGCCGGGACGCATATTGTAGGGGAAGATGGGACATTCGAAGAGGTCCATCTTCTCGACCGAGAAAGCCTTCGGCGCAGCGTTCCCGGCCGCGCTAAAGCGGCTTCCGACCTCCCTGCCGGTCGCCACGTCCACGACGCCGCCGCGGCCGACGAAAGCGTGCTTGTTCAGCGCAGTCACGCGGCAGTCGCCGTTCCGGTAGCCCTGCAGGTACTGCAACAGTTCCCCGGTTTTGCGGTCGAGGCACGCCGGCATCGAGCGGCCGTTCGGGACAAGCAGCGTGTCGCCGGCAACGGTCAGGTATCCCTGCGGCGACAGCCCCGCTTCTCGAGTCTCGTTGTGATCTATCCGCACCTTCTCGATGAGATTGGCATCGCGGTTCGCCCAGACAGTCCGGCCGCTCTCCGCCTCCACGGCCGCGATGAAGACGCCCAGCGTCGGCCAGATGCCCGCCGCGAAGTAAAGGGTGTCGTCCGCCAGCACGGGCCCGCCGCGGATCGGCCAGAAGGAGATAAGCCGCGCGTTGCCGAGGTGCTTGCGGTCCGGCCGGTCCGCGGGAGCACCCCGCACCTTCCACTTCAGCGTTCCGTCCGCGGCGGCGAGACAGTAGACCCAGCCGTCGTCGGAGCCGAAGCAGAGGCGCTCCTTCCATGCGACCGGCGCGAAGCGCACCGGGCCTTCCGCGCGGAACCGCCAGCGCTGTTCGCCGGTCTCCGTGTCATAGGCCGTCACGCTGCCGTCATTGGGGGAACCGACGACGAGCAGTTTGCCCAGCACGACCGGCTCATACGACGCGTCGAAGTGCAGGCGCGGCTCATTGGGCCAGGCCGGCTGCGCGGCAGGGAACTCGCGGAACCAGTGAAGCTGGAGTTGGTCCGGCAACTGTTCGGGCGAAGCGGCGCTGCGGTTGGCGTCGTGCCGCCACATCGGCCAATCGGCCGCGCAGGCGGCCGGGCCGAACCACAGGCCGCAGACCATGCAGACGGCCGCCGCCCTGAACAACCGTGCCTCGATCATCACTCGCTCCGACGGCAGAAGCGACGGGCGCCCACGCAGGGGCGCCCCTACGCTGCTATATCCGAGTGAACCTCGGGCGGTCGTATGACGCAAGCCGACGGCGAAGCGTTACTTCGTCGTCACAGTGTTCGGCGCACCGACCTCGGGGTGGGGCGGCGGCGGGACGTCCGACAGGCCCTTGTAGTACTGGTCCCATCCCTTGCGCGGTTCGCGGCGGACCCACTTATTCGCGGCATCCACGTTCGTGACAGCCATCTTCTTCGGATCCCACAGGATCTTCTGCCCCGCCCGGACGGCAAGGTTGCCGAGCAGGACGAACTCCGTGAGCGCCGCGGCGTACTCGTAGTTTGCCCCGAACGGAGGCTTGCCGGTCTTGCAGGCGGTGACGAATTCGCGCATGTGGCCGCCCTGGCAGCGCGGAAGGGTCTTAGGGATCTTGCTGACATTGGCTTCCTTCTGCTTGGCCTCGGGGATGATGCGGGCCGTGCCACAGTAGAAGTCGTGCCACAGCGTGCCCTTGTCACCGAGGAGGAAGGCGCCGCATTCCGGGTTCATCTTGAAGGTCGGATCGTCCTTCGGCACGGGGGGCTTCTTTCCGCCATCGTGCCAGATGACCTTGCAGGGCGCCAGCCTGCCGCGCGCCGGGAATTCGTAGGTGATGATGGCCCACTTGGGCGCCGTCTCTTCGTGCTTGTCCGAGGTCTCCGCGGAAATGCTCGTCGGGTAGCGCAGGTCGAGGGCCCAGAAGGCGGCGTCCATGACGTGGCAGCCGATGTCGCCCATGGCGCCGGCGCCGTAGTCCCACCAGCCGCGCCACGCGAACGGGCAGTAGCAGTTGTGATACGGCCGCTGGGGAGCGACATTGAGCCAGCAGTCCCAGTCGAGCGACGCGGGCGGCTGTTTCACATCCTTGGGGCGGTCAATGCCCTGGGGCCAGATGGGCCGATTGGTCCAGTAGTGCACTTCAGTGACGTTGCCGATGGCGCCGGCCCAGACCCACTCGCACAGGTTGCGGGCGGACTCGTTGGCGTGGCCCTGGATGCCCATCAGGGACATCAGCTTCTTCTCGCGCGCCACTTCCGCCAGCTTGCGCGCCTCCCAGATATTGTGCGTCATGGGCTTCTGGGTGAAGACGTGTTTGCCGGCCGTGAGGGCGGCCATGGAAGCGGGGAAGTGAGTGTGGTCAGGGGTGCTGACAGTGACGATGTCTATGTCCTTGGCCATCTCGTCGAACAGCTTGCGGAAATCCTTGAACTTCTTGGCATTCGGATGGTTCTTGGCCTGGCCGTTGAGCGGACCGTCATCGGTGTCGCAGAGCGCCACCATAGTGCAGCCGCAACCCATGATGTCGCCGATGTCGCTGCCGCCCTTGCCTGAGCAACCAATGCTGGCGACGTTGGGCTTGTCGTTCGCGCCCCAGACGGACCGAGGCAGGACCAGGACCGTGGCAGCGGTGGCCGCGACGCCCTGCAGCAGACTCCTCCTGGAAACGGTGGCCTTTCTCATCTTCTGTTCTCCCTTCCAAAGCGTGCTCTCATGCTGCGACCGGAACCCCCCGTGCGTTCTGAAGCCCAAGCATGCCGTCGGAACCCTCATCTGTATACACCCCGTGGGGCAGGTTGAACAGTACGGCGGCCGTTTTCCTCAGTACAGACGGACGCCAACAAGCCGGACCGTCTTAGGCTCAATCTTGGGTACGGTAAGCTTCCGGGCGTAGAAATCGAGTGTCGCCTGCGGCGTCTTCTCCGGCGCGAACGTGCGTACACGCACAAATTGCTGCCACGGCAGCTTGGGCACCAGACCGAGCTTCTCCAGATCAATGCTGAGCGTCACGTCTTTGGCCTTCGTTCCCTTCTCGTTGGTGACGAACAGCACCACGCGGTCTGGGGCACGCCACACGGCCAGCGACACCTCGGCATCGTCGCAAACAACGTCTCCCCGCTGGCTGGGCGCCTCCCATACCATGGATGGGCTATACACTCCCCAGTCGAGCACCTCCTGGGGCAATATGCGGGCCATGCCGCGCGCGGTTGTGTTCGCGCGCAGGCCGACGTATCGCGCCGTGTGCGGTTCGAGGCCGGGCACGGCAAGGACATGACTGTCTTCGTCGAACGTGACGGTGGGGTCGCCGCATTCGCCCAGCTCGCGAGCGGTGGCCTTCAGCTCGCGCGCTTCGCCGAGAGCCTGCTTCATGTCCACCTTCAGCTTCACGTCCTTCGTCTGTTGGCGGTTGTTGTTGAACACCAGCAGCAGCACACGGTCGGGCAGCCGCCACTGCGACACAAGCAGGTCCTTGTCGTCGGTCACGAACGCCGTGTTGCGCCAGTAGGGCACGTACTGCAGGCGTTCGTCGTTCAGACCGAAGTCGAGGACGGCCTGCGGCGGGAAGCGGCCGTCCTGGCCGGTCCAGGTGTCGTGGAGGCGCTGGTAGTCCATGAAGCCGCGGAAGAGGCGCTTCTCGCGCTCCTTGTCCTTCACGTGGAACAAACACATCCAACTGATGATCGTCCCGAAGTTCTCGGCGACGGCCATGGGGCGCATGCGTTCGGCGGGGTAGAAGTCCACCCAGTCGCGCGGTGTGGCGTCGGTGATCTCGGCCCATTCGCCGTCGAGGACCGCGTCCATCCACGGGAAGGCGACGAGCGGGAAAGAGTTCGTGCCGTGTGAGACGTTCGATCCCGGCGTCAGCCCGTGGTCGTACATCAGAGCGTACAGGCGCATCATGTAGCGGCGCAGGTTGAAGCCCTGGTAGGTCGTCTGCACTCGCCCGTCGGGGAGGCGGTACCCCGTGCCATTCTGCTCGTTCCTCGAGCAATGGATATAGAAGATGTCCCAGTAGATCGTTCGCAAGCCGCCTTCGCCGAACGCGCGGTCGCAGAGCCAGATCAGGAAATCGCGCTGGGTGGGGCTGAGCGTGTTCTCAGCCCATTCCGGGCCGAAGTATTGCGGCGCGAGCGGGTCGGTGGTCAGCGGCCCCCAGCCCACCAGCGGCACGGACGTGTGGACGTAGTTCCTGTTGCGCGCCTGGGCGGGGTTGAACGGCTGCTCGCGCTTCACCTTCGCGTCGGCTTCCTTCTTCTGCTCCGCCCACAGTTCCGGCCATTCCTGCGGATCGCGCGAGGGCGGGTTGAGCCAGTTCCAGCCGTCAACCTGCTCGCCGGTCTTCGGGTCCTTGTGCTTCTTGTGCGGGCCGTCGAAGGTGCCGTCTTCGGAATGGATCGCCATGCGCCAGCCTTTCACCAAGGGGCGAAACGGCGAGGCCATGTAGCCGAACGTGATGGTGCGCGCTTCGGCGAGCGTGAACGGCTTGCCGATGATGTTGTTGCGCAACACGACAACGTTGCCTTCGCGCAAGACTTCATGCGCGGGAACGTCGTCGTCGGGCACCCAGCCCAGGTCGCTGTCCGCCCACCAGAGCAGGCCGCGGCGTTCGTTGCCCAGCCACACGTCGGGATAGAACGAGCCGAGGGTCATCATCGAGCCGCCTTTGCCGGTATCGAGCGTGGACCAGAGACGGCCCTGCTTGTCCTTGGGCAGGATCATGTGCGAGAGCGACGCGAAGTTGCCGCCCGCGCCGCCGCACAGAAGACACTCGGCCTCTTCGGCGCGCACCGGGAACTCAATGCGCAGTGCGTCAATGGTGACCGGTTCCTTGCCGGCAGGCGCGTACGTGAGGTTGAGCAGCACAAGACCGTCCTGCTCGATTGTGCCGGTGCTCGTGAAGACCAGCCCGGCCTCTTTCGCTTTGGCTTTGCCCTTGAACGAGTGCCGCCACTCCTTCTTCTCCGAGAAGCTGACGCCGTCTTCCAGCTTGATGACGCACTCCTTGCCGCCGACGGTCGCAACGATGCGCGCGGGCGCGGCGGACACGGCCTGGCCTTGCGAGAGCACCTCACGCGGCAGGCCGAGGGCGTCGAGGGTGTAGCTGCGGCCCCAGACGCTGACGGTCTCGTCTTGCTTCTTCAACGGCTCAAAGGGTGGGATGATGCGCTCGGTGTCGCCGAGCTTGTTCTGCCACCACGCGCCGAAGACCTTCGCTTCATCAAACTTGTTGAAGGAGGTCCTCACGGGGCCGAGTTCCTTGCCGTCCTTGGTCCGGATCGTCGCCTCGACCTGATAGGTGCCCTCCTGGAGCTGCGCGAGTTGGAGCAGTTCGGAGAAGTAGAAGTGTTCCACGCGGTCAATGCGGCCTTCGGCGACGGGCACCGCATCGCCATCACGACAGACGCGGAAGCGCGCCTCCGCCGCGGTGTCGGGACGGTCGAGGTAGTACGTGTCGGCCTGGAGCAGGAAGTTGTTGCGCGCGGGGTTGAACGAGCCGGAAAGCGGGAACGCCTCCGTGGGCGGCGTGTACTTCACCCAGCGGTCCTCGTACCCGAGTCTGAAGTAGGCGAAGTAGCGGAACAGTTCGAGGCCGCCCTGCGTCACGCGGTAGAAGACGCCGCCCGTGTTCTTGCCCAGATCGCGCGGGAGCTTCTCGCTGATCTTGAACTCGGCCGTCTTGCCCGGCTCCACCGTGAGCGGCTGCTCTTTCCTGAGGAACTCGGTCAGCTCCACCGTGCCCTTGGCGCCGGCCTTCTCGGACACTTCGCTGTAGTGTGCCAAGATGCTCACCTGCGCGGGTTGGGGCGTGGGGTTGAAGACCTTGAACTGCGCGGCCGCCACGCCGTCCATGGGGCCAGGCAGTTCGTCCATCGTCACCTTCACCGCCGGGACGTCGGCGGCCAGTATGAACTCGGGAAAGCCGCTCGCGTCGAAGTAGCCGCTGTTGATCGGGATGGCGGCCTGCATCCAGCCCGGGATGTGGTTGAAGGCGAGCAGCATATTCCAGCGGTCGCCGGGCCGATTGGCGCCGGTGAGCTCGAAGTCGCGCGTCTCCATGACGACCTCGCATTCCCACCACCGGCCGCCGCGCGGGGCCGAGCCCGGCTCGGTGAGACGCGCGGCGGTCTTGAAGCGCGGCTGCCAGTTGCGGAAGAGCTGTCCGACGGAGACGCGCGCGAGGTCGCCGTCGTTGCCCAGACAACTGATGAAGAACTTGTAGGAGCTGTCCGCGCGTCCCGGGGCGACGTTCTTGCCCATCGGCTTGAAACTGAATTCCATGCCGTCGTCGAAGGCCGTCACCGCGCCCGGCGCGCGGCCGCCGACGTGCGGCTTGTAGCCGGGCATGATCCAGGTGCGGCAGGCAAGGTAGAGATGGTCTTCATCCCACGCCAGGAAGTACGTCGTCGGGCGCATGATGAGGTAGTTGCCGCCGGGGTTCTGTTGAGCGAGGCCGCTGACAGCGACGGATTCCCTCCATTCGTCCGGGTCAACACGGCCGTCCAGCGCGGGCGGCTTGGACATCCTTGGCACCAGGAAATGGCCCAGCTTGTCCTCGGGGACAGAGCCGGCATGGCAGGCGGCGCCGGCCACGAGCAGCAGAACGGCCAGGGGCAGGCGATGAGGGTGTGTCATGGGGACGCTCTCCGGCAATGCGGGACGATGGGGCACACAGCGCTGCGCGATCCAGAGGCTTGCGGCACGGGGTCACTCCGCCAGCAGCTTCAGCAGCGCTTCCTTGAGCTGCACGAAGCGGTCGCCATTCAGCTCGTTGAACTTCAACGCCGCGGCGTCGTCGCGGAAGGCCTGCTGGAATTCCGCGCCGAGCGGGATCACTTGCGCGACCAGCGCGCCGCTGTGCGTGCGGCCCCAGCCTTTCTTGAGTTCCAGCAGGCGCAGCAGCTCGGAGAGTTGCGCGCCGCTGCGGAAGGCGTGGACGCGGAAGGAGGCGATGGCGTTGACGTTGAAGCGTTTGCGGCCGTCCACGATCAGCGAGTTGCCGCTGTCCGGGCTGTCGCCCTTGTCGAAGGCGCTGTCGCCGCCGAGGCTCTGCCACGGCAGCACGCCGTCACATTCGTGCACGTACGCTTTGAGGCACCACGCGGTGCTTTCGTGGTTGGCGCGGTCCTGGCTGTTGGCCCCGCCGTAGCAGACGATGCTCACCGGCATGCGGCGCTTGTGGTCTTTCATCAGGGGCATCATGGTAAAGAGTTCCGAATTGGCGTACATCACCTCCATGAGGCCGTCAAAGCAGTTCCCCTGCCACATGGGCCGGCTGATGTCGCCGCGGAAGGCGAAGTGGGTGGTCTTGGCGGCGGCAATTCCCTTGTGGTACATGCGGCTGAAGAAGAGCAGGGCGTGCCAGTCGAGGTACATATACGGCTCGTCCATCGTCCAGGCCGTTCCGCGCAGGCGCTCTTTGCCGAACTGGACTTTGTTATTGTTGTAGCACTGGAAGATCGTCCTGCTCCAGCCCTTCTCCTCGGCGTGCTTCGTGAAGTCCGCGACGCTGGTGACGAAGGCATCCTGGTACGCCTGGGTGAACGCCTGCTCCGGCGGTTTGGCGAATATGTCGTGGATGGGCTTCCAGTTCGCGCCCTCGGTCTTGCAGCCGGGGTTGTAGTTGCCCACCATCGGCAGCGGCCAGTTCTCGTGGTGCGGCAGGTAGAGATCCGCCACAGGCGCGCCGGCGCGCGGGTTGTCCTTGAACGCCGAGCCGTCGAGCAGCGGGCCGACATTCTTGTCGTAGCGCGCCCAGTCGGTGATGTGGCCGTCGGGGCCGGCGCCGGGCGTCACATCCGGGTGCATGTTGCCGCTCTGCGAGTATCCCACGCGGTTGATGGCGCAGCGGTGGTAATGCGCGAGGCGGTGGGAATCGAACCACAGGTCGCTGCCCGCGTCGCCGGGGCCGCCGTACGCGTTGAGTTCCGGGTTGAAGTGAATCTCAGGCGGAATGACAGCGGGGAACACTTTGACCTGCAGCTTGAGCTTGACCTCAGAGCCGCCCGCGGAAACCGTAACCGTGCCGTTCTGCTCGCCGGCCTTCGCGTTCGCGGGGACAATCAGGTCCACGGCGACGACAGCGGCCTTCTGCTTGTCAATCTTGTTGTCGGCCGCTGGAACGGCGAGCGAGCCGTCAGCCAAGGGGATGGCGTAGTCGGCCTGCCACGTGCCTTTGATGTTCACGAACCACGTGCGCCACAGCTTCGCGCTGACGCCTTCGAGGCCCGCCACGGCGACCTTCACGTCGTCAACCGGCCCGCCGAGCGTTTCCAGGGCGAGCTGAAAGGCCGCGATTTCACCGCGCGCCGCGCACACGCGGATGGTCGCCGTCTTGGCGTCCCACACGCTGTTGCCGGAGGCGGCCGCGTCCATGCCTTTCTCGAGGATGACCTTGCCGGTGAGCGGGTCGAGCTTGCAGATCTCGGGGAAGGCCCAGACCCTCAGCTTGTCCTTGATGGCGGGCGATTCGGCGGTCGAGGGGGCGAGCGGCGTCACAGGCAGCGGCGGCACCGTGATCTTCGGGCCGCTCTTGCCGCCGGCCGACGCAAAGGCCGAGGTGTTGCCCGCGGTGTCCAGCGCCGCGACCTCCAGCTTCACTTCCGTGTCCGGTGGGAGATGGTCCAGGATGAAGCTCTGCGTGCTGCCGGCCTTCTGCGCGAAGGGAATCTGCCAGCGCAGGACGTCCTTGCCGTCCACTTTGACCGCGTAGGCGAATGCCCCTTCGGGCACGGTGAGGGAGACGACCACCGCGCCCTCGGTCGGCGAGGCGTCAAGCGGGGAGGGCTTGAGCGTCACGTTCGCCGGCGGCGACGGCGCTTTGGTACTGTCGCCGGCAAGCGTCACGGTCAGGCACGGCGGCATCTTGCTCTCGCGGGAATGGATGTAGCTGTTGCGATCCACGCCCGTGGAACCGTCCATCAGCAGCAGGCCGTAGGAGGCGCCGGCCGCGAGCGCCTCAACGAGCCGCTTGTCGAGCGGGATGGTGAACCAGCCGTCCTTGGGATCGCCCGCGTCTACGTCGCAGCGCAGCGTCTTGCCGTTGCCGAGGATGACGTCCCAGCACCTGGAGCCGGGGACGGTCCAGGGGCGCGTCTTGTAGCTGGCTTCGTTGAACGTGGCGCCCTTGCCCTTGTCGTCCTTGGTGTACGACGTGCCTTCGCCCTCGACCCACGGGCTGCTGACCGTCGAGACCGTGAACCAGCGCAGATCGGTGCCGCGCGCGCCGCCGAACACGGCGCCTCCGGCCGGCGCGACGCGCAGCGCGGCCGACTCGATCTTCTTGCCTTTCAGCGCGGAGACGTCGAAGTCAACGAGGCCGAATTCCTGCCAGACTTTGAGCTTGATGCGGGGCGCCTTGCCGCCGTTGGTGTCGCTCTCATCGCGGTTGGCGGCGGAGAGCCAGACGTCGGCCTTGGCGGGGCACTGGACGGTCTCGCCCGCCGGCAGGCCGATGCAGGGGAGCATCCACACAGCACCGATGGCGATCAGGTTGCGGGGGATCATGCACACACCTCCGTGAGGGCTGCTGCGGCCGGTTGCTGTCATTGATTACCCTGAATGGAGCGCTATAGCGTATGGAATGTCCAGCGCAATGGCGGCCGCGGCGTGGGGTCTGCGAGCGACTCCACGAGCGGCCGTCAGACGGGAAGGCAGGCTGATGGCCCCGCCAGTGCTCAGTTTCACGCCAGCCACTGCGTCCGACATTCCGGCCATCCAGGCGTTGGCTCGCAAGATCTGGTACGCCTGTTACACGGAGATGATCTCCCTTGAGCAGATCGAGTACATGCTGAAGCGGATGTACAGCACGGAGGCGATCGAGAAGGAACTGGCCGCGGGCGTCTTCTGGGAACTGGCGTCATACCGGGGGGAGACAGTCGGCTATGTCTCCTGCGAATTCGACAAGCAGACGCGCGAGGTGACGCTGCACAAGATGTACCTGCTGCGGGAACTGCAGGGCAAGGGATTCGGCCAGCAGCTTCTGGAACAGGTGAAGCGCAGGGCCCGCGAGCTTGAAGCGGAGACGATCACGCTGCGGGTAAACAGGCACAACGAGAAGGCAATCAAGGCGTACCAGCGCGCCGGGTTCGCGATCGCCAGGACGAACGTGGCGGACATAGGCGGCGGCTTCGTGATGGACGACTACATACTGACCTGCACTCTGTCCCAGAACAGGAGAGGTGAGTGATGGCACTGGAATTCCGCGCGCCGGACTGGAACACCTACCACATGGACTACGGCAAGCCGCATCGGCAGTTGGAACCGCCGGAGAAGGAGATCGCGGTCGTGGACGCCGCGCTGAACGCTCTGCGCGAGGCCGGCGCGCTGCCGCAGACGAGCTATGACCACGCGAAGCTGCTGGCGATGCGGGCGGCAGTGCAGGAGCACTTCGAGATCCCGTGGACGGCGATCACGCCGCGCATGCAGCGCTTCCTGTACGCCGTGAATGCCATCAAGCAGCCTGCCGTGATGGTGGCGGCCGGGTGTTTCTGCGGCAACACGTTCATCAGCAACGCGGGCGCGGGCGTCGGTCCGGGCGCGTGCTACACCGCAAGACAACTGGTTGGGGTGGAGATCAAGCCGGAAGAAGCCGCGCGCGCGGAGCGGAACGTGCGCCGCATTGATCCCACCGGCGTGGCGCGCGTTGTGGCCGACGATGCCGTGCATTTCGTCGCGGAACTGCGGGAGCCGATCGGCATCCTGTACCTGGACGCCGACGGCACGGGGAAGCGCGGCAAAGGGGTGTATCTCGATATCCTGCAGGCCGGCTACAAGCGGATGCCGAAGGGCAGTCTGGTGCTGGCGCACAACAGCGTCAACTCCGCGGCGCAACTCAAGGAATACCTCAGCTTTGTGCGCGACCCCGTGCAATTCCACGCCAGCATAAACGTTATCATGGATGGGGAGGGGCTGGAGGTGTCTGTCAGATAGGTTGCGGAGTGTTTTGCTATGGACGATGCAGCCGAGTCGCCGTCACTCGCCGAAGACAGCACCGCCGTTGACGAAGAAGTTGAGGAACCGTGTTGGCGGTTCCCGCACATGCGCAAGGCCATCGCTGATGCTCCGTGGTGGATGGCGCTGATTCTGCAAGGGATGGTTACAGCGGTCCTGATGTTTGCATGGCTCCTCGGGATCTCTTTCCCCTGCCCGTATCATGATAACGGCTGGTGGCCAGCCATCAGTATGGCAATCCTCGCCGCAATTCCCGTCGGGTCCGTTGTGCTGTTCGTGTATCGGGTGCTTCGCCAAAGACTGGCAGACGGTTCGTTCGCGCCGTTTCAGTTCCACCTGAGCACCCTCGTGGTGGTTGTGTTGCTTGCGGGGACAATGATTGGAATGAACGTCGCATGGAAGCGAACCGTACAGGTCGACGGCGACTGGGCGGTCACCGAGTACACAATGCAAGGGTGGCCTTGCAGCGCGCGGGTATCGGAGCGCTATACGGAGCAGTATCTGCGCCAGCAAGAGCAACTCGGCGACGACGATCAGTACTGGTATATGACGAACGCGTGCCGCACCGAGTGGTCCGCCAATGCCGTGATCTGCCTCGGCATCCTGGCCGTCTTCGCCATCGTCTGCGAATGGTGGATACGGCGCAGGGTGGCACAGGCAAGGGGGCCAGCGCCCTCTCAAGCGAGTGCGCCACTACCGGAGATGCCGCCCAGGAGCAACCATTTCAGCCCTTCGTAGCGACGAAATCCCTTGTCGAATGAAACCAGCCTGTGGTCATGCGTGACCGCAAACGCCGCGAGATAGGCGTCGGTCCAACCCTTCGGCGCCGCATGCCGCGATGCAGTGAACGCGCGCCAGTGCGCCTCGAGTTCCGGGGGCTCCGCGGCGAACACCACGCGCTGATCGGAACACAGCGCGTCGTAGACACCCCACGCCTCACGCTGGCTCAAGACAGCCTCGCCCATGACTTTGTCGTTCGTCAGCAGGCGCAAGAGGCCCATCTGGGTGACGCGGCAGAATGCAGCGCTCCGCAACCCGCTTGTGTCGAACCACGCCTTCGCCAACGCATGGTGCATGTGGCCGTCGTAGACGAGCGCGACCCACACGCTGATGTCGGGGAGATCAATCAAGGAGTTTCTCGATTTGAGCGTTGGTCAGTTGCAGCGTGCCCGGCCGCTTGGACTTCACCAGCGGCAACCGTACGCGGTGGCGCACTGCGCCTTCCTTGCCGGGCGCCTGCACTTCCCGCGCCAGCGCCTGGGTGAATAGGGCCTTCAGCGCAATGCCGCGGCGCGCGGCACTGACTTTGGCTTCCCGGAACAACTCATCAGGCAGATCCAGCGTCGTTCTCATAAACACATATTAGCATATTCTCGTGGCTGCGTCAATACAGCCCACGGGCATTCAGGAACCTTTGGGCGCAGCCCGCCATCGTTCTTCTGCATTTTACTTTTTCCCGCGCGGCTCTTCTAATAGATAAACCATGAAGAAGTTAGGGATTATGTCCGATACCCATGACCGGCTGGACCGGATCGCCATGGCTCTGGCGCTGCTCCAGAAGAAAGGCGCCGAGGGGCTTCTGCACCTGGGCGACTACGTGGCGCCATTCGCGCTGAAGGCCGTGCTGAAGTTCAACGGGCCGCTGTATGCCATCTACGGCAACAACGATGGCGAGAAAAAGGGCCTGGCGAAGATTTTTCCGGGGCTGAGAGACGGTCCGTGCGTCTTTGAGACAGGCGGCAGGAAGCTGGGGGTGGCGCATTCGGTGGAGGAGATTCCGGCGGAGTACCGGAAGACGTGCGACGGGATCCTCTACGGGCATTCGCACTCGGTGGTAGATATCCCCAAGGAGGCTTCGCGCCCGCTGGAACTGAACCCCGGCGAGTGCTGCGGCTGGCTGACCGGCAAGGCGACGTGCGCGCTGCTGGATCTGGAAACGATGCGCGCGGAGATACTGGAGGTCGAATGAGGCTTGGAACGGAAGGATGGGCGATGCGGCCCCGGTGCCTACGCTGCTTGAGTGTGGCGGTGATCGCGGTGCTGCTGGTCGGGATTAGCGGCTGCACGAGCCGCGGAGTGACCATCACCAGCGTGCCCGAGGGCGCCGAGGTATCCATCAACTACCGCGTGGTGGGCAAGACGCCTATCCGCATCGGTTTCACCCACTACGGCACGTACCGCATCGAGCTGCGCAAGGAGAAATACCATGTGCTGGTGGTGCCGGACGTGCAGATCAACCCGCCGGTCTACGGCTACGACCCCGCGGCGCTGGTCGCGGACAACCTGATCCCGGCCCGTCTCGACGACGAGGTGTACCTCCACTACGTGATGAAGCCGCTTGAGGATAAGGCTGACAAGGAGGCGCTGGACGAGCGCGCGGAACTGATCAAACGCGCCTTGGCGGCGCGCGAGGGAAAGGTAACCATAGTCAATCCCCGCACCGGCGAGCAGGCCCAGATCCAGGTACAGTTCGCTGAGACTGACGGCGGGAAGACGGGGAAGAAGAAGAAGAAACAGCCCGGCACCGAGGTCGCGGCAGGCGAGGACCAGGTTGCCGACAGCGAGGACGATTCGAAGAAGCTCCTGGACAAACCCACGGAACTGGCGCCGGTGGTGAAGGAGATCGCCGGGAAGATGCCGGAAGGCATGCGGCTGGCCAAGGAGTACAATGTGCCGGATGCGCCCGGACAGGACAAGCGTGGCACCTTCGTTCCGCCGGAGGAACCCAAGAAACCGGGGCCGGTCGTCGCCCGCACGCCGAAGGACGAGGAGTTGATCTACGACACGCCACGGCCCGCCGCGCCCGACAGCAAGAAGAGCGGGGCCAGCACGAAGAAGACGGCGAAATAACCTCCGAGCCGCGCGTTCATGGCGCGGGCATCTTGCCCATGTCCACGGCCTGGAAGGCCGTGCCACGAGGTCACAGCCGTGCGCGAACTACTCTAGCGGCGGCCCTATCTCTCGCTTGCTTTCCTCCTGCCCTCGCCGTGTTATTCTTTTCTGTCTTTGGATTCCTCTTTCGGGAGGATCACGATCTTCCTCGCGGTTCTGGTGTCGCCCTCGCGCGTGTAATCCACGGTCACTTTGGCGTCCACCTTGATGTCTGCGAGCTTCCTGGGTTCGTCGCCCTGGACGATCTTGGTGGCATCCGTCACAGCGAATGTCAGCTCGCGCGCGACCATGACCACGACCTGCTTGGCGGCGACATCCACCTTCTTCACAATGCCCGTCTTGGTCTGAACACTGCCCTCTTCCGCACCGGCGGCGGCAGCCGCAAGACCCAGCAGCACCATGCCCGCCGCTCCCAACACCGCGGGTGTTCTCATGTTCCCCTTTCTGCGGGTTCCGCCCTTGTAGGCGTCATCGCCGCGCTTTCCGAGACCCTCACCGCGAACCGCGCCCCGTGATCTGGCCGGTTTCGCCGTTGGACGACACCTTAAACTGCACGGGCAGATCAGCCTGGTACGCCACGCCGCCAACCAGCACGGCCACCTGAATGGTGCGGGCCGCCTGCCTCTTCTTGGGGTCGAGGTCCTTGGCGGTGGCGGTGGCCAGTCCCGATGCCGATCTCCTCTCTCACGCCTGAGCAGTTGTCTCTGAGACTGCGAATCGAAGCATTCTCCAATGAAATGAGCACAATGCCAGAAAAATCCGGCCGCGTTTGCGGCGCGAGACGAAATCTGCGAGTTTTCCGGCGCGCATCGCGAGCTTATCCATATAATGACATGGGGCGGGGCTGTTCGAAAAGGCAGAACGGCAGCGCCGCTCCAGTGGCCGGCAAGGGGTCTACAGCGCTGTGGCGAAACTGGTTTTCCGTAGCGGGCCGTACAACGGCAAGAGCGTCGGCATACCGGCGGGGAAGACCATCACGTTCGGGCGGAACCGGGACGTGGAGCTGCCGTTGCCGGACCTGAAGCTGTCGCGGCGCCATTGCCAGCTCTCCTATGACGGGCAGCGCTACGTGCTCACCGACCTGGGCAGCACCAACGGCACGTACGTCAACGGCGCGCGCATCAGCGGCGCGGTGGAGCTAAACGACTTCGACCGCATTGTCCTGGGCGACGTAGAGATCGAATTCCACAGCGCGGAGAAGGTCCCCTTGCCGCTCAACTTCGACGCCGCGGCCGCGGACCCCTTCGGGTTGGACCCGGACGAGGATGTGGTGCCGCTGGAGGAGCTGCGGGGGGCGGAAGACGAGCCCGCCGCCGCGCCTCCTGTCGCCGCGGCCGATGCGGCGCCCGCAGCGGATTCCCCGCCGCTCGAGGAACTCCCGCTGGCGTCGCCGCCGGCGCCGGCCGCCCCGATGGAAGCGCCAGTGCTGGTGCCACTCCCGCCAGAGGAAGCGCCGGCGCCGCCACCGGCCGTTCCCGTCGCGGCGCCACAGCCTGTGCCGGCGCATGCAGATGCTTCGGGCGAGGGGGGCATCAAGCCGCTTCCCCGCGCCGAGGCTGACCCCTTGGCCGCAGCGCTGTGCGACATAAGCCTGCCGCTGCCGGCCGAGCCGCCCTTGGCCATTGGGGATGACGTTGCGGGTGACAGACCGAAGATCCTCTTCTGCACGGTGTGTGAAGGCAGCATTCCCACGCTCGACTACGACCTGGGCGCGGCGCGCGTTGTTGATGGCAGGTTGTGCTGCAAGGAGTGCCTGGCCAAGGAAAGGAAGGCTGCAGCGACGGCGGGCGCAGGCCCCAAGCCGAAAGAGAAGACGAAGGGCGTGAGCGATATCCTGGCTGCGCTGGACAGCGAGCCGATCATGGTGGACACCACCCTGAGGCGTGGCGGCCACGCGGCAGAGGGCGCGGACGCCGGCAAGAAGGAACCGGAGAAGGTGGCGCGGGCGGCGACCCCGCCGGCCCCCCTCAAGCCGGTATCCAACGACATTCTGGCGGCGCTTGATCGAGAGCCGGTCGTGGTTGACACGACGCTGAAGCGGGGCGGCCAGGCGGTGCCCGAAGCGGACGTCGCGAAACGGGTGAAGGACATGGAGAGGATTGCTCAGGCACAGACGACGGTGCAGACAACACCGGGCCCCGGCACGCCCGCGCCCGCGCCGCCGGCCAAGCCAGCGGCGTCGAAGAACATCAAAGAGGAACTCGGCGAAGAGTTCGAGGAGATTACGTAGCGCGAGCCAATGCGCGGCGTCGCGATCCAGAGGATCGCGCTACATTGCATGAACCAGAACGCGCCCCCAACCGCACAACCCGAGAGCTATTGGCGCGAGACGCGCCAGCCTATATATTCGGCGGTCCTGGTCCTGCCGTTCCTGCTGATCTACGAGATCGGCCTGCTGTGGCTGCGTTCGGACGTGATCAACGGCGGGGACGCCATTCTACTGCACCTTGGCGGCTTCATCATGCGCTGGATGGGACTGGGAGCCAGCATTATGTCCGTGCTGGTGCTGGTGCTGGTCTTTGTCGTCGCGCAGATCAAGCGCAGGGGAAACTGGGCCATCCGCCCCCCGCTTCTCGTTCCGCTGTTCCTGGAAAGCCTGGCCTACGCGGTGCTGCTTTTCATGCTGCTGGGCTGGTGCATCCCCTACCTGCCGCGCGGCCGGACCTCGGGCAATGAGCAGATGCGGCCGCCGCCAGGGGGGGCGGTGCGGGCGGGACGCCCGCACTACGGCCGGCGAGACGCCGGCGGTACAGGGGGGGCGGCGACGAGCGGGACGTACGCGGCGCACGGGGGCGGCGCGCAGGTCCCGATGGCAAGCGTCAAGCCCGTCAACCGTTCCGGCATACGCGGTTTCGTTCTCGATGTGGTGCTGTACTGCGGCGCCGGCGTGTATGAGGAGCTGGTGTTCCGCGTCATGCTGCTGGGGCTGCTGATGCTGGCGTTCACGAAGGTGTTTCACCTGGAGCACGCGTACGCCGCAGTGTGGGCGGTGATCGTGGGGGCGGTGATATTCGCAGGCTTCCACCACCTCGGGGGGGTGGAGGGACAGGAGTTCGCAATCGGCGTGTTTCTGCAGCGGGTGCTGGCGGGTCTGTACTTTGCCGCGATCTACTTCAACCGTTCCTTCGGGCTGGCCGCGGCCAGCCACGCCATGTACGACATCCTGGTGGGGATGAAGAACGGGTTGTTCGGGGGTCCGACCTGAGATTGCAGAGCGGCGCGGGTCCATTTATAGTCCGGGTGTGAAGAACGAGACAGCATTCCAGCGTTGTGCCAACCCGGCGTGCGGCGCCACCTACGGCATCCGCGAGGTGCTGACGGCCTGCCAGCGGTGCGGGGCCTTGGTGGACATCGCCTATGACTGGGAGCGCACGCCGCTCCCGTGGAAGCTCAGCGATTTCGAGAGGAAATGGGCGACGCGAAACAACCCGCTGCATTTCTCGGGCGTCTGGCGCTTCAAGGAACTGCTCAACTTCGCCCCCGACAACCAGGTCGTGACGATCGGCGAAGGGCAGACGCTGCTGCGCGGCGAGCCGGACGTGGCCGCGTATACCGGCGTGAAGAGCATCCGCCTGCAATACGAGGGGCTTAACCCGTCAGGGTCCTTCAAAGACAACGGGATGACGGCGGGCTTCACTCACGCCCGCATGGTGGGCGCCAAGAAGGTGGCCTGCGCGAGCACCGGGAACACATCGGCGAGCATGGCGGCGTACGCATCGGCGTCGGCCGAGGTGAACGAGGGACGGAAGCTGGAGGCGGTGGTCTTCGTGGGTTCCGGCCGCATAGCCATGGGCAAGCTCTCGCAGGCCCTGGACTACGGCGCGCGCACCATCCAGATCAAGGGCTACTTCGATGACGCGATGCGGCGGGTGACGGAAGTGAGCCAGTCGCTGGGCATCTACCTGCTGAACTCGGTGAACCCGTTCCGCCTGGAAGGCCAGAAGGCCATCATGTACCGCGTCCTGGAAGCGCTGAACTGGGAGGTGCCGGACTGGATTGTCGTGCCGGGGGGGAACCTGGGCAACAGCTCGGCCTTCGGCAAGGCCTTCAAGGAACTGCACGACCTGGGCCTGGTCTCGCGCCTGCCGCGCCTGGCCGTCATCAACGCGGCAGGGGCCAACACGCTGTACCGGCTGTACAACACGGAGAAGCTCCGCTGGAACGGCGGGCACTACGATCGCGCGAAGGTGGAAGCGTTCTACGCGCAAATGGACGCCGAGCACCGCGACGCCAACACGCTGGCCAGCGCCATCGAGATCAACCGTCCGGTAAACCTGAGCAAGTGCCTGCGCGCGCTGGAATGGCTGAACGGCGTGGTGGGCGAGGCGACCGATCAGGAGATCCTGGACGCCAAGGCCATCGTGGGGCGCGGCGGCATCGGCTGCGAGCCGACCAGCGCGGCGAGCGTGGCGGGCGTGAAGCGCCTGGTGGCCGACGGCACCATCGGCCGCGACGAGCGCGTCGTATGCGTCATCACCGGCCACCAACTCAAGGCGGCGCAAACGACGGTCCAGTACCACAGT
The DNA here is from genome assembly GCA_026692735.1 of Planctomycetota bacterium. Lineage (GTDB taxonomy): Bacteria > Planctomycetota > SZUA-567 > H5-PLA8 > H5-PLA8 > JAPLOD01. Next base: position 5,782 of record JAPLOD010000641.1, on the reverse strand, counting down.
CTGACCGGCAGCAAACTGCGCAAGGAGCTGGGCGAGTTCGGCGTCGGCAGCAACCCGTACGCGAACAAACCTATCCAGGTGCCGAATGAACTGCCGGCGATATTGAAGGCGCTGGAGAGCTAAGAGCCTCTCTTCAGGTTGTCTCTGCGGCGACGTCCTGCCCGGCCGGGACTGGGACGTTGTAGCGCTTCAGCTTGCGGTAGAGCGTTGACTTGTCTATGCCGAGAATGCGGGCGCAGGCCGTGCGGTCGCCGTTGGTGGCACGCAGCGTGGCCAGGATCGCCTGCCGCTCGATCTCGTCGAGAGTGTTCTGGCCGTCTAAGATGCGCTCGTCAACCAGTGACACGGGGCCGGTGCTGGCCGGCGGCGCCAGAGGCGCGTTGTTCATGAGGGCCTGTTCTTCAGGCAGGAAGCTGGTCAGCTCTATGTCGGCGGGCGGGGTATCATCGCCCGCCGCGCCCGCAGCGGGAGCGGCGTCGGGCTTGACAGGCATTTCGGACGCGGCTACGGCCTCGCCGGCAGAGACTCCGGTCAGCACGGGTGCGTTGTCCGGCTTGCTGCCGGGGCGGTACAGGGCGGCAATATGAGTGGGCAGGTCGGCGAGCGTCATAACGGGGCCGTGGCCGAGGGCCAGCGCGCGCTCGACGCAGTTCTCGAGTTCGCGCACATTGCCGGGCCAGTCGTAGGCGAGCAACGCCTGCAGAGTCTGGCCGTCCACGCGTTCCACCTGCCGTTCCGTACGGGCGTGCTTCTTCAGGAAATGGGCCAGCAGCAGGGGCACATCTTCCTTGTGCTCGGCCAGCAGCGGGATATTGATGGTGATGACGTTCAGCCTGTAGAAGAGGTCGTCGCGGAACTGGCCTTCTTTGACCGCGGCTTCAAGGTCGCGGTGCGTGGCGGCAATGACGCGGACGTCCACGGGGTACGAGCGGTCCGAGCCCACCGGTCGAATCTCCCGTTCCTGCAGCGCGCGAAGCAGCTTGGTCTGCATATCCAGGGGCAGCTCGCCGATCTCGTCGAAGAAGAGCGTGCCACCGGAGGCGAGGCGGAAGAGGCCCTCTTTGGCCTGGTGGGCGCCGGTGAAGGCGCCTTTGACATGCCCGAACAGTTCGCTCTCGATGACCGTGGGCGTGATGGCGCCGCAGTCCACGGTGACGATGGGCCCCGCGGCGACGGGACTGTTGAAGTGGATGGCGCGGGCGACCAGTTCCTTGCCCGTGCCGGACTTGCCCTGCAGCAGCACCGTGGCCTTGCTCAGCGCGACCTGCCGGATCATGCGGAATACGCGCCGCATGGATTCGGACTTGCCGATCAAGTTCTCGCAGTGGTACTTCTGGCGCAGGACGCCGCGCAGGTGCACGTTTTCACGGCGCAGATCGCGGGCCTGCAGGCAGCGTGTCAGGCGCTGCTCCAGCTCCTCGAACGAGAACGGTTTGGTGACGTAGTCATAGGCGCCCAGGCGCATGGCTTCGACCGCCGAGGGAATGGTGCCGAAGCCCGTCACGATCAGGACCTCGACCTCCTCGCGCTGTTCCTTCAATGCCTTGAGGCAGGTCAGGCCATCCATGCCGGGCATGTGGAGGTCGAGCACGACGACGTCAACGTCCTCTTCGCGCAGCCGCTCAAGCGCATGCGCGCCATTGGACGCCTGGCTGACCTTGTAGCCCAGCAGGCCGAGGCCCTGGGCGTAGGCCTTGCGCAGGTCGTCGGCATCGTCCACCACGAGGACATGAGCATCGCGGTGAGCAGGCATCTCGTTTCTGGTGTCGCCCGGTTTATTGATGGTCGTCCTCTCCAATAGCCGTGCCTGTACGTAATAGTGCCACCAGCGCAACACTATTCAACACTCCAGAGGGGCGGATATCAACTAGAAAAAAGGGGCCTGCACCCTACAACGCTGGAGGGTGGTCGGCCGGGAACAGGGGGGGCAGCAGTCAGCTTTCAGATTCGCCTATGATTACGGCAGGCACCAAATTCGGTCCTTTTGTGGTCGAGCAGAAGCTGGGCAGCGGCGCCACCGGCACCGTGTATCGCGCGCACAGCATCGAGGGCAACAAGACGGTGGCGATCAAAGTCCTGGCGCCGGAACTGGCCAAGGACAAGACGACCCTCTTGCTGTTCGGCGAAGAAGCCAAGGTTGGCCTGCAGTTGAGCCATCCCAACATCGTGCAGACCTTTTACGTCGGCCGCCATGGCGACCTGCCGTATATCGTTTTCGAATTTGTGCATGGCTTGACGCTGCAGTCCATGTTGCGGGGCGGGCCGCTGCCGGAGGGCCACTGTCTGTGGATTCTGCGCCAACTTGGCCAGGCGCTGCGGCAGCTCCGCCAGAAAGGCATCGTCCATCAGGACATCAAACCCGACAACATCATGATTGACGGCCATGGCAACGCGAAGCTGACCGACCTGGGCCTGGCAAAAGTGACCATGGGCAGAGTGAACTGGGCGGGCGTGGCCGCCGGAACAGCGCTGTACATGTCGCCGGAACAGGCGCTGGGACAAAAGGATGTGGATTGGCGCGCGGACATCTACTCGCTGGGGGCGACACTCTACCACGCGGCCACCGGCACCCCGCCGTTCTACTCCGAGAACGAAGAGGAACTCCTGCGTATGCACGTGGAGAAGCGCGCGGAATCCGCGCTGGTCCGCAATCCGAAACTGAACCCGGACTTTGCGGCGATTCTTGCGCGTATGCTCGAGAAGGACCGGCAATGGCGCTTCCAGCACCCGGAGGAGCTGCTGCTGTCGCTGCGGCTGCTGGACATCGCGCCGACGTCGCCCTTCGTGGGCGGTTCGACGGGAATACCCTAGCGCGGCGGAGCCGCAGCCAAAGGGAAGCAAAGGGTTCAGGTTCAGGGTTCAGGGTTCAGGGTTTCGGAACAGCAAGGGGCACGCCTGGTGGAATCCTCGCGCCAGGAGAAGAAACGGACGGTTAGTAGTACAGGGAGGGTATGGCGCATGAAAAAGGTCGGCATCTTGACAGGCGGCGGCGATGCTCCAGGGCTGAACGCCGTCATACGCGGGGTTGTGATCCGGCTGGCGAAGGAGACGGGCAGCGAGTACTGCTGCATCGGTTTCGTGGACGGCTGGGCAGGGCTGCGGGACGACGTCACGCTGCCGCTGGAGCCCGGCAAGGTGGACCAGATTCTCCACGAGGGCGGCACCATTCTGGGCACGTCGCGCACCAACCTCTACAAGAAGCCCGAGGACGTCGAGAAGGCGGTGGCAGTCTACCACAAGCTCGAGCTGGACGCTTTGGTGGCCATCGGCGGCGACGACACGCTTGAGATCGGCTACTACCTCTTCCGCGACCACAGCCTGAAGGTCATCGGCGTGCCCAAGACCATTGACAACGACGTCCTGGGGACGGACTTCACGTTCGGCTTCTGGTCCAGCGTCGAACAGGCCACCAAGGCCATTGACGCGCTGCGCGTGACGACGATGAGCCATCACCGCGTGATGGTCGTCGAATGCATGGGCCGGCATGCCGGCTGGATCACCGCCTACGCCGGGCTGGCCAGCGAGGCCGACTACATCGCCGTGCCGGAGAAGCCCGTGCATATCGCCGAGATTGCGCGAGAGGTGAAGCACGCCAGGAGCCTGGGGAAACTGCACAGCATCGTGGTCGTCGCTGAAGGCGCCTCCATTGCGGGGATCGAGGTCAAGCCGCGCGTCGTGAAGGACAGGAACGGGCACTGGGTGCTGTCGGAGAAGGTGGAGCGCGACACGTTCGGCAACGTGGTGATGAAGCCGGGCGAGGTCGGCGAAGCGGTTGCGTCCGAACTCGAGAAGCTGACGGGCTTTGAGACGCGCGTCATCGCGCTGGGCCATCTGCAGCGCGGCGGCGCTCCGTGCGCCTATGACCGCATCCTGGGCACGCGGTATGGGGTGCAGGCGGCGGAGGCGGTGGTGAGCGGCAGCTTCGGGCACATGGTGGTGCTGCAGGGACTGCGGGTCGAGACGGTTCCGATGAAAGGCATGGTCCGCGAGACGCAAACCGAGAAGAAACGCTACAAGCTCCTGCCGGATTCGTTCATGAGCCTGGCGGAGGTATTCTACGGGTGAGCGTCACGGAGGAGCCAGCGCTCGATGACAGGGCAGTGAACGCGGTCGCCGCCCCCCTCATGCCTCACAGGCTCTGCAAGCCGTCGCCGGCGCGGCCGACACGCATCTCGCTGCGCAGGAGGGCGAGCGACATGGTCTTGTAGACGAGTTTGGCCGCGAGGAAGTCCGGCGCGCGCATTCCGCCGATCGGCGCCAGTTCCACAACGTCGAACGCCGGCACGGACGCCGCATGCTTACAGACGGTGCGCACCACATCCAGCGCTCGCGCCCACGTCAGGCCGTCCGGCTCCGGCGTGCCCACCGCGGGCATGATGGAGGGGTCCAGGCCGTCGAGGTCCATGGTGAGGTAGACGTCCTTGCCCTGCACGAACGCCGCCAGTTCCTGCAGCCACGCGGCGCCGCCGGCGTTGGCCTCTTCGGAAAAGACCGTGCGGAGGTCTTTCCGGCCGCGGCGGAAGCGGTCCTCCTCCTGCGAGATGGCGCGGATGCCGATCTGGAAGACGGGGCAGGTTTCGACGATGCGCCTGGCCGCGCAGGCGTGGCTGTACCGCGATCCCTCGTACTCGTCCCAGAGGTCCGCGTGCGCGTCAATCTGCACGACGACCAGGTTGTTCGCGGCAACGGTCGCCGCCAGTCCGCGCACCACGCCGGCGGAGATCGTGTGCTCGCCGCCCAGCACCACCAGCAGACGAGGCCCCGGCGAGCCCGACATGATGCCGGCGACCGCGGCCTGGACCGCGTCAATCATGGCGTCCGGCGACTTGCGCATCATGCTTAGCGGGGGCAGCGTGCGGATGCCGTATTTCGCATACGGCTCGCAGCCGAGCTCGTGGTCGTAGCGCTCCAGTTGCCGCGAGGCTTCGATGATCGCCGCTGGGCCGTCACGAGTGCCGGAGCCGTAACAGGTCGTGCCTTCGTAGGGATGGGCAGCACCCAGGCGCGCGCCCGCTCGGGGTCGGACAATTGCGGCGGCACGCCCAGGAAGCCCCAGGGATAGTGGAAAAGCTCGGCCATGTCCGTCCCTCCTCCAAGCGCTACAGGATACAGGATACAGGATACAGGATGCAAGGCACAAGATAGGGGAGGGATAAAGGACGAATGATGAACGATGAAGGACGAAGGATAAAGGACGAGTTCATCCTTATTTGTTTTGGGGCCTGTACGCGGTAACCTGTGGCCTGTGGTCCACGGTCCGCAGCCTATGAGCAACCAACCAGGCGCTCCCGTCTTCTTCGATCCGTCGCAGCGGCGCTGGCCACGGGTCAAGCGGGCGTTCCTGATTCTCGCTATCCCCGTCGTGCTCCTGCTGATCTTCGTCCTCTGCGGCGTGCTGGTGAACCCGATCCTGCCGTCGCTGGGGCTGCCGAGCGCCCTGGAGCCGGTGGGCGAGAAAAGCCTGCGGCCCGAAGCGCTCCCCGCTCCCCCGCCCTCGGCCCCCGCGCCGGGCACGCTCTCGCCCCGCCTGCGTGCCGTCGAGGAGCGGCAGAAGCGGCTGTTGGCGGAAAAGGCCGTTCGCACGCCGCCGAAGAGCCGCCTGACGAAGCCCGCGCCCGAACAGGAACCCATCCGCGCGGCGTTCCTGGTCAACTGGGACGAGAAGAGCCTGGCGTCTCTCAAGGAGAACCATGAACACCTGGATGTGGTGTTTGCCGAGTGGCTGCACCTGACCGAGGCCGAAGCGAAACTCCAGGAGGACGACCCCGCGCGGCAGCGAGAC
>JAPLOD010000640.1 GCA_026692735.1 Planctomycetota bacterium | reverse complement strand
GAGCGACGAGGTGCGCGCAGGGGGGGGCGGGGCGGCTGTGTCCGTCGCTGCCTCCCTGCCGCCGCAAACGGCGCACGCCCCTCACGACAGTCTCACGCTGCCGCCGGCGCCATCCCTCGACCGCGGCCACCTGCGGACGGAAGCTGCGCAGGCCGGCGACGCGGGCCGGCTTGAGGCGCTTGTTCCCGCCGCCGCGCCGTACGGTTGTTCAGACCCCCAGGCGCCGGTGCTGCTCTTTGTTCCGGGGCTGGGGCTGGACGGTCTGTGCTTTGTCCGTCAGCTTCCGCTGGGCGCCCTCGCTACGCTGCATATGTTCCAGACGCCGAACGCTCCGGCAGCGGGAGAAGAGGGCCTGGGCTGCTTCGCGCGCTACGTGGAGGAGTACATACTGGCGCGGCGCCTCGACCAGCGCCCCGGCGGCCTGATTCTTTGCGGAGTTTCGATGGGCGGGGCGATGAGTCTCATGATCGCCGTGCGGCGCCGCGTCAGGCTGCGCGGGCTGATCCTGATCAGCACCTTCGGCTCATGCAAGCACCTCCCCAGGCTGCACCGCGTGCTGGCGCCGCTGGCCTGGGTGCTCCCGATGGCGTTCTTCAGGCGCTGCGCCTGGCTGCTCAGCCCCACCGTGCCCGGCCATGCGGTCTCCCGCGAGGAGGCCCGCTGGATGGCCACGCCGGGCATCAGGCGGCCGCTGAGCTACTTCGGGCGCGCGGTCGGCGCTTTGACGCGCCTCGAGCTGGTTGAGGCCGCGAAGGAACTGCGGCTGCCTGTGCTGGTCGTGCACGGCATGCGTGATGGCGTGGTGCCGGCGGCGGCGGCGCGGGAACTGCAGGAGAGTATCCCGGGTGCTGCGCTGGTGCTGATCCAGGGCGCGAGGCACTCCGCGTTCTTCATGCATTACGATCAGGTCAACGCCGCGATTGCCCGTTTTGTCGCCGAACTGAAGGGCGGAAGAGCATAGGATGAGCGACGTGCCGGTCACCGCGTGGCAGCAGCCGGAGATCATCCGGCACACCCAGCGCGTGCTTGACAGTTTCCGGCACTGGACGGGCCGGGAGCTGCTGCCTCGTTCGGGCACGCCGGCTGAGCAGGCGCGCGCGCTGTTCGAGGCGCCGCTGGTCGTGCTCTCAGACGGCACGGAAGCCGACCCGATCCTGAATTACGGCAATGCGGCGGCACTTTCGCTGTGGGAGATGACCTGGGAGCAGTTCACGCGCACGCCTTCGCTGCGGACGGCTGAGCCTGCGCGTCAGCCCGGCCGCGCCAGAGCGCTGGCCGACGTGACGCGGAAGGGCTACGTCAGCGACTACACGGGCGTTCGCATCGCGAGCACGGGACGCCGGTTCAAGATTCAGGATGCGACCGTCTGGATCGTCCTGGACGAACGCGGCACGATCATCGGCAAGGCGGCGACGTTCGCTGCATGGACCTATCTCTGACGAAAGATGCCGGTTGATACGCGCCGTCCACAGCGTATATGTGTACTCTGGCAGGGCGGCGGCGATGACCATCTACTACTGTGACTCCTGTAACGCACGACTGACCGAGGAGGAGGCGGCCAGGGCGTTGAGTGCCGATTCGCTCTACAACGGAAGGTATTGCACGGCTTGCCTGGCGCGAATGGACGCCACCCGCAAGAGCCAGACTGCCTCGACCTCCGGCCGGCCCAGCGCCCAGAACATCCCCGGCGCCGTGCGCAGTTCGGGACGCGGCACTGCGACGCCCGCCCCTGCTCCCGCTGCAACAGGATCTGCGGAAGCCGGCGCTGCTGTCGGGCTGCGGTCGGGGCCGAAGCTGGCAGTGCTGCTTCTCTGCGGTGTCGGCCTGGTGCTGTTCCTGTTGGGGCTCCTGTCCGCGGTAGCCCGCAAGACGCCGCCGGACGCCGGCGCTGCGACGTTCGGTGCTGTAGCGGCCAGCAAAGGCGCGACAGGCGACGGACAGCCGCCAGACAAGACAGCCGCGCCCGAGCCGAAGGACGCCAAGCCGGATGCGCTGCCGCCGGAGAAGCGCGCTGGGGCCGCCTTTGACGCCGCGCTGAAGAAGCTCGACGTGCTGGGTGCGAACGACAAGAGGGGACGGATCGCTGTGCTGGAAGCGTTCCTGGCCCAGTACGGCGACAGTGTGGTTGCGGCGCGCTGCCGCCTGATGCTCAAGGACCTGCAGAGCTCTCTGGGCGCGCCCATCGTCACAGGCGGCGCGCTGCCGGGGCAGCAGAGAACGGCAGTTGTGACGCCGCCCACGCCGCCGCCTCCCCCCACGCCTCCTCCGTCCGCGCCGCCCGCGGCGGTCGCCAAGGGGACGGACGAAGCGGAACCTGTGAGCATCCCCAACACAGCGCTGCCCACGACGCCACAAGCGGCGTACGCGCGGTTCAGGCGCGAGTTCGTCTCGCAGTTGCAGAAACACAACCTCGAGAACGCCCTGTTCCGGCTCGATGCCGCAGAGAAAGACCAACTGCTGACCAGCGCCAGGGAGCTCAAGGACCGCCTGGCGCCGGAACGCAAGGCGGCGGAGTGGCTCAAGGCGACGGAGCGGGCCGTTCTGGCCGGCGCCGAGAACCTCAAGGAGTGCGAGGAGTTCCAGCTCAACCTCTTCAAGGGCGACAAGTATGTTGTGGGCAAGCGCGGGCCGTTCAGCCTCGCCTCGCTGACGGGCGATACGCTGCAGGTCAGCGGCGGCGGCATCACCATTCCGGTGCCGGTCCAGTCGCTGCGCCAGGAAACGCGCGACCGGCTCGCGGGTCTGGCCCTCGGCGCGGATGCGCAGGGCGCGCTGTACCGCGCCTTTCTGGAGGTCCTCGCGCTGGACAAGCCGGACGCGGCTCAGGCTGCGGTCGCGCGTGAAGCCATCACGAAAGCACAGGCCGCGGGCGCGGCTGCTGACGACGTGAAGTACCTTCTCGCGCTGGTGGACGAAGGTCCGAAGATCGCGATGGAGGCCGGCGCGGAAGCGGACTGGCGACGGATTGGGCCGCTCTTCGCCGCGTGCAAGTGGGACGAGCTCTGGGAAGAGATGGATGCCTTCCAGGCTGAGCACGGCGCCACGCAGTTCGCCCAGGAGCGGCGCGCCGCGGTTGAGGCGGCCATGGCCCAAGTCGGGCCGGGGCACAACGCCGCGCTCACGTATTGGCTGAAGGCCGATGCGGCTCAGGCACGAGCCGCGATTGACGCCGCACAGGGCAAGCATGGCGCGCTGCAGAACGGCGCGGCGTGGACTGCGGACAACGGTGGCGCGGCGCTCTGCTTCGATGCCGCCAGCGGCTGCGTGGATATCCCCGCCGCGTTCCTCAACGGCGAGCCCAACTGGACGTGGTCGGGCTGGATCTTCCCCGCCAACTCGGGGAGCTTCTACACCGAAGGCAATCCCTCGCGCACGTTCGCGCTGAGCATCAACGCTAACGGCGCGATCTCCGTGAACGCCTGGCATCGCGACAAGGCCGCGAACTGGCAGGAGACCCTCGGCAAGACCGGCGCCGTGCCGCTCAAGGCATGGAGCTTCATCGCGGTGACGCTCTCCGACGGCGGAGCGGGGAAGGGGACGTACAGGTTCTACGTCAACGGGCGCCCTGTATCGTCGGCGACCGGCCAGGCGGAGTTTCACCCGGACACGAAGTTCGCTGCGCTTGGCGACAACATCGGTTCCTGGCGCGGCGGCAAGCAGGGCCATGAATACTACCAGGGCCGCATGAAGAGCGTGCGCATCTACAAGCGCGCGCTGTCGGATGCCGAGATACGGTTCGTGACGCAGTTGTGGCCGCCCGCCCCCTCGCCTGGGGCGAAAGCGTCCAGGGCTGCCGCCGACGGCAAGGCGGACGCCGGGCCTGTGTTCCTCTGCGACCTGAACGAGTTCCAGGTGTCGGTCGGGCACGGCGGCTTCGGCAAGAAAGGAAGCCTGGGATACGGCGACAAGCGCATCACGTACAGAGGCGCTGAATCGCCGCACGGACTTTCGATGCATCCGCCGGCCAAGGGTGCCGCGCGGGCGTCGTATTCGCTCGGCAAAGCCTATCGCTATCTCCGGGCCACGGTGGCGCTCAACGACACCAGCCCGGGCAGCCAGTCGCCCCTCATGTTCAAGCTGTTCGGCGACGGGAAGCCGCTGTGGCAATCCGGCATCCTCCACAAACGCGGCGACGCGCTGCCGTGCCTGGTCAACGTCAGCGGCGTGGACAAGCTGGAACTGGTCGTGGAATGCCCTGGCGGCAACGGCAACGCGCACACCGTATGGCTGGAACCGCAGGTCACGAAGTGAGCGCGCAGGGGAGGGACCATGAAGCGCACAAAGATTGGCGTCATCGGCTGCGGCAACATCAGCGGGATCTACTGCAAGGCCGGACAGCGTTTCCACAATCTGGAGATCGTGGCGTGTGCCGACCTCGACGCGGCCCGCGCCAAGGCCAAGGCCGAGGAGTTCAAGATTCCCAACGCCTGTTCGGTCAGCGAACTGCTCCAGAACCCCGACATCGAGATTGTCCTCAACCTGACCATCCCGAAGGCGCACGCTCAGGTTACTCTGGCCGCCCTGGAAGCCGGCAAACACGCCTATACTGAAAAGCCGCTCGCCGTAACGCGCGAAGACGGCCATGAGATCTTGCGTCTCGCGGAACGACGCAAGCTGCGTGTCGGGTCGGCGCCGGACACCTTCCTGGGGGCGGGCCTGCAGACCTGCCGCAAGCTGATAGACGACGGCTGGATCGGCGAACCCATCGGCGCGACGGCGTTCTTTATGTCGCATGGCCCCGAAGACTGGCACCCCGACCCGGAGTTTGTGTACCAGCCCGGCGCCGGCCCGCTCTTCGACATGGGGCCGTACTACCTCACCGCGCTCATCGGTCTTATCGGCCCGGTGCGCCGCGTGAGCGGCTCGGCGCGCGTAACGTTCCCGGAAAGGATGATCACGAGCCAGCCCAAGTACGGCACCATGATGAAGGTGAACACGCCGACGTACCTCGCCGGCGTCCTCGATTTCGCCAACGGCGCCATCGGCACGCTCGTCACCACCTTTGACGTTTGGAGCGCCGAAGTGCCGCGCATCGAAATCTACGGCACGGCCGGTTCGCTGAGCGTCCCCGATCCGAACAGCTTCGGTGGCCCAGTGCGCGTGCGCCGCGCCAAGGCCGACCATTGGGCAGAACTGCCGCTGCTCTTCCCCTATGCCGAGAACAGCCGTGGGTTGGGTGTCGCGGATATGGCCAGCGCGCTGCGCTCAGGCCGGCCAAACCGCGCCAGCGGCGAGATGGCGTACCACGTGCTCGATATCATGCACGCTGTGCTGGACGCATCCCAGACCGGACGGCACGTGCAGTTGAGCAGCACTTGTATGAAGCCCGCTGCCCTACCGCTGGGTCTACGCGATGGCGAGGTGGACGAGTAAGCCGCAGTTGCCGGGGCGGCAGCGAAGGGAAAAGGACGGGGGACCAACTCGCAGTCCGTCTGCGAATCGCCAACAGTGGGCTGCATGGCGAGCGTGCCCCGACAGTCGCCGCGCGTCTACCGGGGCAGCCCGCACACATCGGACGAGGACTCCGGCTTACTTGGGATAGCCGACGTACATGGCTCCGATGACCTTCTTGTCCTTGCCGCAAAGAGGTTCATAGCCCGCGGTGTAGGCGTTTCCCAGGATGTCCACCTCCCCGTAGAAGCTCTTGTTATCCCGAAGGGCCGCTATGGCCTTGCCCTTGGGGTCCAGAACGGTACCCACAGCCCGTGAACTGTCTTTCGTCTTGACGTTTGTCGCCACCCGCACGAAGTCATCTCCGCTCTTCACGAAGAAGGTGACCGTTGCGCCGGTTTCCTTTTGCACTTCATCAACCACCGCGCTGGTGTTGTCTATCTCAGTGGAGCCGAGCAGTAAATCTGGGACTTTCTTGCCGGCGACGGACGCGTCACCTTTGATACTGGCGGCGCCCAGTTTCCTAACTTTCGCCCTCAGCACCTCCATTGCCTTCTTCACCTTTGCCGCGGCATCTTCACTTCCGCACGTTGCCATGCCACTCCCCTCCTATCGAGTTGCCGAACCCACAGACTTGCGACAGACCAACCTTGCCGTTACGCACGAAGGACGATGGTCAGTCGTCGTCCTCTTACTTCGCTGCCACCGGCGTGATCTTGATGTTCCGGTACGCCACGGGGCCGTGGTTGCCCTGGAACAGCAGCGGGCCGGTGGGCACTTCCTTGGCGGACAACTCGCCGCCCGTCGGCTTCTCCACCTCGACGTTCTCGTGGATTACTTTGCCATTCAGGACGACCTTCACAAACTTGGCCTTCGCCGTCTTCTTGCCCTCCGCGTCGAATCTCGGTGCGACGAAATCAATCACGTACTTCTGCCATTCGCCCGGCGCCTTGCACGCGTTCTCCTTCGGTGCCGCCGCGCTGTAGATGCCTCCCATGTCGCCCGCGCTTGGATTCTCTTTGCCGAAGCTGTCCAGCACCTGTATCTCGTACTCGCCCAGCAGGTAGATGCCCGAGTTGGACTCCTTCGCCACCATTACCTCCAGCTCCAAATGCACGTCGCCGAACTTCTGTTCGCTGAAAATGTCCACGCCCTGGCCGTGGCCCTTCACCACGTTGACCATCTCGGTGCCGCCTTCGCTGCATGTGAGGTGCTTGGGCTCGGCAGGATCAAGCGCCGCCTTGCCGACTTTCCACCCGCTCTTGGCCGCGTCCCCTCTGAGCTTCCACCCCGTCAGGTCCTTGCCGTTGAACGGCTCATCCACTGCCGCATCTTCCGCTCGCACAAGGCCGCACAGCGCGACCGCCACAGCACACAACAGCGCGATAGTACGAATCATGGTTGTCCCTCCCCAAGCGGCCCTGGACTGCAACGCCGCATCGCCTACTCTGCCGGGGCGAGGTGCTCCGGCACTGTTCCTTTGGATCGAACCCACTCTAGCCGGCCCCGCCTGCCCGTCAACTCTTCACTGAGGTGGTGTATAGGTAACAGCGAGCCGGATGGTACACAGTCACTCAGCCGGGAAGGAGTCCCCGTATGAAGCGGAACAGGATTGCGCAGGTGTCTCTGGCCGGTGTGGCGGTTGCCGTTACCGTTATTGTCGCGGTGGCCGTGGCCGCCGAGACGCCCGGTGCCTCGTATGACGACTGGACGAGACGGCGCGACATCGTGGCCAAAGATGCCATGGTCGTCCGCTACTACACGTTTGAGGGGGTTCAAGCCGCCGCCGATCCTATCCCCAACCTCGCCGGCGACAAGAGCGAGCCGCTGCTCTTCAAGATGGAACCCAAGGCCGGCGCGCCGAAGGACGACTTCAAGCTCGTGGACGGCCGCTGGCCGACGAAAAAGGCCGTGCGCCTGGACCAGGGCTATCTCTACGCCAAGCCCGCCGATGTGTCGGACAAGGCGTTCACTGCCGTCCTCTGGTTCCGCAAGAACGGCCAGGGCGCGCACCGCGGCAACAACGGCACGACCAACGGCATGCTTCTGGCCGTGGGCAACGGCTACTGGGAAGGCTGGCGGCTGACGACGTGGTATCCCGACCGCCACATCGGCTTCGAGATCGGCCGGCCGCAGCCGTCCAGTGCGATTGGCATCAGCACCGAAGCCGTTGCCGACGGCGCCTGGCACCACCTCGCCGCCACCTGGGACGGCAAGGAAATGCGCGTCTACGTTAACGGCGCTCTGGCCGCGTCGGGCGCGTATTCGGGCGCGTACACGCCGCCGAAGGGCGGCCAGTTCCGCGTCGGCTTCGCAGACTCCGGCATCGGTTCGGTTGTGCTCGATGTTGACGAGCTCGTCCTCTATAGCCGCGCGCTCTCGGCGGAGGAAGTCTTCCGCGATGTCTACTTCCATGCTTCCTTCCCGGATGACCTCCTGGCGCGCCTGGCCGCGGTAAACACCGCCGCGGCAAAGAAGGACTTCGCCTCCGCCGAGAAGGAACTGGCCGCGTTGTTGAAGACGGAGGGCCTCCACCGCGACCTCGCTTCCGCGCTCCGGTTGCAGCTCGGCGACCTGCTGCGCAAGCAGGGCAACGGCGCCGCGGCGGCTGCGGAGTTCGGCAAGGTGCTGGACACGCCGGATTTGCCGCCGAGGGTTGGCAAGCAGGCGCTGGAGAAGCTCCTCGCGCTGCTCAAGGAAGGCGCCGGGGCTTCCCTTCCGCGTGCGTTGTGTGATAGGCTTCTCGCCATGCCCGAACTCGGCCCGACAGAGAGGCTCTCGCTCCGCCTGAGCCTCGGTCATTCGCTCGCCGCGGCGAAAGACTTTGCTGCCGCGCGCGCGGAGTACCTCAAGATTGCCGACGCGCAGGATGTGTCTCCGCAATGGCGGAGCCTCGCGCAACTGTGTGCCGCTCAGGCCAGCGTGCGCGCCAAGGACTACGCCCAGGCCAGGGCCGCGTATGAGAAGGTCAAGGCCATCCCGGGCGGCCCGCGGCATCACGCGTGGGAGGCGGACGAGCGCATTCGCGAAATCGAACGCCTCGAAGCCGGCAAGCCCGCGCGCGATCCGCTTGCCAGCCGCGTACAACTCGCCAAACGGCCCGCGCCGGGCCTGACGCTGTATGTCGCTCCCGACGGCAAAGACACGGACGTGGGCTCGAAGGACAAGCCCTTCGCCACGCTGGAACGCGCGCGCGATGAGATCCGCGCCGTGAAGCAAAAAGGTGCTCTGCCTGCCGGAGGCGTGACGGTCCTCGTCGCCGGCGGCGAGTACAGGATCAAAGACACGTTCAAGCTCTCCGCAGATGATTCCGGAACGAAGGACGCGCCTGTCGTGTATTGCGCGGCATCCACGGGCGGGGACGCCCGTGCCACGTTCAACGGGGGCGTGCGCATCGGCGGCTTTCAGCCCGTGCGCGACGAGGCTGTCCTCGCGCGGCTGCCCGAGGAATCGCGCGGCAAGGTCATGCAGACGTACCTGAAGGCGCAGGGCATCGCCGATTTCGGCAAGTTCGAGCCGGGTGGGTTCAACAGCGGACGGGGCTTCAAGACGCACCCGCTGCTGGAGCTGTACGTTGACGGCCAACCCATGCCGTTCTCGCGCTGGCCCAATGAAGGCTACGTGCGCATCGCGGACGTGCCTGCCAAGGGCAGACTCAAGTACACGGATGAGCGCCCCAAGCGCTGGAAGGACGAGAAAGACCTGTGGCTCTACGGCTACTGGTTCCATGACTGGGCCGATTCCTACGAGAAAGTCGCGTCGCTCGACACCGAGAAAAGGGAGATCACGCTCGCCCCGCCGTTGGCCGGCTACGGCTACCGCAAGAACCAGCGCTTCTGTGCCGTGAACCTGTTGTGCGAGATTGACCGCCCCGGCGAGTGGTATCTCGACCGCGACACCGGCATTCTCTACTTCTACCCGCCCAACGATCCGCGTAGCACGGGCGTCTCGCCCGTGGCGCTCGACAAGGCGCTCATCGAAGTCTCGATGCTCGAGAAACCGCTGGTGGAACTCGACGGCGTGTCGTATGTCTCCTTTGAGGGGCTGCTGTGGGAGAACGGCCGCGGCGACGCCATCAGCATCAAGGGCGGCGAGTCGTGCCTGCTCGCGGGCTGCACCATTCGCAAGTTCGGCGGCAATGCCGTGACGATTGACGGCGGCGTGAAGCACGGCGTCCTAAGCTGCGACATCCACACGCTGGGCCGCGGCGGCATGGTGGTATCGGGCGGCGACCGCAAGACGCTCTCCCCCAGCGGGCACTTCATCGAGAACTGCCACGTCCATCATCTCTCGCGCATTGACCACACCTACACGCCCTGCGTGCTGCTCAACGGCGTCGGCAACCGCATCGCGCACAACCTGTTCCACGACAACACGAGCAGCGCCATGCGCGTGGAAGGCAACGACCACGTCATCGAGTACAACGAAATCCGCCGCGTGCTGCTCGAATCCGACGACCAGGGCGGTGCGGACATGTGGGGCAATCCGACCTACCGCGGCAACGTCTACCGCTACAACTACTGGCACGACATGGGCAACGGTCTCGGCTGCGGGCAGGCCGGCATCCGGCTCGACGACGCCATCTGCGGCACCGTGATCTACGGCAATATCTTCCAGCGCTGCGCGGACGGCGGTTTCGGCGGCGTGCAGATTCACGGCGGCAAGGAGAACTGGGTCGAGAACAATCTCTTCGTCGAATGCAAGGCGGCGGTGAGTTTCTCGGCGTGGGGCGCGGGGCGGTGGAAGTCATTCCTGGACGGCGAGGCGAAGAAGCATATCCAGGAGGTCAAGCCCACCGAGCCGCCGTATGTCACGCGTTATCCGGAGCTGGCCAGGCTCTACGAAAACTGCGATTCCAGCAACATCTGGCGCAACGTGGTGCTGAACTGCGGCAGCTTCCTTCTCCGCGACCCCGGCCGCAACGACCTGATGGACAACTGGCTCGTCGCGGAGAACCCCGGCTTCGCCGATCCCGGGAAGAACGACTTCACAATGAAGGACGGCTCAGCCCTCGCCAACCGCCTCAGCTTCCAGCCGATCCCCTTCGGCGAAATCGGGATGTATGCGGACGACTACAGGAAGGGGAAGTGATCGGGGAGACACCAAGGTCCCGCGAAACGTGGTAGGAGTCCGATCCGCGCGCGCCGGCAGGCCATGACTCCGGCAAGTGGCGGCCCGTGGGCTTCGTCACGGTTTTCGCGTGTCCGCCTTTCTGGTGACGATCTGAGCCATTACGGAATCGAGTTCCTCCGGCGCAATTCTGGGGTTCTTCGCCACAAACCTCTCCGCGATGCGGCAGACCATGAGAACGCGGACTGCCTTAATCGTCTTAGTGTCACCGCGGTCGAGTCGTCGGTGACAGTTCGGGCAAACCGAAAGCTTGTTCCACCAGTCATCCGGGCCAGCGTGTTCCCGTGGAATCCAATGGGCGGAATCAAGCGGGATATCCGCAACACCGCACAGTGGGCAACTGCCGACACCCGCACCATGGCCGCGGCCTTCCGCAGCCGCGATTTCCCTCTTCTTCGGAAGGCCGAGCATCTCCACCCACGACCTTCGCCCGCGTGCAAGGCCGCTCCCAAATATCAGGCTACGACCGACACCCCAACGACCAGCAAGCCTCTTTTGTCCCAGCGCGCCCTCAAGGTATTCCGTTCTGTAGTCTTCCTCAAGCGTCCGGCCCAAGTTCGCCTCCACCTTCAGCATCCTGGCCGTTTTCTGGCCGGGCGGGCATCGCTGGAACTGGCCCTTGCTCATCGCCATCCTCCATTTCTCTCTCCCAAAGAGAATGGGGGGAGAGCCCATTCAAATCGGGATGTAGGGACTTTTTTTGGGGAATGTTCTGGGATGCGCACGAAACTCTCCGCTGCCGCCTTCACCGTTCAGCACGTTGGGCACCGCCGCTCGCGCAATACGCCCCATGCGCGCATTATTCGCAGCTAAACCATCCCGTCAAGAAGTTTCGCGCGCGGGTGTCCTTACGTGCTGCCCGCGCCCCGCCTCCATTCGCGTGCCACGGAGTGGCGGCCGTCAATAGCCAAGGCCGCAAGGCCGTGCTGCGCTGATGACATTGGATTGACAAAAGGCACACATCGGCTAAATTGCGGGCATGGGTACGCTCCGCTGGGACGAGGGGAAGAACGAATGGTTGTTGAGAGTGCGGGGCGTGTGTTTCGAGCAGGTCGCCGTGCTGTTGGAGCGGGGCGAGGTGCTTGATGTGGTGGAGCACCCTAACTGGATGAAACACCGTGGCCAGAAGATCATTGTTGTTGCCATCGCGGATTACGCGTACCTGGTGCCCTACGAACACCTTGGCGACGATATCGTGCTCAAGACGATCATCCCCAGCCGGAAGGCGACGAGCAAGTACCTGAGAGGCGACCATGAAGAAGAAGCCAATGCTTGACCGCGACGAGCGGCACATCCTTGAGTCATACGAACGCGGCGAATGGCAGCCGTCAAGGAACCGGGCGGCCGAGATCGCCAGACTGAGGCGCTGCGCGGAACGGACGCTGCGTAAGAACAGGCGCATCAATATCCGCCTGTCCGAACGCGACCTCCTTGGCATTCAAACCCGCGCGGCGCAGGAAGGCCTCCCTTACCAGACGTTCATCTCGAGCATCCTGCACAAATACCTCGGCGGCTCGCTCGTGGAGGAAAGACGGACATAGCAGCCGCCCTGTCTGCGACCGATTGTGTGCTGTTTGACAACGTAATGGCTGTGACTAAGATATGTACGGTGGAACGTACATGTCAGGGAGGACCGCATGACCGCAATCACGGCTACAGACGCAAGGCGAGACTTCTTTAGCCTCGTGAAACGGGCGACCAAAGGTCACCACATCTACCGGATACGACACCGCAGCGGAGCGGCAGTGCTCCTGTCCGAGGAGGACTACGAGAGTTTGCTGGAGACCCTGGAGTTGCTCGCCATTCCCGGCTTCCGGGCCAGCATGAAACGTTCCGTCGCCCAGATGAAGCGCGGCGATACCTTGCCCTTTGAAGCCGTGTTGGGGGCAAAGGAGTGACTCCCTACGCCATCCGTTTCACGAAGGAAGCAGCCAAGGACGTGCGCAAGCTTTCGCCTCGCCTGCAGCGGAAACTCCGGGAAGTCCTGCTGCACGACATCGCGGTTGATCCGTTCGCGGGGAAGAGGCTGGTCGGGGATCTTCAGGGCTTCTTCTCGGTGCGCTTGACCTGCAGGGACCGCATTGTGTACTCGATAGATGAGCGCAGCCGCACGGTCTTCGTGCATCGTGCGCGCACACACTATGGCGACTGACTTGGCCTCACCGCTGTGTGTCGCGCGGATCGCGCGAGCCCAGAAGCCAGCCCAGCAGCCGCCGCAGGCCATGCGGCGCGTCCGCTCGCGTGTCCGGCGACGGCTCCGCATGAGTCTGCTCGCCGCTCCGCTGGTCGAGCGTGGACCTGGCCGGACCGTCCGCCAACCCGAAGTATCGCCGCGCGCCTTTCATCACTAAGATAAACGACGAAGCCGCGAGAATCCTGCACGAAAATGCTTTGGCGGGGCCGCCTTTGCCTGACGTGCCTCTTGTGCTATGCTCTCCCCCGTATCCACTGCCGGCGAAGCGTGGCCGATGGCGCAACAGCGAACAGGCCGGCCCTGCGGCACCTTCGCGCCCGGCGGCTACGCGGGACCAGGGAACAGACTGCGGTGCAAGGAGGGACTATGCGAAACGCGGCGTTCGTCACGACGATTTCCTGCCTGCTGGCGCTCACAGCGGCAGCGGACGAACGGAGGGCGGAGACCATGCTGAAGCCGGAAGAGTTCGCCATTCTCCCCTGGGGCTGGACTCCGGGGGACCTGAAGGCGCTGGAAAACATCCGCGATTGCGGCTTCAACCTCGCGGGGTTCGTCGCGCCGGAGCATCTCGACCTCGTGGGCCAGGCCGGGCTGAAGTGCATTGTGTCGGACCCAAGCACCCACGTCGGCGACGCCGAGGCCGCTCTGGACGAGGGCGAGATCACGAAGAGGGCCCAGGCGTTGGTGAAGCGTGTCGCGGGGCATAAGGCCGTGTTCGGCTACTACCTGCGCGATGAGCCTGGTGCGGGAGCCTATCCCGGCCTCGGCAACTGGGCCGCCGCGTACCGCAAAGCTGCGCCGGACGCGCTGGCCTACATCAACCTCTTCCCGAACTACGCCTCGCCGGGCCAGATGGGCGTTCCCACCTACGATGAGTACCTGGAGAAGTTTGTCGAGACAGTGAAGCCTTCGTTCCTCAGCTATGACCACTACGCCCTCATGGACGACGGTTCCCTGCGGCAGGGCTACTTCCAGAACCTGGAGGCGGTGCGCAAAGCCGCCCTCAACCACAGCCTCCCCTTCTGGAACATCGTCCTCGCCAACGCGCACTTCCACTACGCCGAACCGACCGAGGCGGGCCTGCGCTTTCAGCTCTACACGACACTGGCCTATGGCGGACGGGGCATCAGCTACTTCACGTACTTCGCGCCGGCCACCGGCAATTATCGCCTGGCCCCGGTTGACCAGTTCGGGAACAAGACCCCCACCTGGGATATGCTGCGCCGCGTCAACCTGCAGATTCACAAGCTCGGGCCGGCCTATCTCACGCTCAAGAGCGTCAATGTCTTTCACCATCCGGACGTGCCGGCGGGCTGCGGCGGCATTCAGACGAGCAAGTTCCTGAGCGGCGTCAGCGGCGGCAGCCTCTTGGTCGGGGAATTCGAGGGGCCGGAGGGCCGGCCGCACGTGATCGTCGTCAACAAGGACCTGCACCGCTCCGCCTCGTTCGGCGTGAAGTTCAAGGCCCCGGGAACGGTGATGCAGGTCAACGCCTACACGGGTGCGGTTGAGCCGTGGGCCGGCGAGAATAACTGGCTG
This sequence comes from Planctomycetota bacterium, assembly GCA_026692735.1. Taxonomy (GTDB): domain Bacteria; phylum Planctomycetota; class SZUA-567; order H5-PLA8; family H5-PLA8; genus JAPLOD01. The sequence goes on along the minus strand of JAPLOD010000640.1, from coordinate 8,771 downwards.
GCCGCCGGACAAGGCATGCTGCTCCTCGTCAGGCCATGACGAACGCGGCTAGCCCCGACAGGCCTAGAACCTCAGCAACACGTTCGCTCCCCCGTCGAACGCGCTGACCCGCACCGTCTCCGTCGCCGCATCGTACGTCCCGCCCTCCACTGAGGTCGCTGTGGCGCCGTCGGGGTGCGGCAGGCGGATCGTGACCTCCTTCGGCCGGCGGTCCGAACGGCACTCCACCGTCGCCTCAAGCACTCCCTCGTCCAGCCTGGATTCGACGCGCAGCGACGCCGCGCCGAAGTACGTCCCCACATTCCGCAGCTCAATCCGCTGGCCCTGTTTCAACCAGCCGCGCGGGATCGCCCGCAGGAACGCCAGCGTAGCTCCTTCTTCGAGGAACAGCATCCAGCGCGTCTGCATCAGGAACCAGGCTTCCTCGTGCGTCTTGTGCTGGCTGGCGCGGAAGTAGTGTTCCCAGAACGTGTAGGTCTCGCGGTCCTGCAACGCGGTGAACTGGTTGTACCAGGTCTTCAGGTACGCCTTTACCTCGCCGCGTTTCAGGTGCACGAAGTCGTGCCGGCAATAATACGGCTGCGACAGGCCCGCGTTCTCGACGGTCATCAGCTCCTGATGTGTGTTCAGCAGGAACGTCGTGCCGAGTTCGCCGGGTTCGAGCACCTCGGAGATCACAAGGTACAGGGGCCCGATGAGCGAGTCGCGCGCGCCGAACGCCCCGTGCGTGAACCAGTTGCCGCCTTCGGTGTACAGCGACACCGGCCCGCGGTACTCGGACCACGGCGGCGGCGCCGGCGCCCAGGTCCCGTCGCCCAGCGGAATCACCGGCGAGCGGGCCAGCGCTTCGTGGTACGACTGGCGGATGTCCTGCTTGTACTCCGCCGCTTCCTTCGCCAGCCGCCGCGACTCCGCCGGGTCAATCGTCTCCAGCATTTCGGCGACGCGCTGCAGGCCCAGGTACGAGAGGCCGTTGAGCATGAACGAATGGAAGAAATCCTCGGGGTCGGCGACCTTGCCGTCGAGCAGGCCGTAGCCTCTCCCGCGCAGCTCTTCCTTCTTGTTGCGCGCGCGCCACTGCAGCAGGTACTCGCAGGACCGCAGCAGCTTGCCCTTCACGCGCCGCGCCCACTGCTCGTCGCGCGTGTAGCGGAAGTGTTCGCCCGCGCTCCACAGCACCGGGCCGGTCTCGAGCTGGTAGCCGCCGAAGTTCTGGATGAATCCGTCTTCGCGCTGCCGCTCCAGGAAAAAGTCCAGCGCGCGTTCCGCCAGGCGGTGCCAGCCCATCGAATCGTAGAACTGGATCATCGGCGCGCTTTCCGACCCGATCGGCGAATACCACCCCACGCACGTCAGCACGTTGCCGTCGGGCTCCTGGCCCAGGGTGTTGATGTCCAGGTGCAGCAGCCCCGCCCGGATGCGCTCGTCAATCTCCCGTTCCGGCACGCTGATCTGCGCCCCGGCGGCCAGTCTCTCGCGCCAGTACTTCCGGCAAGCGTCCAGGTGCGCTTCGAAGTCGAGCGTGGCCAGCTTGCCGGCTCGCTCGCGGGAAATCGGCTGGTGCGGCACGAGCATGTCGAAGACCACGCACTCGCCCGGTTGCAGCAGCACCGCCATCTCTTCTTGCGGCATCGGCCCGCCGTTGATGCGCTGCACCGCATAGACGCGTTCCGGCCCGACGGTGGAACAGCCGTTCTCGAACTTGTGCGCCTTGCCCGCTGAGATGCGCGCCGCCCTCATCCAGGCGTAGCGCGGCACGCGCCCGGAATTCACGGCTTCCACGCGCACGCAGCAGACCAGTTCTTCCTCGCGCCCGTGCGTTTCTTTCGCGATCAGGTCCTGGAGCTGCGCCTTCTCTTCGGCCGAGTACATGTTGCCGAGCGTGTGGGCGTACGCCGCGCGCCAGTCGGAGCCGCGCACCGCGGTCGCCGAGAGCGGCTGGGTCTCCAGCGTCGCGAAGGCCGTCACCTGGTAGATCACGTCGCCTTCCCGCTGGACCGACCGCACGATCGGCAGCACGCCGTCCTCCAGGCGGCGCTGAACCCGCAGGCGGCAGGCGGAGCCCGGTCCGATGGCGAAGTTCAGGGCGTACGGCTGATTGTCTGTCTCCGGCAGCGTGCACTGGAACGAATGAAACGCCGGGACGATGCAGCCCCAGTAGCCGCCGTGCTCCTCGTTGCTGACGCGGAAGATGCGCAGGTCACGGCCGAGGCCCAGCCACGTCGGGCATTGCATGCTGCGGTTCCGCGCCGCGGCTTTCTCGTAGGTTTCCTCCGGATCGTTCGCGATGCGCTGCAGTTCCGAGACCAGCCCCTGCCGGCGTACGCTCTCTGCGATCTCCGCGTAGCCGCGGGGATCGGACGCGCTGGTGATCGCCACGCCGTACTCGGGAATGTACATCGGCGCGGCCGCCTTGACGTCTCGCAGAAGGAATGCGACCGGGCTCTTCCCGCACCGAAGCTGGATCAGCGTGGAGTTGGCACCGCGCGCGACGCGCGCCTCGGCCACTGTCAGCTCCAGCCTCACCGGCCCTTGCGAAGCCGCGCGGAACTCTTCGGCCGACGCAGTGCCCTGGCCCGCCGCAAGGCGCGCCGCGCTGATGCGCCCGTTGACCGCGTCAATCTTCCCGCTGACCGGGCCGGAATTCCATACCACGGCGATTGTCTCTATCGTGCTCACGTTGTCACTCCTCTACTGTGTTCTTCAAGGGCGACGATGGTACGGGCGTTCCCTGGGTTCTGCCGTGGCGCGGTTTGAGCCATCCCCACACACGCCAGAACCATAGCATTCCGAAGGCGACGGCCAGCCAGACTTCCGGGCGCATGAGATGGCCGCCGCGGTGCGCAGGAAAGCGCTGAGCCCAGACGACTTTCTTGTCGTCGCTTGTTGTGGTGACGATCCGGTGTCCGTCGGCATCGAACACGGCATCGAAAATCGCTGGCATATGGAACGAGCCCAGTTGTTCGTATGTGACGCCGTCCCAGATACGCACGCAGTCACCAACGCGGGTCGTCAGGAACATTCGGCAGTCGGGCGAGAACTCGACGCCGCCCGTAACGTTCATGGCGTGCAGCCGCGAACCTGTTGCTGCGTCCCAAAAACAGAGTTCGTTCGGGTTGCTGCCCCAGATGCGCTTGCCGTCTGGTGAGAATCCACCTGCGTAACATGCTGGCTGCAATTCGAGGATGCGGGCGCCAGTGTCAGTGCTGAATATCCCATGTCCGCCAATCCACAGCCGCTTGCTGTCAGGTGAGAAGTAAGCGTAATCGGTCTCAGGTGCATTCAGTTTGACACAGCGCTTCTGATCCAGGTCCCACATGTACCAAGGTTGGTCGCCTCGAATGAGCAGGCGCTTGCCATCGGGAGCAAAAAATGCGCTCTTGATCTTGCCGGGCTCGTCAAGCGTGGCCAGAAGCGCTTCGTCCACCGTGCGCCAAACGCGCAATTTGTCATCCAGGCCGAGCAGTGCCACGTGGTTGCCATCCGGCGAGACAGGATTGGCGTTCCATTCAAATGGTTTAGCCCTGTGGGTAAAGGTGAGCACGCGTTCTCCGCTCGCGCCGTTCCAGATCTGCACGGCTCCGTCGGCCTGCACAATCATGAAGCGGGATTTGCCATCATCGGGATAGAGTGCCTCGAAGCTGCCCGGAATGGTTTGCACAGTCTTGCCGGTAGTTGCGTCAACCAGAATTGCGTTACCGCCCACGGGTTCGATAAGATACTTTCCGCCCGGCAGGGTTGCGCCATGCGATTCCTCCTGCACGATCACCCACGGATTCCACCTCACGACCACGCCCGCAACGCTTCCGGCAAACAGCACAAAAAAAAGCAGCCCTGCAAGGCTGAACTGCAGGGGATGACGAGGCGGCTTCAAGGACTCGGCATTCATAACGGGATTTCCTGGATGAGTCGCTCCGAGTTGCTCTAGCGGCTCGCTCCCAGGCTATTATGGGCATCGCTTGTCTCCAGGCAAAGCGTGTTTTGCCACCGCAGGATACCATCCAGGCGAATTGTCCTCCATTGAATGCCGTCAGTCGGCGCTGCATCAGGCCCCGGAATACGGCTAGGTCACTTGCGGTTCGAAGCGGCCATAGCCGCCAGGATGCGCTTGGCTGTATCGTCCGGCAGCTTACGCAATTCAGAAGCGATGGCCTCCTTCCGTTCCCCTTCTGCCATAGCCGGCAGGGCCTCGGCTATCGCGTCCAACAGCGGCTGCGGAGATCCTGACCTTAGCGCGCTTACGATCCCCCGGGGCGAAATGACTTCGGCAATCACGTTCCGCGGCGATTTCCCGTAGTACTTCGCGAGACAGCCCAACGTGGCGAACTGCATCTGCCCGTCCAAGAACTCGAACTCGCGCGCCAGCAGGCTGGCAGTTCTCTCATCGTGAATGCCCTCCTCCAGTGCATCAACCAGCACACGCAGCTCCGATCTCTCCTTCGCCCACGACTCCGTGGCAGGCAAAGGGGGTATGGCCCTGGTCTTCTGGTCGGTCTCCATCCTGATGAGGCTCGCGGCGAGCACCTTGATCGTGCCGTACGCGGCCGCCTGGTACTCAGGGCCGCCTTCTCGGACTTTCCCTTTCAGCGCCTGGTAGTCTTCTCTCCTGCCAATCTGGGCGAGAATCCTGCCCGCGACGCCGGTCCTGTGATCTCCGTTGCCGGAGATCATGTATTGGAGAACGCGTTTGGTGTCGTTCTTCCAGAGCTGCTTCAGTGACTCGATGATGACGTACTGTGTTTCTTCCCTGGCTTTCGGATATTCCTGGGCGATCCGGTCAATCTCCTCCACCGCGTTGAGCTTGGCGAGCGCGCCGATCGCGACGGACTTGAAGTCGCGCTCACGCCACTGGTCGTCGTATTGCAGATCCAGAAACTCCCGCAATAGAGGCACCGCTTCCTTGGCGCCGATGTTCCCAAGGACCCCGGCCAACTGCATCTGCTCGTAGCTGAAATCCCTCTTCGCGATGCCCTCCCTGACGTCCGCCAGCAGCTCAGGAAGCGCCTTGTGGCCGATCACGGAAAGGCACCCGGTGAGTTCGGTGAAGAGAAAGTCGCACCCCGGATTGCGCGTGTAGTGGATGACTGCTGCCGCTGCCCGCTTATCACCGACCGCGGCGAGGGCGGCAAGTGTGGCGCCGACTAACTCCCTCCCGGGAACCCATTTCCATTCTCTGTTCTTTTTCATGAAGTGGTGGAGACACTCTAACACTGGCCTTGACGGCCTCGGCCAGCTTCGCGATGTCCGCCTCGAGCTTCCTCATCTCCTCGGAGGCGTGTTGCTCCCGCGGCCCGGAGCTGACCACGGTCCCTGGTTTGATGCCCGCATCGTTTTCCGCTGCCAGGCAGTCCAGTGTCAGTGCTGCGTCGGAGAGAGAACAGCACCAGGCCAGCGCGAGAACGCACACTGCGGAAAGCAGCGTAGGGCCACGTCTGGCAGCGCGTTGAGAAAACGGTGCCGCGGCGGCGCGGAAGTTAGCGCCCGCCAGACGGGCACTGAGGTCCGCCTCGTTCGATCTGGTCGAGAATGCGCTGGTTCTTCTCACGATACGCCCTCCCTGACTATTGTAGACGTTCTTACCAGAGCGCGGTTGCGTGGGAATATGTGGAAACAAGGCAGACGTTTATGTCGCACGCAGATGGAACGATGGCCGCGGCCACGCACGGTCCCGCGACCATCCGCGCGAGGGCCCGCCCTGTCCCCCAGCAACGATCCGTCCCGGCCTCTACCCCAAGGGCGACCTCCGCGGCATGGTCGTCGGGATGCAGGAGCTGCCGTGGCTGGATCAGCCGCGCAATCAACAATGTGCATCCGGCCCCAGGGCAGGCAGAAGGACTGTTGCATGCGATGACGGCCAGGCTTAGCCTCGCTCTCACAAAGCGGCAAACTGCAGTGTCAATGGAGGTCTGGTCCGATGCGATGCCTTGCTGCCTGCGGCGTGTTCGTCATGTTGGTGTCGTCTTTGGCCACGGCGGCCGAGAACCTCGTCGGCAACCCTTCGGCTGAGGAACTGGCCGCCGGTGGAGCGCCCAAAGGCTGGGGAACCTACGTTGGCGCCGGTGGCCTGCGGCTGACGCGAACAGAGGATGAGAAGCACTCCGGCAACGCAGCAGCCTGCCTGGAACTGAGCAAGTGGCACACGCCCAAGGATGCCAAGGACATGCCGGAGAACCGCAGCGTCAGTGGCGCGATCATCCTTGCGGAGAACGACGGCTATCGCGCCAGAGGCGCCTTGGCCTGCGCACCCGGCGCCAACTACGTCTTCACCTTCTGGTACAAGGGCACGATTCCTTCGGCGAAGGTCGGCGTGACCGGCTGGCCCTCTGAGGAGGCGGACCACACGCAGCGCGTCACCATTCCGGTCAGCGTGGCGCTCTTGCGGCCAAGCGACCAATGGCAACAGTGCGCGGGCGCCTTCCGCATCCCCGAGGGAGTCCAGCGGTTTGCGGTGATGGTCGCTGCATCGGGCCAGGAGAGCAAAGGGTTCCGGCTGGGCAAACTCTACGTGGACGACGCGCAACTCGTCAGCAAGCAGTTTCCTGACGGCCAACTGCGGGGCGTGTGGTGGGGATTCGTCAAAGCCACGGAACGCACCGAAGGCGTGCGGGAGATTGCCGAAAGCCTCGACCGGCTCAAAGCCGCCGGGATCAACAGCCTTTTCGTATGGAGCAGTTCGCTCCACATCGCGGCTCTGGATCGGCCGGAGCTGCTGAAGTCGGAGCCGCAGGCTGCCTGGGATGCCTACGGCGAGATTCTTCAGGCGGCCACGAAACGGGGAATGCAGGTCCACGCCTGGTTCTCGCCGTGGATCTACAAGGACGCGTCACGAGGCATCGAGCTGCGCGAGCATCCCCAGTGGGCGGCCGTCAATGCCGACGGGAAAGCGGATGAGAAGGGGCTGTGCTTCATCCGCCCGGAGGTGCGCAAGTTCGAGCTGGACCTGCTCGGCCGACTGATGGAACGCTACCCCGACCTGGCCGGAATTCACATCGAGGAGCCTGGCTTCAACTGGGGGGCGGACTACTGTTACTGCGAGTATTGCGAACGGCTGTGCCGTCAGTGGTTCGGCATTGAGATCCGCAAGGACCCGGTGGCGGCCCGGCCCGCGCTCCAGAACCTCGCGGCCTTCATGTGCAGCGACTTCATTGCCCGCCTGCGGGAGTTGGTCATGGCCAAGCATCCCGGCAAGTGGCTATCGGCCAACGGGTCGTGCGGCCGCAATCCGGACTGGCATATTGGGCGCGACTGGGCCACCTGGGCCCGGCGCGGATACCTCGACTTCTACGTGCCGCAGGTATACACAAAGAGCGCTGATGTCTTCCGGCAGCGGGCCCTGGAGACCAAGAACTGCCTGGGGGATTGCGATCTCGTCACCGGGATGGCCGTTAGCTGGAGCGCGATCTACCCCGAACGGCAGGCCCCAGAAGTGCTCCGCGCGCAGATAGACGCCTCCCGACAGTTGGGCGCCAAGGGCTTTGTGATTTTTCACCGCGATCATTTCCAAGACGAGCACTTCGCGGCGATCCGCCAGGCATGCGAGATCAAACCTTGATCAACCACAAGCACCCCGGCCTCCGCCACGACATCCTGAACGTCGGCAGCCCGCCCGTCACGGGGCCGTGTGCCGCTGTCGTTGTTGACCTTCTCGTTCGTCTGCGCCTTGACCATGTACGCTTCCCGTGAACCATGGACTTCGGCCTTCAAGCCGGAACGGGAGCAACGGTCTTGTGCCAACCGCACTCCCGCCCCGCAAAGACGATCCAGAGGTTGCTCAGAACGTCAGGTCCACGTTCTCCGTCGGGATCGCCTTCGGCGGCGGCTGTTCAGCATCAATCTTGCGGGCGCGCAGAATGTCACGCGCCAGCACGTGGGTGAGCCGCTCCTTGGTCCCCTGCGCTGCACGGAGGTAGTAGCCGTTCGCTTCCTCCTTGAGGCCGCGCTGGTCCAGGAACCAGCCGGTGAAATAGTGGATGTCCGTGGCCTCGTCAGCCGGCGCGCCGCCGGCCAGAGCATCAATCGCGACTGTGTCCAGAAGCCCGTTCGGGCCCTTGGCGAATACCTCCTTGAAGATGGCGGCGAGTTTGACGGTGGCGGGCCGCCGGCGTCCCCCGTTGCCGCTCTCGTACTGCGGTCCCTTCTTTATCGCGACCTCGAGCGCCGCGTCACGCGCCGCCGTGTTCTTGAGCGTCTCGGCCGTCAACGCGGCGTACAAGCCCTGCGCGGGGTTGAGAGACAGCTCCAAGGCCCTCTGAAAACGGGGCAGCGCCTTGTCCGGTTGGCCGACCACAAGGTGATAGACGCCGAGCTCGCCATCCAAGCGGGCATCAGGCTTGCGGTTATATTGCGCAGTCGCTTCCGCCGCCTGCTGAGCCCTGGCGAGGGGCCCCTTTCCGGTCCGCTTGCACCAGAAGAACCAATCGAGTCCGCCGCCGTCCAGTTCCGCGAGCCGCTCCACCCATACCGCCGCGTCATCCCACTTTCCTTGAGTCTCATAGCAAGTCACCAAGAGCTTCATGCCGTCGCCGCTGCCGCGCTCCGCGGAGCCGAGCGCGTACGGCAGCGCGGCTGCAAAGTCCGCGCGCTCCATGTGCCGGCGTGCAACTTCCTGGTTCACAATGTATGCGTGATACTTGTATGGGCTGAACGGGTTTCAGGCGGCGGCGTTGAAATGAGCCACGGATTCAAAGGCGAAGCGGTGGCTGGCATTGATGTGGCGTGAACAGTTGTGGGCAAGAGCCTTGGCCCAGCGGCGGGCGTGGTAGTGACGAACT
>JAPLOD010000639.1 GCA_026692735.1 Planctomycetota bacterium | reverse complement strand
CGGCCCTTGCCCCTGCCGCGCCGCCAGCAGCCCTGCCCGTACCGGATCTCGCTCAACCGCCAAGGCCCGCTGAGACGAAGCCCGCCGCAGAGCGCAGACTCGTCGAACCCGATCTGCCGCCGCTGGCCCCCAAGCCCATCGCGGCCTTCGACGAAAGCAAGACTACCAAGGAGGTGCCCAAGGACGGCTACCTGTCCGACCGCAACAGCACCGCAGCCGATCGTGGCCCGAAGAACCTGCCGCGTGGCGACCCGTTCCTTGACAGCGGCCAGAGCAAGGACATCCGGTACCTGCAGCAACGCGGCGAGGGGAACTTGCCGGCAGTGGCGACCAGCGACACGAGCGGTTCGGTCAAGAAGGAAGGCAACCCCGACGCGGGCAAAGGCTCCGAGCGCGACTCTCGCCCGCCGGATCAGAAACAGCCCCTGAAGGCTCTGGTCTCACCGCCGCCCGATGAGCAGAAGGCAAAGGGGCAAACGGCAAAGGCGAAGACGCCTCAGACCCAGCAGCCTGCTCCCGGAGACAGAGCGCTGCCGGCCGCGACGCGGGCTGTCGCTGAGGCGGACCTCGGGGACGGTGCAGGCCGGCCGCGAGCCAAGAAGACCGCCACCGAACAGCGCACAGTGGAGCCAGAACGGTCCACGCCGACGCCACCCTCTCCTTCCCCGGCGACGGACCCCGAAGGCAGCAGCGCTGCCGTGCCTGACAGAACCACGCCGCGAGCCAGGACGGTGGACGAACTGGAAGCATTCAGGGCGTTGCTGGAAGGCAGGGGCAAGACCGACGGGCGCGGCGGGGAAGCCGGGGAGAGAGTCGGCGTGCAGGCACGCCCCGGCGCGAAGGGCCACGAGGGTGACGGCACGCTGCGGCCCGGCCACGATGAGGCCGTCAGCGATGTCACGACGATCAACCTGGAATCGTCCGCCGACGGCTTCGATGAGGCGCGCTTTGCCAAGCGGTACGATGCACGAACAGCCTATGTGAAGCCGCTGGCGCGGCGAATTGACAACAAGTGGAAGGCCGAGCGGGTCGCGCGCAACCGGATGCGCTTCGCGCCCGGCATCGTGACGTTCAGGATCGTCGTGCGCAAGGACGGGAAACTGCTCGAAGCGACTGAAGTCTCGCGCACGCCAAAGGAGCTTCCCGACGAATATGCGGCCAGCGCAAAGGTGGCCATCCAGCGCGCTGCGGACCCGTTGAGCGAGCCGTTCCCGGCGGAACTGGCGCAGCACGAGACGCTGGAGTTCGTCTTCAACTTCCTGTATTGAACCAGTTGCCGCATCCGCCGTAGCACTCCTCTGCCGGCAGCAGACGCCGTGCGGCAATCCTCCTGGGTTGCCGCGCCAACAATCGGGGAGATTGCAGCGCCGCGGAACAGATGGTGTTTTCCACTGGCGCGGCGAGCGTTCGGCGTAGTATGCATCTCCGCACGGACTGCTCGGGGCAACGATAATGCAGCGGCGTACAGCACTCGTGTCGCTGGTGCTTCTCGCAATGGCGGGCCTGCCGATGGCCTTGGGGGCTGAGTTCACCATCACCGAGAACGCCACCGATGCCGACGGAGTCAGGCATTTCACCATCAACTCGCCCTATCAGAGCCAGCCCACGACGCTCCGCATCCTCGCGCCCGCAGATGCCGGCAGTGCCGAGCAGCGTCGCTTGCTCTTCGTCCTGCCGGTCGAAGCCAAAGAGGAGCATCACTATGGCGACGGCCTGACGGAGATCAGGAAGCTGGACCTGCACAACAAGCACAAGCTGGTCGCTGTGGCGCCGAGCTTCGCGCAGTTGCCATGGTACGCCGACCACCCAGGCGATGCCGGCATACGGCAGGAGAGCTACATGCTGAAGGTGGTGCTGCCGGCGGTGGACCAGCTCTACCCCGCCAGAACCGCGCGCCGCCTGCTCCTCGGCTTCAGCAAGTCCGGCTGGGGCGCCTTCGGCCTGATCCTGCGGCATCCGGAGCTGTTCGACGCGGCCAGCGCCTGGGATGCTCCGTTGATGAAGGCCAAACCCGATCAGTTCGGCATGGGTGACATCTTCGGAACGCAGGAGAACTTCGAGGCCTACCAGATCACCAGGCTGCTGAAGGAGCAGTCGAAGCCGTTCCAGAAGACCAAGCGGCTGGCGCTGTCGGGGTACGAGAATTTTCGTCCCCAGGTACAGCAAGCTCACGCCTTGATGGAGAGCCTCGGCATCCTGCACGATTACGCCGACGGCCCGCTGCGCAAGCACATGTGGGGCAGCGGCTGGGTCGAGGAGTCCGTGAAGTACCTGGACGCGATGGCCAGATGACTCCTTACTCCGACACAACCCAGGTCTTCGGATCCGGGTCGAACTCGGTCATCGTCTCAACAAGAGCGGGAGTCTGCGGCCCGAGATCGGCCTGGTAGATCATGCCCGCGTCGCTGATGATAAACGTGTCGCGCCCCGTGCCATCGTATTGGGATGGATAGGCCACCAACGCGTATCCGCCTGTCATATTGCCGTTCACGACGTAGTTCCGCGCGCCTCCCGGGGCGTGCGGCCCTTGTGCTTTGAGCACCTTGAAGCAGTAGCCGGCTTTGGGCATGGGCGAGGCACTCGGCGGCCCCTCCGCAAACGCAAAGGACCTGTCAATCAGACACAGATCGCCTGCTCCGGCGCGTTGCTCCAAGAGGCTGTGGTCGCCTCTCAACGATTGCGCGTACGCCAGCACGCCGTCACCGTCGTAATCGGTGCGGCGGTAGATCTCCTGCGCTTCCGCATAGGCCTTGCATGACGCGCACGCGGCCGTCTCGTTCGCCGCCACGCGTGAGCGGAGCAGGCTGGGAATGGCTATGGCGGCGATGATCGGCATCATCACGAAGAACAGAACAAAGATGACGCCCACGACGAGCAGGACAACGAGGGCCGTGGGGAAGCTCTTCTTCGCAGCCTGAGGTGCCGCCGCTGTCAAGACCGGACCCGTCCAGTCCGCCGTGGGCACTTGCACAGTGCCGCCGCAGTTCGGGCACTTGTCCACGCCGCCGGCGGCCTGGTCGGGCGCGGTGATCTTCTGTCCGCATTTCCGGCAGTAGAAGACGATGGGCATTGTCGCAGCTCCTTTGCGCGCTGATACACTCAACCCCATCTCATATCCGGGGACGCCACCAAGGCAATCCTAGAACCGAGCGACGCCTGACGCCTGACCCTGGCGGCGCCCGCCGGGACGCGAGGAGAGACCACGGCTGCACCGTTCGCACAGTCCCACGAGGACGCGCGCGAGACGGGCCTTCGTCGCCGCCCTGAGGCGCATTGGGGCGCCGCAGCGCGGAAGGACCGTGAACGTGGCCTTCTCGGCACCCATGGCCTCGGGCGTATCCAGGACAATCGCATCGAGGTTTTTGGCGGCAGCAGATCGTCGCGGTGGGTTCTCGATTCGCCGAGCTTCTTCAGGATGTCCACCGTCGGCCGCAGACGCAGCGTCAGTTCCCGGCGGGATTTCTTGATCTTGGCGGGCGCAGTTCTGACGGGGGTGTAATCCGCCACGGCGGCGTTCATGATGACAACGCCCGCCGCGGGCGCGTGCCGCATGACCGCGCGGTGCATGTCCTCGGCCGAACGCACCGGCACCTCGGTCAGGCGCCGGGAAGAGGGGATCGTGCGGCGAACGTTCTCGGAGAGGGGGCCGTGGATGAAGACGACGCGATGTCCTCTGCGCAGCGCGGCGCGGACGATCTCAACGCCCAGCCTGCCCGACGCGCGATTGGAGATGAAGCGCACGGGGTCAATGTCTTCGACGGTGGGGCCGGCGGTAATAAGGAACGATTTTGGATTTTGGATTTTGGGTTTTGGATTACGCATGGCTCGCGCCGCCTGTGCACCCAAGAGCGAAGACCCAAGAGCTACGAGCCAAGAGCTACGAGCCACGCGCCTCAAGCTGCTTGCACGCGGCTTCGACAATCTCCGCCGGTTCGGCCATGCGCCCGGCACCTTCCATGCCGCACGCGAGACGGCCCGCTGCAGGGCCGACCAGCTTGTAGCCGTACGACCGCAGGAGCCTGGTGTTGGCCTGCGTGGCGGGGTGTTTCCACATCTGCACATTCATGGCGGGACAGATGAGTACCGGACAGCGGACAGTCAGCATCAGGGCGGAAAGCAGGTCGTCGGCCAGGCCGTGCGCCAAGCGGGCGATGAGATTGGCTGTCGCGGGCGCGATGATGACCAGTTCGGCCAGTCGGGCGGGCTCGATGTGCGGGAACGCGCTCTCGCGCGGCGCGATGCGACGGAACATTCTGGTCAGGCAGGGCTGGCCTGTCAGGGCTTCGAAAGCATACGGAGTGACGAACTTGCGCGCGCCGGACGTCAGCACCGTCGTGACGGAAGCGCCTTCCTTGACGAGGCGCGAGGCGAGGTCGCACGACTTATAGGCGGCTATGCCGCCTGATACGCCCAAGAGGATCCGCCTGCCGGCCAGCCGGCCCGACGAAGCACGAATTGTGGAAGCGCGGGTCATTGCGTCAGTCCTGAGTCCGGGAAAAAGGCGGCCAGGCAGGGCCGGTCCTGCACCCCGCGAGGCGGCCGTTCAGGTCTATCTGCCTGCTTCGGCGGGCTTCGGGAGCTTGCCCTTGTCGCCTTCGGCGAGTTCCTCGCTCTCCCGCGCGGCCAGTTCCTTGCGCATCTGCTCGGCTTCCTCGCCCATGACGAGGTCAGCCTTGGTCTCCATGATTTCTCTCGAGACGACTTCCCACATATTGGCGGTGTCGGTCACGACGAGGCGGGGCAGGCCGCGCTGCAGTTCGCGCATCCGTTTCTGAAACAGGGTGACAAGCTTGAACTTCCCCCCCACCTTATCCAACAATGCTTCGAGGTCACGTGCTTCCATGCTTCCTCCCTCAAAAAGTGCACAGCTTCCGGAGATGCGGCACCTTCTCCCCCGTATCGCAATCTGGCAGAATGCGCTACGGGCCGCGCGTCTCCGCGGTTCAGCCCGGCCGCCGCGGCGCCGAGTGCTGCCGGCAATGCTCGGCCACGCGGATAGCCTTCAGTCGCACCACGCAGGTCTCGACCGAATCGTTCACGACCACGTACTCGTACTCGTGTGCCCGTTCCATCTCGGCCTCGGCGGTCTTCAGCCGCAGCGCCAGAGCGCCCGCGTCTTCACTGCCCCGCCCCCGCAGCCGCCGGACCAACTCCTCCCGGGAGGGGGGTGTGACGAACACCGCAACGGTCTGCGGGTAGTGGTACTGCGCCAGACTCCGTATCTGCTGGACGCCCTGAACGTCAATGTCCTTCACCACATCCCGCCCGGCCTGAAGCTGCTCTTCCACAAAACGCGCCAACGTGCCATAGCGGTTGCCGTGCACGCTGGCATGCTCGAGAAACTCCCCTCTGGTGACGGCGGCCGCAAAACGCGCTTCATCCCAGAAGTGATACGCGACGCCGTCCACTTCGCGCGGCCGCGGTTTCCGGGTGGTGACGCTGACCGCTTTCACCAGCCCCGATTCCTCCGCCACCAGCCGTAGGAGCACGGTCGTCTTGCCGACGCCAGCCGGTCCGGCAACGAGGAAGAGTATGCCACGGCCCACCCGCTGTTGCTCCGACTCTCGGCCCCCGGGTCCCTGGCTTCCGGCACTGCGGCCCAGGGGCAGGAGCGCATGTTCACTCCAAGTTCTGCACCTGCTCCCGGATCTTTTCGACCAGTCCTTTCATGGCGACGATGTGATAGGTAATGCGCTCATCCTGCGCTTTGGACCCGATGGTGTTGGTTTCGCGGAGCACTTCCTGCGTCAGGAAGTCGAGCTGTTTGCCAGTCTCGCCGCCGGCGGCGAGCGCCGCGTCCATCTGCTGCAAGTGGCTCTGCAGCCGTGCGAGCTCTTCGCTGATGTCCATGCGGTCGGCCATCAGCACCACCTCGCGTTCCAGCGCGTCGGGGCTCAAGGGAACGGCAACGCCGGATTTTTCGATGAGCCTGGCGACGCGGTCCTTGAACTTACGGATGGCGTTGTGCGGCATTTCCGGCGCCAAAGCCTCGATCTGCGCGCGGTGCCGGGCCAGTTGAGCCAGTTGCGCGCGGATGTCGGCCACGCTTGCCGCGCCCTCGTGTTCGCGCATACGGTCGAAGTCCTGCAGGGCGGCCAGCAGCGCCTTCCGGACGCGGGCCCAAACCCTGTCGAGGTCCTGCTCGGGCTCCTCGCGCGTCACGACGCCCGGCAGCGGCAGCAGCGCGCTCAAGCCGACGTCCTCCTGCAGCTTGTGCTGCTTGGCGAGCGCCCGTACCTGCTTCAGGTAGTGCGTGATCGCGGCCGGGTTGAGGCCGTAGGCGCCTTCCTCGGTGCCCGCGCCGTCAAAGAACACGCTGACCTCCACGGTGCCGCGCTTGACGCCGTGTTCATCCAGCAGCCTCTTGACGCGGTCTTCGAGCGCGCCGTAGCGGCCGGGCAGCTTGACGCTCAACTTCAGGAAGCGTCCGTTCACGGCCCTGATCTCGGCCGTGACTCGCCCGTTGTCCCGGAGCGTGGCGCGGCCATAGCCGGTCATGGACCGGACGGCCGAGCGACAGCTCGACCCCGTGGGTTTGGACTGCGGTTGAGCACGCATAGTGTACCTCGGCAGCTCACACGACTAGGGAGCGGCCGCGCCGGCCTTCTTCTCTTCGGTCTTCTTCTCGTCCGTCTTCCTGTCCTCGACCTTCTTCTCCTCGGCTTTCCTGGTCTCGGCCTTGGTCTCCTCGGCTTTCTTCTCTTCGACCTTCTTGGCTTCAGTCTTGGGCGCTTCGGCGGGCTTCGTCTCGACGGTCTTCAGGCCCGCTTCAGTTGCAGGCTGTTCAGGCGCGGCTTTGCCGGGCTCCGTTGTTGCGCCCTCCGCGGGAGCCGTCGCCTCCGCGGCGGATTTGAGTGCGCCCGCGACTGCCGAGGTTTCCGGTTTGTGAAGGCGGCCCAGGATTATCGCGAGGAGGAAGAACAGGACGGCCATGTACACCGTGGCGCGGCGGATGGGATTGGTGACGCCCTCCACGCCAGCCGCTTTGGTGCCGCCCAAGGAAGCCAGGCCGCCGCCTTTGCCCTCCTGCAGCAGGATGAAGAACACCATGATCACGCCCACCACCACAAACAGGCCGGTGAGTGCCCAATCCACCCAACCTAGCAAGTCGCTCATAGTCGTTCTCCCGTTCTGTCCGTCACGTTCGCTCTCCGGCGCGCGGCCCCCTATTTTGCCGCTTTCACAATGGCCTCGAAGTCCTTGGCCGCGAGGCTGGCGCCGCCCACCAGCGCGCCGTCAATGTCAGGTTGCGAGAGCAGATCCTTGGCGTTGTCAGCTTTGACCGAGCCGCCGTACTGGATGCGCACGGCATCCGCGACAGCCGCGCCGAACTTCGCCCGCACCAGATCGCGGATGAAGGCGTGCACTTCCTGGGCCTGCTGCGGCGTGGCATTCAGCCCGGTGCCGATGGCCCAGACCGGTTCGTAGGCGATGGTGATGAGGGCCATGTCGCCGGCTGTCAGGCCGTCGAGCGCGGCTGCGACCTGGCGTTTCACGACCTGCTGGGTGACGTTGCTGAGGCGTTCTTCCTTGGTCTCGCCCACGCAGGCGATGACCTTCAGCCTGGCCGTTAAGGCGGCCTTGATGCGCTTGTTGACGGTCGCGTCCGTCTCGCCGAAATACTGCCGCCGTTCACTGTGGCCGATGATGGCGTACTGGCAACCGCTCGCCACCACCATGGGCGCGGAGATTTCGCCGGTGTACGCGCCCGATTTCTCCCAGAAGACGTTCTGGGCGCCAACGGCGATGCTGCTCCCGCGCAACGCCTCAACCACCGTGGTGATGCAGAGGTTCGTGGGGCACACCGCCACGTCGCACTTGGCGTAGCTGTTCAGTCGGGTGCGCAGGTCCAGCGCCAGGGCGCGGGCCTCCTCCGGAGTCTTGTTCATCTTCCAGTTGCCGGCTACGAACGAACGGCGCGCCATCTCACGACCTCCTTAACCACGAAGAGCACGAAGAGCACGAGAAACTCACCGAACAAACCTCTTAAGTCCATCCTTAAGCTGACGCACGTTGAAGTTGATCAGCAGCCCAACACGCAGGCCAGTCGCCTTCAGGTACGAGATCAACTGTGCCTCATGGATTGGTGCAATTGCCTCAACCGCCTTCAGTTCCACGATGACCTGTTCCTCAACGACCATGTCCAAACGCTGCCCGCCAATGTCAATGCCCTTGTACGGAACCGGAGTCTCCTGTTGACACCTGAACCGAATCCCCTGCAACTCCAACTCCCGACACAAAGCTCTCTCGTAGACTGACTCCAGGAATCCAGGCCCCAGATGGCGGTGCACCTCAATCGCCGCGCCGATGATCAGGGCGACCAGCCTTTCTGTTTCCGCCGGTAACGGGCTTGCCACCCGTAACCCCATCCCTCCTCCTGTCTGCCCTCTTCGTCTTCTTCGTCTTCTTCGTGTTCTTCGTGGTTCTCAGTGTTCTTCGTGTTCTTCGTGGTTCTAATGTCTCCGCATGGGCATACGGTCCGCCGCGGGGTAACTCCCCAACACCTCCATGTGCTTGACCTGCCCGTCCAGGTCCCTGAGCGCAGCCTGTACCTGGCTGTCCTCGACATGCCCCTCCAGGTCAATGAAGAAATTATACTCCCACGCGCGGCGTTTGCTGGGCCGGGATTCGATGCGCGTCAGGTTGATCCCGTGGCTCTGGAAGGGCCTCAGGAGGTGCAGGAGCGCCCCCGGCTCATCCCGCGCGGACAGCAGCAGGCTGGTCTTGTCCTTGCCGGTACGCTCGGACATGCGTTCGGCGATGACGATGAAGCGCGTGATGTTGTCGGGAGAATCCTCGATGTGGCTGGCGACAATCGGGACCTTGTAGATGTCGGCGGCGAGCGAGCCGGCGATGGCGGCGGCACGCGGGTCCTTGGCGGCCAGTTCGGCCGCGGCGGCGGTAGAGCCGACCTCGCGCCGTTCCGCGTGGCGCAGGTTGCCGATCAGCCAATTGCGGCACTGCGCGAAGGGCTGGGGATGGCTGTAGACCACGCGGACGCTGCCCACGGGGCTCTTCGAAAGCAGGTGATGATGGATGGGCAGGTAGATCTCGCTGGCGATCTTGAGGCGGGTGTCGCCGAACATGTCAATGGACTGGTTGACGCCACCCTCCGTGGAGTTCTCGATGGGCACCACGCCGTAGTCAGCCCGGCCGCGAGAGACGGCCAGGAACACGTCGCGGATGTCGTGCGCGGGAATGTACTCGACGGACGAGCCGAACTTGGTGTGGGCGGCGAGATGCGCGAACGTGCCGGGTTGGCCGAAATAGGCGACGCGCGTGGGCCGTTCCAGCGCAATCGTGGCCGACATGATCTCGCGGTAAATGGCGCGGAAGGCTTCATTGGGCAGCGGTCCGGCATTACGTGCCGCGACCCGCCTGTAGACCTCAATCTCACGGGAGGGCGTGTAGGGCTTGATGCCGGCCCGCGCCTTGATCACGCCGATCCGGCGCGCGCAGGCGGCGCGTTGGTTGATGAGGCGGACGATCTGCGCGTCCAGCACATCAATGGTGCGGCGCAGGGTCTGCAGATCGGCGTCTGTCACCTCGGGCTCCGGCAGCCGTTGTTCCGCGAGTTGCGCCGTGTCCTCTACGGCCGCGGGCAGAAGTGGAGCACGCCGCCTGGCCTTCTGACGTTTCTTCGCCATACCACAATCCTGGGCGCTGACTGCGCGGCGCCGCGCGGGGGAGAGCCGGTTACGTGAATCTGATCTCCAGCACTTTGAACGTCAAGGCGCCCTTGGGGGTCGGCACCTCGACCACATCCCCGACCTTCTTCGTAAGAAGCGCCTGGCCCATGGGGCTGGTGGTGAGGATCCTCCCATCGAGCGGGTCGTTTTCACCTTCGCCGACCAGCTTGTACTCTTCCACCTCGGCCGTTGCCACGGCGAGGAGTTTCACCGTCGCGCCGAACACCGCTCTGTCGCCGCCCATCTTGTTCTTGTCCACAAGGACGGCGCGCTGCACCTTGTCGCGGAGCTCGTTGATGCGGCCCTCGAGTATAGAGAGGTCCTCGCGGGCCGCATGATACTCGGCGTTCTCGGAAAGGTCGCCCTTCTCGCGGGCCTCCTTCAACTGCTGCAGGACGCGGGGCCGCCGCGCCTCCAACTCCGCCAGCTCCGCGGTCAGCTTGTCGAGACCTGCGCGGGTCATCGGCACCGTTTCCACCATACCGTCTCCTCTGTTCTGCCAGCGGCCCCTCACCTGCGAGGAGCACAACATCAACCGTTCAGCATCTTCTCCAGACGATCCAAGCCCTTAGTGATCAGGTCCATGCTCGTTGCGTAACTGAGCCGGACATGCTGCGACGAGCCGAACGCTTCGCCGGGAACCAAGGCCACACCGGCCTGCTCGAGCGCCACAGTGCAGAAGTCCATGGGCGAGTTCACGCGGGTGGCGTTGAACTGGCGGCCGAAGACGCCGGAGATATTCGGGAAGCAGTAGAACGCCCCCAGGGGTTCCAGGCACGTGACGCCCTTGAGCCTGTTCAGGCGGGCGTGCATGTGCTTGCGGCGCTGGTCGAACTGCTTGCGCATTGCCGCCACCGCCGCTTCCGAGGCGGGCCGGCTGGCGTAAGCCTCCGCGGCGCCCGCCTGGCAGAACGCCGCCGGATCGCTCGTGGCATGGCTCTGGAACTTCAGCGCGGCCTTGATGATCTCATCGGGCCCCGCGGCCCAACCGATGCGACAGCCGGTCATGGAGAAGGTCTTCGAGCAGCCGTTGACGGTGACCACCAACTCCTTGAGCCGCGGCGAGATGGCGGCCATGGAGAGGAACTTGATGTCGCCGTAGATGAGGTGCTCGTAAATCTCGTCGGAGAGGGCGTAGATGCCGGCCTTCTCAATCACCGCGGCGATAGCCCTGATCTCCTCCGGCGTGTACACGGAGCCGGTGGGATTGGAGGGGCTGTTGTGGATGAAGAGCTTGGTCTTGGGCGTGATCGCTTTCTCAAGCTGCTGCGGGGCGATCTTGAAGGCTGTGGCTTCCGTGGTGTTGAGGATGACGGGCTTGCCGCCGGCGAGGCGAATCTGTTCCAGATAGCTGACCCAGTAGGGCGCGGCAAGAATGACCTCGTCGCCTTCGTCAACCAGCACTTGGCAGAGATTGTAGAGGCTCTGCTTGCCGCCGTTGCTGACGATGACCTGCTCCGGCTTGTACTCCAGGTTGTTCTCGCGTTTGAGCTTTTCGACGATCAGGCGCTTGAGCTCCGCGCCGCGTTTGGCGGAGTATTTCGTGTCGCCGGATTTCATGGCGGACGCGGCGGCGTTGACGATGTGGCCGGGAGTATCGAAATCCGGTTCGCCGACGCCGAAACCGACGATGTCGAGTCCCTGGGCCTGCAGTGCCTTGGCCTTGGCGTCCACGGCAAGCGTGGCACTGGGTTGGACCTCACAGATACGGCGCGCGAGTCTGACCTTGGATGCCATGGATTCTGCTCAACTCTCCCCGGAAGCCGCGGCTCAAGCAGCGCTTGGACGCGGAACTCTCCTTGCCGCCACTGACCCGCGGCGACGCGCAAGTACCGCAGGGCAACAAAAAAACAAAGACCGCCTGACCAGACGGTCCTTGTGAAGACACACATAGTAGCGGAAGAATGGCCGTAAGCAAGTGCTTACTGGCGGTGTTTGCCAATGTGGGAAGCACAGGTGCAATTCAGCGGCGGCATCGGAATTGCAGGGCAGGTGGCCCGGGACAGTTCGAGTCGCATTCTTCTACTGGCATCCAGGGTCGGGAACGGGTACGTACCACTACTGCGAAATCCAGCGGTGGTTCACTGGAGGGAAGACGATGGCGGGACACTGGCGAGCTCGATGGCATCGAGGAAGTGCTGTCCTCCTGGCCATGGTGCTCGCCGTCAGCAGTTATGCGGCGACCGAGACCGAATGGACCGTTATGGTCTACCTGGACGGCGACAATAACCTTGAGTCGTACGGCGTTGACAATTTTCTGCAGATGGCGAAGGTGGACGGGCTCCCCGGCGGCGCCAGCGCGAAGGTACGGGTGCTGGTGCAGTTCGACCGAAGCGATGGCTTCGATACCAGCTATGACAACTGGACGGGCTGCAAGCGCTTCGAGATCACGACGGGGCTTACGCCCAGGGCGGCCAACGCGTGGCAGAGTCTCGGTCCGACGGACATGGGCGTCCCCCAGACACTGACGGACTTCGTCAACTGGGGCATAGTCAACGCGCCGGCCGCCCGGTACGCGCTCGTGTTGTGGGATCATGGCAGCGGGTGGGGCCCGCGGGCCGCTGGCATAGCGCCAGTCGTGAAGGCTGTCTGTTACGATGACACGAGCGGCCATGCGCTCACCACGCAAGACCTCCGGACCGCGCTCCAGGGCGTTGCCACCAACATTGACCTGATCGGCTTTGATGCCTGCCTGATGGACATGATCGAGGTCGCCTATGAGGTGAAGGCGGAAGCCTCCGTGTTCGTGGCCTCCGAGCAGTTGGAGGACGCTGCGGGCTGGCCGTACGACACAATTCTGCAGGCCCTGGTCGCGAACCCGGACATGAGCGCGGCCGGCCTGGGCACGGCGATCGTGAATCTGTACGGGGCTTCGCCGACCGGTTCGACGGGAACAATGGCCGCGATAGACCTGACGCAGGTGCAGGGGCTGGCGGATGCCATCAGCGCGTTTGCCGATACGGTGCTGGCGGAGAGCAACCAGGAGTGGGACGTGATAAGCGCCAGCCGCGACGGGGCGCACTATTATGATGACACGGCATTCCGGGACCTGCAGAGCTTCATGAGTGGCGTGGCGACGTTCGCCACGAACTCCCTCATTAAGGACAAGGCGCAGGCCGTGGTGGACGTTTTCAACAGCGGCCTCTTGATCGCCAACTACACGTCGGCCTCCGACAAGGGCAATGGGCTCTCCATCTATTTCCCGCCCAACCATGGCACCGTGGATACCGACTACGCGACAACCAACATACTCTTCGCGGAGAAAAGTTGGGATGAGTTCCTGGATAAGTGGGTGAAGGTGACGGTGCCGCCGCCTCCCAATGACAACTTCGCCAACCGTATCGCGCTCAGCGGAGAGACGGCCAGCGCAACGGCGGCAACTTCCCGTGCGACCAAGGAAGACGGCGAGCCGGATCACGCGCCAGCAACGACGACTATGGCGGTGTCCAGGACAGCCGGGTGACGTTCCACGCGGTGCAGGATGTCGAGTACCAGATTGCAGTGGACGGCTACGGCGGAACGTCCGGCGGAGTGCTGTTCAACCTCGCAGCGGCGGTCCCGCCGCCGAACGACGACTTTGCGGCACGCATTCCCCTGAGCGGCGTGGATGTCAGCACCACGGCGACGAACGTGGATGCGGGCAGGGAAGCAGGCGAACCCGAGCATGCGAAGAAGACCGGTGGCGCTTCGCTCTGGTGGTCATGGCAAGCGCCGGGAAGCGGCAGCGTCACGATCAGCACGGCGGGGAGCGACTTCGATACGCTGCTGGGCGTCTATACCGGGGGGTCCATCGGGGCGTTGAGTGGCGTAGCCGCCAACGACAATTATGGGGGGCAGAAGACCAGTCGAGTCGGGTTCGGCGTTGCGGCCGGCACTACGTACCAGATTGCGGTAGACGGCTACCGCGGCGCAACGGGGAACGTCTCGTTGGCCGTCCACTTCGCGCCTAAGCTTGGAGCGCCCGTCTTCAGCCCGGCCGGAGGGGACTATACGAACGTCCAGTTTGTGACCATCTCGTGCGGGACCGACGGCGCCACCATCTACTACACGAGCGACGGGAGTACGCCGTCGTCGTCGTCGGCGCCGTATTCCGAGCCGGTTCGCGTCGCCACGAGTCTGACGCTCAAGGCATTCGCCGCCAAGGCCGGGGCGCCGGACAGCGACGTGGCCAGCGCGGCCTATTCCCTGCCTCCGATGGTCGCAACACCGTCGTTCAGCCCGGCGGCGGGCGGCTTCTCGTCCGAAGTGTCCGTGACGATCTCATGTGCCACGGACGGCGCGACGATCTACTGCACGACAGACGGCAGCACGCCCACGTCCTCGTTGCCGCAGTATGCAGGCCCGATTCGCGTCACTGCGAGCGCCACGCTGAAAGCGTTCGCGGCCAAAGCCGGAATGGTGGACAGTGAGGTGGCCGGCGCCGACTACATCATCGGCCCGGCGCCGGTGATCGCGAGCGGGCCGACGGTGGTTACCGGTGTGGCGGTCGCGGGACAGCCGGTGCAGTTCTTCTGTGCTGCAGAGGACCCGGGCGTGACGTGGCGCTGGGACTTCGGCGACGGCACGACAGCGGCCACAAGCAACGGCGTGGCGACGCACACCTACGGGGCGGCCGGCGCGTACCCGGTCACGCTTACGGTGACGGGCAGCAACGGGGTGAGCACCACGCGGACGGTGACGGTTGACGTCAAGGCCGCGGGCAGCGTGAGCGACACTCTCGTGGATACCGATGGCGACGGCTTCCCGAACGAGATGGAAACGGCGCTGGACACCTCACCGACGGATGCCGCATCCACGCCCTTCGGCGCCCCGGCAGGCACGCCGCAGCCGCTGAAGATCGCGAAGATGACGATCAAGCTCAACTTCCTGCGGGACGGGAGTGACACCATCGCGGTGAGCGGGACGCTGCGTGTGCCGGACGGCTTCCAGGTTGCCGGCCAGAGCGCGCTGGTGGACGTGGGCGGCGTGATCGAGGAGTTCCCGCTGGACACAAAGGGCGCATCACCCAAGGGGCGCCCCGACTCCTTCAAGCTCGCCGTCAGGACCAGGAACAAGGTTACCGTGGCGCAGGACGCGAGGTTCACGGCGAAGTTCGCGAAGGGCGCCTTTGCCGCGCTGCTGGCGGATGAAGGGCTGCATGACGCGGACGCGAAGGGCGAACTGCTCAGCGTGCCGGTCATCATCCTGGTCGGCGGAAACCTGTTTATGGCCGAGCAGCCGCAGCTCTACACGGCGACGGGCGGCAAGTCGGGCAAGACGAGTGTGCCGCGATGAGCGGAAGGTCGCCGCGGCCCTCCGTGAGCCCGCAAGACGCCGCTTGCGTACCCATAAGATTATTTGGTATCTGTTAGCATACCATGTAAACTATTGGCAAATTTCCTATTACGCCTAATTTTTCTTCTTGACATTATGTCATTGACGTTTTACATATCACACGTTCTCCCTGTTGGACGTAACGGAGGTATCCAGAGGCGTGGAGGATTGCCCCGCAAGCAGATGAACTAGCGCCCATGCCAGGGAGATTGGCAGCGCTGATGTGGAGGAGGGGTTGACTCATGCGGTATGCCAGGTCGAAGGCCACACGTGCCAAGGCTCACGGTCTGCGAAAGAAAGGCCGCGTCGCCGCCGTCCTTTATCGGAAAGCCCGCCGGCTGTGCGCCATCTCGCCCGTGTCCACGCCTTTGGCGTTTCGGCGGCCCGCGAGCGTATCCGGGGATGGCGACGGCAAGAACGTCGAGACGCCGCAGCAAGCCGCACGGAGACACGCGAAGCTGGTGCGGCGCCGCCACGAGGATGACCTGTGGCGCGAGTACCTCAACGGGCGCAGCGAGGCGGCTCGGAACGCGCTGTGGATCCACTACCAGCCGCTGGTGCGGTACATCTCGGAACGGCTGAAGGCCAAGCTGCCGGAGTGCATTGACGTCTGCGACCTGATCGGCGCCGGCAACATCGGCCTGCAGGACGCCATCAGTAAATTCGAGACTTCGGTCGGCGTCCGTTTTGAGACCTACTGCGTGCCGCGTATCCGGGGCGCCATCCTGGATTCCATCCGCGCACTGGACTGGGTGCCGCGGCTCATCCGCAACAAGAACCACCAGTACGAGCGCATCGTCCGCGAACTGGCGTCGCAACTGCACCGCGAGCCGACGGATGAGGAGATTGCCCGCCGCCTGGCCATCAACCCCGAGGAGTTCTCCGAACTGCGCAAGGAGCTCAACGTCAAGGCGCAGATCTCCGTCGAAGGCTCCAACAAGGACATTGACGAACGCGACCGGATGCGGATTGAGATGCTGGAGCATCCCGGCGAGGTCGAACCCACGCGGGAGCTGCAGCGCACCGAGGTGCGGGCCATGGCCCTGCGCGGCCTCAACCCCAAGGAGCGCACTGTCGTCGAACAGTACTATTTCCGCGGCCGCAGCATGAAGCAGATCGGCGAGGAGCTGAAGCTCAGCGAGTCGCGGATCTGCCAGATCCATTCCGGCGTGCTGGAAGTGTTGCGCAAGAAGTTCCGCGCCTACGCCGATTCCTGTTACCTGGGCTGACCGGGACTGCTCGCGCCGCGCATTCCCTTCCGCGCTTGCCGTTTTTCTATCCGTCGTCAAGCCCAACCTTAAGGTTGCGGTGGACTGTCTGCGATTCTCGAACCAACGACGCAATTTGGCAAAGTGCGCTACGGCGGTTCGCCGTCCGAACCAACGACGCAATTTGGCAAAATGCGCTACGGCGGGCACCGAACTGACACAGACCTGCGGGATTGACGATTGACGGTCGGGGATTGACGATTGACGATTGGGGTTGGCGATTGCGGATCGGCGGGAGGGCGGGATGGAATACGAGAGCGAGGGGCGGGAATTAGAACGGCTGTTCATCGCGTGGCCGAAGCTGCCGGAGAGGACGAGGGCGGCGATTCTGGTGCTGGCCGGCGTGCGGGAGGTTCCGGGGCCCGGGCGGCGTTCGACGTATCGGCGCGTGCTGAAAGGCGCGACGCCGGAGTGGATGGCCGTGGCGCTGAACCTGTTGAAGGATTCCAAGGGGTACATGTCGGACAGGGAGATCGCGAAGCGGGTGGGGGTGTCGCATACAACGTTGTGCCGACAGCCGCTCTATCAATGGGCCAGACGCATATACGTTCAGCCCGTCCGAAAGGTGGTCAAAAAGAAACAGTGAGGTGGTGCGCACCACGTAACGCACCACTTGAGTGGTGTAAGTCGTTGCCACGCAAGGAGTGCAAGAATTGTCACGCACCAAAGTGAGCTATAGGTAGAAGGTCTGCGGTTTCAAGTTTCAGGTTTCCGGTTTCAAGTTAGCGGCGCGCGCGGGGAACCGTTGGCGCCGAAGGTGCCAGGGAGATTAGCCGGGGGCCGCGTCGCGTGGCGACGCGTGCCCCCGGATCAAGGCGTCGCATGCAAACGCGCCCTGGAAGGGCGCGGGAACTGTGTTGCCTTGCCTCCGGCGCCCTGTCAGGGCGCGGTGACGATTAACGCACAGGTCTCCGGGGGCGCGGCACGCCAGCGGCGTGCCGGCCCCCGGCTACTATCCGGCACCCCTTCGGGGTGAACAGCGAGCACACAACCGATTGCGGATTGGGGATTGCGGATTGCGGATTGGAGTGATGGCGCACAGGCGAGAGGAGGGGCATATGGGGTTCGATGTTTCGCATCAGAAGGCGGGGCTGAATTGGCCGGGGCGGTACAGGGCGTGGTCGCGGGAACGGGCACTTGCGGAGGCGTGGCGTGCGTGGCTTCACCGCAAAAGGGGACAGGGTTCAGGGGGCAGGGGCCAGGGTTCAGGGTTCAGGGTTCCGGGTTCAGGGAACGGCAACGGCGCACATGCGAAGTGGAGGAGGATCAGCGGAATCACGGAGGCTGTGGAAGCGTTCATGACGGTGAAGGAAAGGCGGGCGGGGTTGAAGCGGCTGGTGGGGTGGATTCAGGATAAAGCCGAAAGGCGAAATCCCAAAGACCAAGCACCAAATCCCAACGCTGAAGCTCGAAATCCGAAATCCGAAGGAAACGAAG
>JAPLOD010000638.1 GCA_026692735.1 Planctomycetota bacterium | reverse complement strand
CATCGCGGTCCTCCGGCGTCGTCGAGATCAGCCGGTAGAGCTGCGCGATGTGCTCGTTCGTGATCGAACCTTCCTTCAGCCTGCGCGCCAGGTCCGCTCGGGCCTCCGGCTCAAACTGCGCGAGCAGGGCCGACGGGTTGCTCGGGCTCGCCGTACTACCGGGTTGTGCCATGGGTCAGTCCTTTCCTGCTGAGTTCAGCCGTGGCCGGCGCTGCCGCCGGGCCGCGTGAACGGCTGAAATGGTTGCGCCCTTTCCACCCTCTCTAGTCCTTGGCGCTGAGCCAATCGCTGCCAACGCCCAGGTCCACCACCAGCGGGACGCGCAACGGCAGCGCGCCCTCCATCCGCTCCTTGACCAGCCCGGACAATGCCTCCACCTCGTGTGGTGGACACTCAAACAGCAACTCGTCATGAATCTGCAGGATCATCTTCGCCTGCCACGTACCGCCCCGCAGAAGACGGTGTATGTCGTTCATGGCCTTCTTGATCAGGTCGGCGGCCGAGCCCTGGAAGACGGTGTTCGCGGCCAGACGTTCCCCCAAGGCGCGCGCGGCACGGTCGGAAGCGCGGAGCTGAGGCACGAAGCGCCGCCGTCCCAGCACCGTTGTGACAAAGCCCTGCTCCCTGGCCCGTGCGACGATCTCATCAATACACTGCCGCACCTGCGGGTGGTTGGCAAAATACGCGTCAATGATCTTCTGCGCTTCCTGACGTGAAATGGAGAGCGTGTTGGCCAGGCCAAACGCGGTCTGGCCGTAGATGATCCCGAAGTTGACGGCCTTGGCCTGGGCGCGCTGCTCCCGCGTCACGTCCTTCTCCGCGACGTTATTCAGGCGCGCCGCGACAGCGCGGTGGATGTCCACGCCGTCCTTGAAGGCCTTGAGCAGGGCCGCATCCTGGCTGTAGTGCGCCAGGATGCGCAGCTCGATCTGCGAGTAATCCGCGGTCACGATCTTCCAGCCATCGAACCCGGGCTTGAAGGCCGCGCGGATGGAGCGGCCCAGGTCGCTGCGGATGGGGATGTTCTGCAGGTTAGGATCGCTCGAACTCAGCCGCCCGGTTTCCGTGCCGGTCTGGTGGAAACTGGCGTGAATGCGGCCGGTCTTGGGGTTGACCATCAGGGGCAACTGGTCAACGTAGGTGTTCTTCAGCTTCACCAGGCTGCGGTACTCGAGAATGCGGCGGGGCAGGTCGTGCTCCCGGGCCAACTGCGACAGCACTTCCTCCGAGGTCGAATCCTTGCCGGTGGCCGTCTTGGTCTTCGGGGAGAGGCCCAGCTTCTCGAACAGGATCGCCCCCAGTTGCGCGGTGCTGTTGATGTTGAACCGTTCGCCCGCCAGCGCGTAGATGTCCGTCTCCTGGGCCGCGAGCTGCTCTTCCAGGCTTTTCGACATCTGGCGCAGCAACTCGGCGTCGAGCCTGATGCCGGTCCACTCCATATCGGCCAGCACTTCGATCAGCGGCACCTCGACGTCGCGCATCAAGGGCTCCAGGCCGGCTTCCTTGAGCAGCGGCTCGAGCTTCCGGGCAAGCTGCCACGTGTAGTCCGCGTCGCCGCAGGAGTACAGGCCCGCGTCCTGGACGGGGACCAGGTCCATCGTGCGCTGGTCCGGGCCCTTGCCGATCAGCGCCGTCACAGGCGTCTTGCGCAGCCCAAGGTACTTGTACGCGAGCTCTTCCAGACTCAGGCGCAGCGCGCCGGGATCAAGCAGCCAGCCGGCGACCATCGTATCGTCGGCGATGCCCTGCAGCTCGACCCCGCAGTTGCGCAGCACCTGGAAGTCGTACTTGATGTGGTGCCCGATCTTGGCGCGGGCGGGGTCTTCCAGGATGGGCTTGAGGGCCTGGACCACGGACTTCAGCGGCAGGATCCCCTCACCCGACGGGCCGCGCACAGGAAGGTAGAACGCCGCGCCGGGTTGCCAGCTTATGGCGATCCCGACCAGTTCCGCCAGGCGCGCGTCGGTTCCGGTAGTCTCGGTGTCCAGCGCGAAACGTTTCTGCCGCTGCAACTGTTGAACGAAGGACGCCAGCTTGCGTTGATCGTCCACGATGGTGTAGTGCCTGGTTCCCTCGGCATGAGCGGGCGCGGGGGCCGTGCCGGTCTGGGCCTCCACCTGGGCGACGCTCTCCTGGTCCAGTTCACTCAGCAGTTTCCTGAAATCCAGGCGCTTCAGGAGGGGGACGAGCTTGGGCGCTTCGGGCGGACGGCAGCGCAACGCGTCCAGGTCCAGTTTGACCGGCGCGTCGAGGGCCAAGCGGGCCAGCTCGCGGGAGGCGCGGGCGCGGTCAGCCTGCGCGAACAGGTAGGCCTCAACGACCTTGACCTCCTTGGGCGGCTTGATGGCCTTGCGCTGGTCCTTCTCTTTGGCGCTCTCTGCTTCGTGGGCGCGGACGAAGGCCATGATCTCGTCCCGCCGGTCCGCGAACTGCTCCTGGTAGTGCGCCAGCACCGCCTCCAGGTTGCCGTGTTTCTGCAGCAGCTTAACGGCCGTCTGGTCGCCCACGCCTGTGACGCCGGGGATGTTGTCGCTGGCGTCTCCCTGGAGACCCAGCCAGTCAACAACCTGCTCCGGCCTGACGCCTTTCAGGCTGAGCACCGTCTCGGCGTCGTAGATGATGTCCTTAAGCGGGTCGTAGACGTTGATGGCGCCGGAGACCAGTTGCAGGAGGTCCTTGTCTCCGGTCACAATCACAACGTGCAGGCCATGCTTCACGGCCTCGACGGCCATGGTGCCCAGGACATCGTCGGCTTCGTATCCTTCGACCTGGATGGCGGGGATGCCGTAGGCCTGACACAATTCAAAGGCCAGGTCAATCTGCGGGCGCAGGTCGTCCGGCATGTCGTCGCGCTGCGACTTGTAGCCGCTGAAGGCTGGCCCGAGCTTTGCGGCATACTCGTCGTAGAGCGTCTCGCGCTTCACCGGCCCCCGGGGATCGAAGACGGAAGCCAGCAGGTCGGGCTTGAAGCGGGTCCGCAGGCTGCGCAGCATCTGCGCGAAACCGAAGACGGCGTTCGTTGGCGTCTTGCGGTCCGCGGCCATCATGCTCCCTGGGCGGATGGCGTGATAGGCCCGGTGGAGCTGGGCATGGCCATCAATGAGATAGAGGGTTGGGGACGCGGAAGCCATCGTAGGTCAAACCAAGCTGCTCAGGGGTGCTGAAGGCACAGGCACGGCGCTCTTTCGGTGAAGGGCCTCGACACTACGAAGCGATCAGTAAGCTGAAATCATCAACCTGCTCTGATGCCGAACCTTAGCCAGGCAGCCTCGTCCGGCATTAACTTCTGGAGATGATAAGTATTCCAGCGCACCTCTCCGCCGACCGAATGCGCACACGAAACCAGTAGAGAGGCAGACGGCCGGTGAGGACATCTTTTTTAGCCTGTAGCACAGAGGGTGTCAAGGAATTTCCAGACATCGCGCAATATTTGCCGCTGGCGCTCTGTGAGCCTCTGCCAGTCCAGCGCTCTGCGGCGGCAATGCAAAATTCCGTTTTCTGTTCAACGGCGAGTGCACATGTGAGTACTCCTATGTGAAGGGGCTCCAGTCGGGCCATCAACTCGGGAAGGAGGCAACATGGAAAGACAGTCCAAGCTCTTGCGGCATCTCGACGACTACAGTGGCTGGCTCGCCCTGGCCATAACGCTGGTATGTGTCCTCTGTTTGGCCTTCGGCCACGCCTGAGGCGCCTGACCGCCATAAGAGTAGACGCGGCTTGCGGTTGAAGCTGACTCAGCGCCGCAGTGCGTCGTTGCCCAGGCGCGGTGTGCTGCTCGGCGCGGCTGCGCCAGCGGGGGCTTTCAGCGCCGATAGCAGGAACCTCCCTCCAGAGTCTTGCGCCTCTTCGCCTTATTCCCCAGTTGACTGCTATCAGGCATGGCCTAAGATCACATTCAGGCCCACACTTGTGCACTTGGGATTGCTCGTGGAAAAGAGCTTCGCGACGCCGGCGGCGGGGTATTGTTGTATAGTAACAAGAAGAGGGCGCCGGATCCATCAGCATCACACTCCACGGCGCATGGTGCGCACCAACTGGCCAGTCCCCTTTCGCACGGAAACCTGAAGAGGGCTCGGTCGCATGCAACTCCAGTACTGTGACGGCTGCAACATGCGCGTTGACAGCAAGGACGCCGTCACCGTAGGCGGCCGTGTCTACTGCAGAGCGTGCGCCGAAGCAAAGGCGCAAGTGCCCAAGACGCCGGGCGCGAGTGGGGTCAGGACAACCCCGCGCGCGTCGGGCGCCGTGCATCGCAGCAGCGCGGAGCAGGGGGCGGTTCGCCACACGCCGTCCGCGGGTGCGCGCCTGCCTCCTCCAACGTCACAGCACGTGCCCTTGCCACGTTCAAGCACCGCTGAAATGCCCGCCGTGCAACGTGCGACGACTCGTTCGAGCGCTGCTCACGTGCGCTCGGCTGCAACGCTGCCAGCGCAGCCGGGCGGTCGCACGTCGGACCGGGGCCATGCTGCCGCGCCCGATAACAGCAACAAGATGACGATATGGGGCCTTGCCGCAGCGGGTCTGGTTCTTGCGTGCCTCGGCGTGTTCTTGATGACCCGGGGTCACGGCGCTCAGAAGCAGAAGCCGCCCGAGGCCGGCGGCAAACTTGCCAGACCGCCCGAGACCGCGGGGACCAAAGCGACCGCGAGCAGTGGGACGGGTACCAAGACGACCGGCACAGGAACCGGGCCCCTCGCCCTCAACACTGGGCGCGGCGCAGAGCAGAAGCCGGGCACGGGCACCGAGCAGCCCAAGCCCGCCACCGGTACTGAGCAGCCTAAGCCTGCCACTGGCACTGAAGGCCCCAAAGTGGCGGCCCCGCCGGAGAAAACAGAGGAGAAGCCGGCGGTGCCCAAGTCCGGGCTTTTCAGCGGCGGCGGCGACATGGAGGACGTCCGTGAGAGTTTCGCGCGGCGGGAGTTCAACAGGTTACTGGAGATGGAGAAGAACCGCGCCGATGCGTTCGAGGTACGCAGGCGGTACGAGAAGTTCGTGGGCGGCTCAAACCGCGATACCAAAGCCGGGCGGGAGGCCGCCGAGCGGCTGAAGGCTCTGCCGCCGCTGACCAGCCGGCCGCCGGACAATCCTGGTGCAACTCAGCCGGGGCTGACGGCCAAGAGTTTTGAGATGGCGCAAGAAGAGATCAGCTTGACGGGCCTGAACATGGCATCCTTCACGGCCATCAAGAGCTCGACGGTCGCCACCATCAACATCCCGAACGAGGGTGCCTTCGCGGACACTATCACGAACGGCCGGCGCGAGCTTTTCATGGTGCAGTTCTCGGGCTACGTTGAAGTGCCGCGCGACGGCACCTACACGTTCTACACGAATTCCGATGACGGTTCGGTGCTCTACGTCGGTGACACGCTTCTTGTGACGAACGATGGCCCTCATGCCATGCAAGAGGTGGGCGACAGCATTCCGCTCAATGCGGGCAAACATCGTCTCCGTGTGGAAGTCTGGCAGGGCAAAGGGTTGGCGGGCATTATCGTAAGCTGGTCCGGGCCGGGCGTTGACAAGGCGGTGATCCCGCCTGAAGCCCTCTCCCATGCGCCGTAGGAACTGTGTCCGTGTGCCACAGCACTGTATTCCCGGTTGACCTTCGGCGATCCGCGTCTAGAATCGGTTCTCCAAGCAGTGACAGCAGCTTTCTGGAAACGCAGGTGCTGGTCGGACCGTTTCGCTCAGTGGCATGATATTCGTTCCACGCGAACAGAAGGTCTCGGCATAGGCGCGTGATGCGGCAGAGCAGGGAGGTTTGCCTCCGCGGACGGAAGGGTTGAGCCGGGGAATCTGACAGGGGCTTCGTGGCATGCAGCTCCATTATTGTGACGGCTGCAATCTCCGCGTAGACGACGAAGACGCCGTCACTGTCGGCGACCACGTGTACTGCAAGGCCTGCGCCACGAAGATGGCGGGAGGACGAGCCGCGCCCGGTGCCAGCGGCGTCCGTGCCGGCACGCCCGGAGCCGGTGGTGTGCGCTCGGTCTCGCGGTCCTCACAAGCCTTACCGCACGTCGGTTCCGCGGCTGGGCTGGCCCGCCATACGCCGGCGTCCGGCGTTCTTCACCGTACGCCATCCGGCGGTGTGGCGCGCCGCTCGCCCGGCTCAAGCGGCAGACTGCGCATTGCGCCGGCCGCCCCGCCACCCGCCGTTCCCACGCAGCAGCCCGCCGAGCCCGCGCCCGGCCGCGTCCCGACCGGCAGCATGACGCGCCGCGCACCGCCCCCAACTGGGAAGATGCGCGCGACCACCGCGGCCATACCGTCCTTGCCGCCCGCGGGCCAGTCCGGCAGCTCGCCACCAGCCCGCCGCTCGGCAGGTCACATGGCCGACGCGGATCGCGGCAGCAACACCATGACGTGGGCCCTGGCTGCGGCGGGCGTGGCGCTCGCGATTGTGGGCATGGTGCTGATGACGCGCGGCAGCCAGGGCGCTTCAACGCCGAAAACGGACAGCAAGACGGGAACCGGAACTGTGGATGGGAAGTCGTCGGGCGACAAGACCTCCGGCGGCGCGACGGGCGGCACCGGCTCCGATGGGAAGCCCGAAGATAAGAAGGAGACGTCGAAGTCAGGCCTCTTCAACACGGGGGGCATGGAGGATATCCGCGAAGGCGTCGCGCAGCGCGAGCTGGACAAGATCATCGAGGCGGAGAAGGGCGGGCAGCTCAGCAAGCTTGAGTTGTACAAGCGATACCAGGCACTCGTCTCCGTGCACGGCAGAACAAAGCCAGGCCAGGTTGCCGCGGGACGCGCGAAGGCGCTCGCGTCGCAGCTTTCCCGGCCGCCGGACAGGCCCGCGGCAGCGACGCCAGGTCTGGATCTCAAGATCTACGAGAAGACGCCGGGGGACATGCGCATGGAAGGTCTGTCGGTCGCTGGCCTGAAAAGCATTGGCGATAAGACGGTCCCCAACATTGATATTCCGGACAAGGGTGCGCTCGGAGCCGTCACCGGTGGACGTCAGGATGAGGTCGTCCTGCGGTTCTCAGGATACGTCGAGGCGCCGCGCGACGGCAACTACACGTTCATCACTCGTTCGGACGACGGCTCGGTGCTCTACATCGGCGACAGTCTGATCGTGAGTAACGAAGGCAGCCACGCCATGCAGGACCGCGCCGGGGATATACCGCTCGTGGCGGGGAAACACCGCTTCAGGGCTGACTACTACCAGGGCAACGGCGACGCGGGCCTGATCGTCAGTTGGGCGGGGCCGGACAGCCCTCAGCAGACGATCCCGGCCAGCGCCTTCTCGCACGGTCAGTAGGACGCCCGCCGGGCCGGCAGTGCCGCGGGCGAATATAACACCTCGTGGCGGGCCCGCCCCATGGAGTTGCGCGCTTCAAGGTTCAAAAAACGGCTCTCGATGCTTGTTGCGTTATGCGCGGTTCGGGAGTAAGAAGGAATCCCCGTAGAGGCAGTGCGTTCTGGCCCCCTCGGCCAGATTCTGCGGCGAAGGGCTCGCAGCGTACGGCCGGCATTACGGGAGTCACACGCCAGGGATGAGTGTTGCGGTTATTCTGCCCGCGCGGCTGAAGTCCACGCGTTTGCCCAACAAGCTGCTCCTCGAAGCCGCCGGGAAAACCATCCTCGAACATACGGTTGGGCGAGCCCGGGAAGCGCAGGCCGCGTCGAACGGGATGATCACGCGCGTCCTTGTTGCCGCCGACGACGAGAAGCTGATCGCTGCCGCCAAGCGCGCCGGCGTGGAAGCCGTCATGACGGATCCGAATCACACCAGCGGCACCGACCGCATTGCCGAAGCCGCGCGGAGCGTGCGCGAAGACATCGTCGTCAACCTGCAGGCGGACGAGCCGGAGATTGACCCGAGTTGCATCGTGTGCGTTGCCGCATTGCTGGCCGGTCAGCGGGCGCCTCGAGCGTCCATGGCTACGCTGGCTGTGCCGATCCACGATGAGCAGACCTGGCGCGCGCCCAACGTCGTCAAGGTCGTCGTGACGAAGGAAGGCTGCGCGCTGTACTTCAGCCGCGCGCCGATCCCGTTCGTGCGCGACGAACGCGATGCCGCCGCCTGGACGATGGACGGCAAGCGCGTCTACGGCCTGCACCATCTGGGGATCTACGCGTATCGCCGCGAGTTTCTGCTGGCGTACAAGTCGCTGCCCGAGTCGAGACTCGAGAAGCTTGAGAGGCTCGAGCAGTTGCGCGCGCTGGAGGCCGGCCACACGATAGCCGTTGCGGTCGTAGCCGGCAACCCTCCCGGCATTGATACGCCTGACGACTACGAAGCGTTCTGTAAGCGACTGGCACACAGGACCACTCACAAAGGACAGGTGACTAATGGCTAAACACATTTTCATCACGGGCGGAGTGATCTCGTCGCTGGGCAAGGGCATCACCACCGGGGCCATCGGCATGCTGCTCAAGCGCATGGGCCTCACCGTCCGGCTGCAGAAGCTCGACCCCTATCTCAACGTTGACCCCGGCACCATGAACCCTTACGAGCACGGCGAGGTGTACGTCACGGAGGACGGCGCCGAGACCGACCTCGACCTGGGGCACTACGAGCGCTTCACGGGCGATTGCATGTCGCGCGAGAGCAACTTCACCATGGGGCAGATCTACTCCAGCGTCATCAGTCGCGAGCGCCGCGGCGACTACCTTGGCAAGACCGTGCAGGTCGTGCCGCACACGACCGACGAGATCAAGAACTGCATCCGCAAGCTCGCGCAGCCCGGCGTGGACGTGGTGATCACCGAAGTCGGCGGCACCGTCGGCGACATCGAGGGCGCTCCCATGCTCGAAGCCGTCCGCCAGATGCGCCACGAGATCGGCAGCCGCCACTGCATGTTCATCCACCTTACGCTGGTGCCGTTCATCAAGGCCGCCGGCGAAGTGAAGACCAAGCCCACGCAGCAGTCCGTGGGCGAACTGCGGCGCATCGGCATCCAGCCCGACGTGCTCGTCGTGCGGACAGAGGTGTACCTCACTGATGAAGCGCGCAAGAAGATCGCGCTCTTCTGCAACGTGGACGCCGAGGCGGTGATCGTCGAGAAGGACGTGGACTACAGCATCTACGAGGTCCCCCTCGCGCTCCACCAGCAAGGACTGGACAGCCTCGTGGCCGAGCGGTTGAGCCTGCCGGTGGGCAGGCCGCGCATGAAAGACTGGATCGAGGTGGTCGAATCCATCAAGCATCCCGAACACAAGGTCCGCGTGGCCATCGTCGGCAAGTACATGAAGGTCCAGGACGCGTACAAATCAATCTTTGAGTCGCTCGCGCACGCCGGCATTCACCACAAGACGAAAGTGGAGCTGGTCAAGGTCGAAGCCGAGAGCCTGGAGAAGCGCGGCGCACTGGCGCAACTGGAGAACATCCACGGCATCCTCGTGCCCGGGGGCTTCGGCGAGCGCGGGACGGAAGGCAAGATTGCCGCGATCCGCTACGCGCGCGAGAACAAGGTCCCCTACTACGGCCTGTGCCTCGGCATGCAGTTGGCCGTCGTGGAGTTTGGCCGCCACGTGTGCGGCCTGAGTGACGCGACGTCGGCGGAGTTCAAGCCGGGCTGCCAGAACCCCGTCATTGACCTGATGCCCGACCAGGCCAACGTCTCCGCCAAGGGCGGCACGATGCGTCTGGGCGCATACCCGTGCGTGCTGAAGGATGGGACGCGGGCCGCCGTAGCGTACGCGCAGAAACAGGTGAACGAACGCCACCGCCACCGCTATGAGTTCAACAATAAGTACCGCGAAGTGTACGAGCATCGCGGCATGACGTTCTCGGGGCTCTCGCCGGACGGCAAACTGGTCGAGATCATCGAGCTTGCCGACCACCCATTTT
The DNA here is from genome assembly GCA_026692735.1 of Planctomycetota bacterium. Classification (GTDB taxonomy): domain Bacteria; phylum Planctomycetota; class SZUA-567; order H5-PLA8; family H5-PLA8; genus JAPLOD01. Next base: position 2,151 of record JAPLOD010000638.1, on the reverse strand, counting down.
TCGTTGCCGTGCAGTTCCACCCCGAGTTCAAGTCCACGCCGACCGTGCCGCACCCGCTCTTCCGCGATTTCATCGGCGCGGTCCTGAATTATGCCAGGCAGCACGGCGAGGACACGCGCACGCCCGAATTCGTGAGGAGCTGTGAGAACTCGGCAACGGCGGAATAGCGGCGTCTCGCGGACGCGGTGTCTGGTGCTCCCGGAGCGCGATCGCCGTCAGTAATTCCCGTCCCTCGTCTCGAAATGCGTGGGCTTGCCAAGGCTCTCGCCGCCGCGCTTTACCCAGTCGGCTGTCCAACGGACGATCTGGCCCACCGTCACGCGCGGGTAACCGAACAGACGATGCGCAAGCTGGCCGCCGGCGACACCCGCATCCGCCGCTTCGGTGCCGGTGAACCTCGGTTCCTTGCCCAGCAACCGGCCGAACTCCATGCACAGTTGGCGCACACTCAGGGTCTCCGGACCGATGAGGTTCACGACGAACGGCGGGACGGCCACGTGTTCGAAGGAGAGCAGCGCCATGGCGTTGGCGTCGCCCTGCCAGATCAGGCCCAGGCAGCCCATCGTCACGTCCACCGCGTGCCCCGCCAGCACCTTCTGCGCCATGTCCACCAGCACGCCGTAGCGCATCTCGCTGGCGTAGCAGAGGCGCAGGAGCGCCGTCGGGATTTTCAGCGTGCGGCTGAAGTATTCGATGACACGCTCGCGCCCCAGGCAGCTCATGGAGTACTCGCCGAGCGGCTCCAGCTTGTCCGTCTCCAGCGAACCGCCGGAGACGACCGACGCCATCTTGTAGACGTTGCCGGTCGAGTAGGCGACGATCCTGCTGCGCCTGTATCGCTGGCAGACCATGCCCGGCAGGAAGCTGTTCATGGCCCAGGTGAGCGACTCGTTGCCCGTCGTGCCGAATTTCATGCCGGCCATGTAGATGACGTTCGGCGCGTCGGGGAGTCCCGCCAACTGCGCGGGGTCGAGCAGGTCGCATCTGATCGTCGCGATGCCGTGCGCCTCGAGCTTCGCCGCCTCGTCTGCTCGTGAGAACCGCGCCACGCCCATGACCCGTCGCTTGGTCCCCGCGGCGTCCGAGGCGCGTTTGACCATCCGCGCCAGGCTGGGGCCGACCTTGCCCGCCACGCCCAGCACGACGATGTCGCCCTCCAGCCGCCGGAACATGTCAACCACCGCGTCCGTGGGGCGGCTGAGCATCTCCTCAAGCTGCTCGACGTTCTCGATTCTGTCACCGTTGGGTGGACTCATTGTGCCGATCACTCCTGCATTGTCGCGGCGAGGCTGCTCGCCGCGTGCGGCCCTGAATCCTTCGCCTGACGCAACATTTGCGCCCACACTTACTTGCCTGCAACCTGCCGGTAGATCGCCTCCAGCAGCTTGACGTCGTTCAGCGTGTCTTCGCCCGACGAGCGGAACGGTTGGCCCGAACGCACGCACGCGAGGAAGTGCTTGGCTTCTTCGCGGTAGGACCACCCCGGCGTCGGGAACTCCCTGGTGAGCGACGGCGGCCGGCCCTCGTTGGCGGCGCGGTAGAGTTCCACTGTCGCGGGCGTTTCCTTGTGCATCAGCGGCGGGGCTTCCGTGCGCAGCCAGCCGCCTTCGAAGTACACCTGCGTGTGCTCTTCCCAGCCGTGGAACTTGGTGTAGGCGCTCTCGACGACCGCCCGCGTCCCGTTCAGGTCCAGCACCACGACACCGGTCATGCCATCCTTGTCGAGCTGCACCGTCGCCACGCGCGCCGTGCCCTCTCTGTCATCCAGGAGAAAGCGCAGCAGGTTGATGTTGTGCGTCCACTGCTGCAGGTAGCCGAGGTATGGGTTCCTCCACCGTTCCGGCAGCCAGTCGGGGCATTCATCGGGGGCGGCCGGCGGATGCTCCGTGGAAGTCTCGAAGGGGATGTTCGGGTCCTGCATATACACCCAGTTGCCGCCAAAGCCGTGGTTGCGCGCGAAGAGAAGCCGCCCGCATTCGCCCGACTTGCGCCAGGCATCGAGGTGCTGTTTGAGCAGCAGGTTGCCCGTGTCGTAGCGTTTCATGTAGCCGACCATCAGGCGCGCCTTGCCCTTGCGGCCGGCGGCCAGGATGGCCTCGGCCCGCGTGACGGAGACGGCCATGGGCTTTTCCATGAAGACGTGTTTGCCGG
>JAPLOD010000637.1 GCA_026692735.1 Planctomycetota bacterium | reverse complement strand
TGCGCCCGCGCGGTAATCGTTCCAGGCGACCAGGAAGTTGTTGTTGCCTGCCACCACCAGCGGCGGTGCTACCCCCACCGTGTTCTCGGAGGACACCGGGAAATCGGCGCCGACCAGCGGATCCACTACCACCGGATACTGCGCCGCCTCCAGCCACGGGCCCGGCACGGCAAAGCTGACGCTGCGGCCGTCCGCGGCCAGCAGCGGTTCGAGCACCAGGCCGCGCTGCCCGCTGTCCCGCACCACCACCTGGCCGTACCGCGCCGCAAACCGCCCCTCGGCATCCACAAACAGCAGCCCGCCGCGCCGGTACGCCCGCGGCGGCAGCGCCCTCAGCCCGCGCGCGGACAGCTCACACGTGAAGGTGAGCGGCCCGTTCCCCTTCGGGCGGCTTTCCAGGACAAAGCTCTGCTCCACCCCGTCGCCGCGAGGCGTATAGCGCTCCTCAAACCCCGGTGCGCGCCAGAACGACAGCCCGCCCGTGGCGTCGTCCACCGCCAGTTCCGTCTCCGCGTCCGCTTCGCTGGCCCTGTCGAAGATCGCATCGGCGCCGCGCGCCACGCGAGCCAGGCGGACGCGCACCTCCGCAGGATCCCGCGGCGGGACAAGAGTGTCCCGCCTGCCGGTAGGCCCGACATTCCTGTCGGGCCGCGGGCGGTAGACCAGCCCGTCCGCAGCGGACAGCATGGCATGGTATCGCTCCGTTTGAACCTGGAAGCGCCCGTCAGCGATCTCCTCAAAGACCGGCGCGGCCCTCAGTCCGTCGTTCTGTGGCACTGTGTGCCTTGGCGGAGCCGGCACGGCTCCCGCGGTCCACGCCGGCGGATCGCTGTCCTGCGGATGCGCTGCGGTTGCTGGCTGCACTTGCGCGGCGGTCGGGTTCTTTCCGGTCGGCGTTGGGGGCGCAGTGCGCAACCACGCCAGTCCCGCCCCCGTCACGGCGGCAAGACACAAGATGCTATACGACCGCCATCCCCGCTGTTTCACACCCACTCCTCTAGTTGCGCATCGAAACCATCGTTACCACAGTGATTCTAAACGGCGTAGTGGTTTCCACAATAGCACGATCCGCACTTATAGACGCACACAGCAGGCCATTTTGTGCAGGAAAATCGCGAATGGCGCGCGCGGTCGTGTCGTCCCGCCCCCGGCCGCTAAGTCAGTATCTCCCGAGCTCTTTTGCCAGAGCGACGATGCGCCGGAAGCCCTTCAGGCTCACGGTGCTGGGTATGGAGTGGTCCGACGAGAAGATGTACCCGCCGCCCTCTTTCAGCACCGGCACAACCTTGCGCATTTCCGCTTCGATGGCCTCCAGGTCGTCCCACAACACCGCGTTGATGCCCCCATGCAGCACCAGTTGCCGCCCGTACTTCCGCTTGAGCTGCACGGGGTCCATGCCGGCCTTGACCTCCAGCGGGTTCAGACCGTCCATCCCGATCTCGATCAGCTCCGGCACGAACGGGTTGACGTCGCCGCAGGAATGCAGGTGCGCCTTGGCGCCCTTGGAATGTGCCCAGTCCACGGCGCGTTTCTGAATGGGTTTGAGCATCTCGCGGTAGGTTTTCACGGAGAAGAACTGACTGTGCTTGTAGCCCATGTCGTCCGGCCACGTCACGCAGTCGAACTGGTAGCCCGCATCCCAGACCATGTCCAGCAGCGCGATGCCCACGTCCAGGAAATGGTTGAACATGTCGCGGCACCATTCCGGCTGGTCGAGCATCGCGAACAGCAGCCGTTCCGTGCCGACGGTCCACGAATGCGTCACGTCGAAGCCGAACCACAGGCCGGCTTGAATCCAGTAGCCCTTCTTATGCCAGGTCTCGTAGTTCTTCTCCAGGTGCGCCCACGGAATGCGGTCAGGCGTCGGCGTCATGCGCGCCTTGGCCTCGGCCCACGACGCCGGGTCCTTGACCTTGAAATCCAGGAACTCCGGCACGCCGCTGGCGTGTCGCCAGTTCTTCAGCGTCGCGCCCCATTGCGTCGTGCAGATACTGTACTCCTTGGTCTCCTCGATGGTTTCCACGGGGTAGCGCGGGCTGTTGTCCACGCCGATGTGCGCCACGTGGTCCAGGTCGAAGTAGTCCACCCAGTCAACGCCCTTGGGCATGCCCTCGCTCCGCCAGCGCTCGATCGTCGGGCCCCATGGGCTGTCAACGATCGGCTGGCTGGTCTGGCTCTGGTTATGGCGGTTACTGGCGGCGTCGCGGCAGGTGACGCTCCGGCCCCTAACCAGTGGGTCAAAGGCGATGAGGGTAAGACTGGCGAACGCCTCGGCGCGATGCTGGTCTACGCGCCCGATCTGAAGCAAATGCTGCTCATCGGCGCGGCCAAAGGCACCCCCTTCATCCAGGCCTTCGACCCGGCTGGCAAGACATGGAGCGAGTTCTCCACGGCGTCACCGGGCAAGGACGGCATCCACAACTACTACCAGACGGCCTACGACGTGGGCACCAAGACGGTCTACTGTCTCTCAGGCGGGTCCGTCCTGTACTCCTTCGACACCACCGACAAGACCTGGAAGACCCACCCCGCGGCCCCGGAACTCGAGGGCCTGAGCTGGCACGCGCTGGCCTGCGACTCGCCCGGCAAGCGACTGGTCGTCGTTGGCGCCGACAAGAAGGCGGACAACCTTGGCTGGATGCGGACCGTCGTCTACGACATCCCCGCTGGCAAGTGGACCCGCCTCGCCCCCGCCGACGAAAAGGTCGTCAAGGAACACAGGGAAGTCGTTGCCGCCAAGGAGGCGCTCATTGACCTCGTCGGACGCATCCGCCTCGCGTGGTACCGTGACCCGAAGGGCGTCGGGACCGACGCGGAGCTCGTTGCTCTCGCAGAGCGCTGTGCCGCGCTCAAAAAGATGGCTCACATGGACCAGTTCGCCGCCGAAGTTGCTGCCGTCGCGGGCCTCATTGACGGCAAGAAGACGCTCGACGCCCTTAAAGCTGCCCGCGCGCTGCAGCGCAAGATCGAGGACGTCGCTGAGGCCCAGTACCCGGTGCCTCTCTCACGGCGGAACTCGCCGCTGGCCTTCGAGGAGAAGAACAAGGTCTTCGTGCTCTTCGGCGGCGACCACGAAGACTACCTCATGAACGATACCTGGGTGCTCGACCTGGAGAAGAAATCCTGGAAGCGCGGCAAGCCCGACAAGGCGCCCAGCCCGCGCGCCGGTCACGCCCTCTGCGCCCTGCCCCAAAGCGGCCGGGTCGCGCTCTACGAGGGCTACATGCAGAGCTCCAACACGGACTACGGCGCCGGCCACTCAACGCCTATCGGCCCGCTCCAGCTCTGGTTCTACGACCCCAAGGCCGACCGTTGGGATCTGGCCTGCTCTTCGCCGCTGCCCGGCAAGGGATCCGGGGACATGATCGCCGTTGATCGTGTCCCCGGAAGCCCCGCCCCGGCCGGCATGTTCTACAGCTATGCCTCGGATAAGTTCAGCCCGCCGGCCTTGGCCGCCGGCGCCGATGACGGCTTGGTCTTCGCCAAGCACGCTAGCTCCTGGGGCCGCAAGCGCCCCTGCGAAACCTGGACGCTCCAGGCCGACCCCGCCAAGACTGACGCCGCCGGCCGCGAGACGCTGGGCGTCGCGCCCGACCAGCGGCTGTACCGCTCCGCGTGGTTCGTGGCCTCCTTCTGTGAGGTGCCCGACGAGCCCAAGGACACCGCCTTGGACAAACTCCCCGACAACCAGTGGGTCAAGCTTCCCGGTCCGCCCCGCGACCCCTGCCACGGCTGCCGGCAGCGCGACTGGGGCACCTGCGTCTGGGACTCCGACCGCGACCAGGTTCTTCTCTGGGGCGGCGGGCACTGCGTGCGGTCGGCGAGCACCGTCGTGCACTACTCGCCCGCCTCCGGCCGCATCGTCGAGAGCTTTGATGCCGACGAACCGTACGGCGCGAATGGCGGCGGTGGCTTCGATTCCTCGGTGCTGAATCGCCCCTGGGTCTCGACCCACAACTACAACCACTACGCCTACGATCCCAAGTGCAAACTGCTGGTCGCGGGGCGCGGGTATCTCTACGACCCGGACCGCATGGACTGGCTGCGCATTGAACCTATCGCGTTGCCCTACCGCTTCACCTGGGGCAGCACGGTGGTGGAGACCTCGCCGCACGGTGCGGTCGCCTGGGCGCAGCAGAAGAAGAACTCGGACGACGGCGGCCTGTGGCTCTTCGACCGCAATAGCGGATGGTCGGATCTCGAGCCCAAGGGCAAGCTCTTCCCGCCGTACTGCGACGCGCACGGCATGGTCTACGATTCCAAGCGCGACCGGATGATCCTCAGTGGCGTTGGCGGCGGCTACAGCAAGGTCAGTAACGGTACATTCCTGGCCTTCGACTTCAAGACGAAGGCCTTGGAGACGTTGACGCCGCAGAACTCCGACCTCGCCAAGACCCGCAACGCCCGTGAGATGGCCTACGTTGACCACGCCGACTGGATCCTCATCGGCGAACTTTTCCCCCACCACGAGCAGAAAGCAGCCAAGCGCTACACGCGGGTTTACGACTGCGGGAACAACAAGATGTTCCTGCTCGACGCCGGCGCCGTGCCCGACGGCTACAGCGTCGGCTGGATGTATGACGCCAAACGCAAGCTGGTCTACGCCTTCAACGTCTTCGGCGAGGCCTGGGCCATCAAGCTCGAACCCAAGACCGCCAAGCCGCTGGACGCCGCGCCGTAGGAAGACACAGGCGACTGTTCGTAGTTTCCGACGCAGCCGTAGCGCATTTTGCCAAATTGCGGTTGTTGGTTCGGCCGGGGAACAGACAATTTGGAAAGTTTCGTGCGCGTCCCCGAAACTCCGCGTCCCCGAAACTCGTCCCCGAAACTGCCCGAAACTGCGAACGCGACGGGTCACGCACGGCGGGCACGCCGTCGCGTGGACCCGTTTGTTGGGTCATGATCTGAACTTATGTCGAGAACTGTCGAAGACGACCCCATCTTCAGTGAGAACACGGACGAAAAAGTCATCGCACAGATTCGCGTAAAATATTGAATCCGCAGAGAACAGGGCGTTCAGAGCAGTGCGAGGAGCAATCTGATAGGGCAGATTACTGCACTTGTCGAAGCCCCTTGGCGTTGGGTCCAGTACGAAGTCCTTTGCCTGCTTCGCGTCGTGACCTACAAGGGTGACGGACTCGATGGAGAGGGTGTCTGCACCCCGATTCACTATCTTCGTCTTAACCTCACCACGCTCTGTCGAACCGGGCGCATGCGATGGGACGGTCACGTCGAGGGCACTTGACGACGCCGCTGTGTGATTGAGCGTCGAGGAGGGCTCTAGAACCTGTCTTCTCCAGTTCTCGAAAGCCGAAAGGAACGGGTCTTTGAGGCACCATCCTGGATCAGAAAGGTCTATCTTGTAGATGAAGCGGTTGAGTGCTCCTCGGTCAAACACGCCTCGCACCACGCTTGTATGGTGAACCAGCAGAAGCGGTCTTCGACGAGCGTAGGCCAAAGCAGTCTCTATATGGTTCCATTCTGTCGGGAGGACGAGGTTCGTGATCGGTGCACCTTTGAGCAGGCCGTTCCGCACCTCTATCTGAGGGTAGCCCAGAACGATCGTACCGGCGCACTTTTCCATGAGATTGATGACCTCATCGAGGGGGCTCGCCAGAGGTGCAGTCCCGGAGCCGATAGTCTGTGGGTCGAGGTCGTGCGTGCGAAGAAAACGAAGAAATGCGTCTAGCCCAGCTTGGAATACGGACGTGACCACGGTTGGTCTGCTGACAAATACCTTAGTCATTCGTACCTCCGGACCCAACTCTTAGTGGGACAAGCCGCTCATTTCCAAGGTTCGGCAGGCGGCGTCCGCTCCCCTGGCTGAATTGATGCTACGTTAATGGTGAGGGGAGCACTGTCAAGAACCAAGGGATAGTCACCCGCTTCCCCAGTCCGTCCGCCCCCCTACTTTGCCGCCAGCGCCGCCACGGCCTTGGTGTTGACCCCCACGATCCGCTGGCTGCCGATGACCAGGTTCCCCAGCGGCCCGGCTTTCTGGTCCCAGGCGAACGTCCCCAGGGCCACCCGCGGAGGAGTGCGGGAGGGACAATTTGGCAAAATGTCCTACGGGCAGAGCAGGAGTTCGAGGACGACGATCGCGGTGAGGACGGCGAGGGAGATGCAGGCGGCACGGGGGTTCACGTTGCCGCGGGATTCGCCCAGACCAAAGTGGCGGCCCTGGCCGTGCCAGAGGAAAAAGCCCAGCGGAATGGTGATCGCGGCGAAAAGCCAGAGGTGCCAGGGCGCGGCGCCGTAGAAGAGCAGGTCCGCCGCGTCGCCCACGCGCGCGAATGACGCCACGCCAATGTAGACGCCGTTCGCCACAAGACAGAAGCCCGCGAAGAAGCGCAAGAGGTACCGGGCGGTTTGGAACCGCAGATGGACGCAGATGAACGCAGATAGGAAAAGCATTAGGACGGAAATCTTCGCGCCACGCGAAGGCTCTAACGGCTGGCAGTGCAGGGCGGGCGATTGGGCGTTCGGCGCCACGGCACGCAACCTGGCGAGTTGCGCAACGGCCAGCACCGCCAGAGGCAGAAGAACGCCAACGATGGGACCGGCCGCGGAGACGAAAAGGGGATGCGGGTTCCACGCGAGGTCCGTGCGCGAAATGGCGAGCGGGTGAAGCACGACTTTGCCCACGGTTCCACCGGTAAGCCAGGCGCCGATGACGTGACCGAGCTCATGCACCACCATCATGCCCAGCCACGAGGCGGGAAGAACGGAAGCGATCAGGATGAGCTGGTGCAGACGATTGCGCATTTGACGCAGTATTGTTCTTGCATGTCCCAAACAATCAACAAGACTCCACTATATATGCTGCAATTGTGTGCAAGGCATTGCAGCATGGGTTGTGCTTGCGCCGTCCTCTGTAAGACGATTCGGCAGCCTCCCCGCCACGGCGAGAACGCCAGGACCGGCCGGAACACTGGACGAGGTCACGAGGTTCTGCACGGTGCAGAAAAGATCACTGCAAATTTTGCTCGCTGTGGCGTGCGCGGTCCTGGTTGCCGGCGTTCTCTGCACGCGGCTGCGCAGGCGGGGGCCTTCTGTTACGCCACGGCCGGATACGGTTGCCGAGCCTGCGGCGCCTAAGCCGCCCGTGCCTGCTCCGCAAGCGCGAAGGGACGCAGACTACTGGGCTCAAGAACCGCATCCCGTCGCCTTACGCTACCGCACGCTGCTGCCGAGCCGTGAGCTTCCGGAAGACGCCGGTCTCGATCCCGAACAGGTGGCAGTGTGGGTGGTTCAGTTCGGCGGGCCGCTGGGAGCGGAAGAGGCCGAGTCGTTACGGAAGCGGCGGATCGAGATCCTGCTGCCGACCGTGGCTGGGGCGTTTCATGTACGGGCAGCACATGCGGCTCTTAGGGCCGCCGCCAGCGCAGGCGCCGTGCCGCGCATACTCGGGTGGTGTCGGCTCCGGCCGCAGGACAAACTGCTGCCCGCCGTAGCGGTCGAGCGGACTTCGTGGCCGAAAGAGGCGAAGGTGGAAGTTTGTAACATATTGTTTAGATTAGAGTTATACAGCTTTGCCGACCCCCTGGCTATGGCCGAGGCCGTCCGGGGATTGGGGGGTGTTGTGCACAATGCGCAGTATTTTCAGGCAGCTAACACGGGCGCAGGCGGGACGAGGGCGGTGGAGGTCAGCGGGCCGGCGGGGCGGGACTTCACGCTGCGGCTGGCGGCGCTGGAGGGCGTGTACGCCGTGGACCTGCCGCGAGCTCGGAAGCGGGTCTGGAATCAAGAGGCGGCGGCAGCGTCGAACATCGCCACGGCGCAGGTCGCTCCGTATAGCCTGAGTGGCGCTGGCGTGACGGTGATGGTGCGGGACGAAGGCCGCGTGTTCGAGCACCCGGACTTTGGCACGCGGCTCATCTGGGCGCCGGATGTGATCGGTCAGGCGTCGCTCCAGCACTCAACGCACGTGGCCGGGACCATCGGCGGGACCGGACTGGCCGACCCGCTCGCCCAAGCCATGGGAATGGCGCCGGCGTGCACGCTGGTGTCCTACGATCTGCAGGGCGACGACGTGGCCGAGCCGTTGCAGGCCAAGGCGAACTACGGCGCGGTGCTCTCCAACCACTCGTACGGCTTCGCGACCGGCTGGGACGGCGGCACGTTCACCGACAACCAGAACACGTTCGGGATCTACGGCACGTTCGCGCGGAACTGGGACCAGATCGTGCTCTCCGACGGCCTGATCATGGTCAAGGCCGTGGGCAACAGCCGCGACGGCAGTGGCCCGGTCAATCCGCACAACGGCACGCTGGCGCCGGATGGGGAGTACTACGACACGACGGACGCATCGGCGACGGGGAAGAATATCCTGGTCGTGGGCGGAGCCCTGGACGGCGCCTACGTCGGCGCGCCGAGTCCCAGCAAGGTCGTGCTGGCGTCGTCATCCAGCGGGCCGTGCGACGACGGCCGCCTGCGCCCCGAGATCGTCGCCAACGGCGACACCGTGAGCTCCTGCAACAACAGCGCCGTGGCCGGGAACCTGTACGTCAGCATCACCGGCACGTCCATGGCTTGCGCAGTCGCCACGGGCGCCACGGCGCTGCTCCTGGAGAGCTACAAGCAGCACTATGGGACCAGCGCGCCTCCCGCGCCGCATTTCGTGCGCGCCGTCTACGCGCAGACGGCCGCTGACTTCGGGCGGCCCGGACCGGACTACCTGCACGGCTTCGGGATGCTCGACCTCCTCGCCGCAGTGCGCCTGGTTCAGTCCGACAGTCCGGCCGGCAGCCGCATCCTCAGTTCGGCGCTGAGCGCCGCCACGCCGGAACGCTTCTACGTGCTGAACAGCGACGGTGTGGCGGACATCAAGGCGACGCTCTGCTGGACCGACCAGCCCGGCGACGTGCTGGCTGCCAGCGTCGTTGTCAACAACCTGGATCTGCACCTGATCCGCGCCAGCGACCAGGCGGTCTTCTTCCCGTACGTGCTTGACCCCGCGCATCCGGACCTGCCCGCAACCAGGGCGGCCAACAGCGTGGACACGATCGAGCAGCTCGTGCTGTCGGCGCCGGCGCCGGGCAGGTACCTGCTGGCCGTGCGAGGGGCAACCTTGGCGACGGACGCGAGCTTCGCCCTGGCCAGTTCCCACGCTCTGGCGGAGGACCTCGCGCCGGTGGCGAGGATCAGCGCCAGCAGCACGTCGGGGATGCCGCCGTTCCAGGTCACCTTCGATGGCAGCGCTTCCTCGGACCCCGATGGGACTATCGCGCAGTACCTCTGGAGTTTCGGAGATGGGGCCACAGCCGAAGGACCGCTGGTGCAACACACGTATGCCACGGGGAGTTTCAGCGCGATACTCAGGGTCATAGACAACCAGGGCGCGTCGGCATCCACCAGCGTCGTGATCGCCGTTGACAACAAGCCGCCGGTGGCGGTCGCCGTCGCGACGCCCGACACCGGCCTGCCGCCGCTCGCCTGTCTGCTCTCAGGCGCGGGCAGCCACGACCCCGACGGGCTGATTACGTCCTACGCGTGGGATTTCGGCGACGGCACGGCCGGGCAAGGCGCGCAGGTCTCGCACACGTACACCGCGCCCGGACTGTACTTCGCGACGTTGACCGTCACCGACGACGGCAACGCGACCGATTCGCAGGCGGTGACGGTTCTAGCCGGCGCAAGCCTGAGCCCCTCGTCCAGCCGGTTCAGCCTCAATTTCCAGAAGAGCGGCTACGACCGCTTCACGCTGTCCTCGAAGAACGTCCCGATCAGTGCGGATCTCGTCACGACCGCGGGCGTGACCGGCAGCGTGCGGTTCGGCGCCGCCGAATACCCGTTCGTGCTCGACGAGAAGGGCCGGTACAACGTGGCGCCGCTCAGGATCCGCCTGGTCCCGACACGCCAGCGGATCACGATCAGCCTTTCGCGCGTCAGCCTCCAAGGGGCGTTGTCGTCCAGCGGGGCGACGAGCCGCGACGTGCAGAACCAGGTGCTGAAGATCCCCTTCGCTTTGACGCTGGGTGACACCGTCGCCGGGTCGTCAGGCCTGCCGTACAGCTATTCGGCCAGAAAAGCCAAGACCGGCTCGGGGCGGCTGGTTGTGCCGAAGTAAGGTGGCTCGATGAAGGCCCGGTTCGAACGGGAGACCGCCGGGCTGAGGCGCTCATGGGCGCGCCACAGCCGTTTGTGGTTGCGCGAGTACCTGGTGCAGGGAGTCGAGGACCCCCGCATCAACCTGCAGAGCATCCTGACGCGGCACTTCCTGCTCGAGCAGCTATTTCCGGGGCAGTTCGCGGCGCTGCGCCACCAGGAACTGCGCTTCAGCACTGTGATGAGCTGGGTGCTGCGTCTGGTTCAGCGCGAACGGGTAGCCGAGTCGCTGTCCGACGTGCATCTGGCGCTGCTCGAGGAACGGAGCGTCGCGGGCGATGCCGGCATTCCCGAGTATGTCTCCAGCACGTTCGCCGCTCTGCCCTGTGCCGCCGATGGCGCGCAGGTGCCCGATTATGTTGCCGACGCGCTGCTGGCATCGCCGGATTACCGCGAGCCCCGCGCGCTGCCGGGACCGGTACGGGACACGTTCATGCGGTTATGGCAGGGCGCGCTGGCAGGCAGGGAGCCTGCCAGCCCGATTGCCGTTCTCGAACCAGCGTGCGGCTCCGCCAATGACTATCGCTTCATCCACGCATCGGGCATTGCTTCGTTCCTCGACTATGCCGGCTTCGACCTCTGTTCGGACAACGTCCTCAACGCCCAGACTCTGTTTCCCGCCGTGAACTTCGACGTTGGCAACATCCTGGACATCGCGGCGCCCGACAAATCCTTTGACTGCGTGTTCGTGCACGACCTTTTCGAGCACCTCTCCGTGGAAGCCATGGAGGCGGCGTTCGCCGAGATCAGCCGCGTGGCGCGCCGGGCGCTGTGCCTGGCCTTCTTCAACATGAGCGAGGCGCCGGAGCATACGATCAACCCCGTTGACGATTACCACTGGAATACCTTGAGCCGCGCCAGGACTCAGGCGGCGCTCGAGAAACTGGGCGGCACGGTCGAGGTCATCCCCATTGACGGTTTCCTTCGTTCCCTGTTCGGCAAGGACGACACGCACAACAAAGGCGCGTACACGTTCGTCGTGCGGCTCTGATGATCGGGGCGGGCTTGCCGGCCGCGCGGTCAGACGGCGATGCGGCTGTCGGCGCTGAGCACTTGGCCGGATATCGCGGGGTTCCCGAGAACGTCGCAGACGAACATGGCCAGCGCTGTCGCGCCGTCCGCGTCAGGTTTCAGCACGCGCTTCTGCCGCGCAGCGGCAGCGAACTCCGGCGACGCTGTCCGCCCCATGCCTGATTCGGGCACGAACGGCGGTATGACCGCGTTGACTCGCACACCAACCGGCCCCAGTTCGCGCGCGGCGGACTTCACCAGCGCCAGCAGGCCGCTGTGCGCCATCGCGTAGGCCGTTCCGCCCGCGCGTCCGGCCAACGCAGCGTGGGAGGACAGCGCTACGATGGCCCCCGTTCTCTGCTTGATGAACTGCCGCGCGAGTGCCTTCAGCGTGAGGAAGAAGGCTTTGAGATCAACGTCCAGCACCGCGCGAAGGTCTTCTTCCGTGAGCGTCAGCAGCGGCGCATCGCGCACCATGCCGGCGGCCCAGACGAGCGCGTCCACCGTTGGGAAGTCTTTCAGGAAGGCCGTGGCCAGCGCGCCGGGCGCGGCGGGGTCCGCGAAATCCGCTGCATAGCAGCAGGCCTTCACGCCCTTTGCCTGGGCCTCGCGAGCCAGCGCTTCGCACGGTTCTTTGTGAGCGTGGTAGTGCAGGCCGGCGGCGCAACCGCGCGCGATAAGCTCGCGAGCAATGGCGCCGCCAAGTGTGCCGGAAGCGCCGAGAATGAGAGCGTTACGGGGAGTCAACGTTTCCCTTTGCGTTGGGCCAGGGCCTGCACGAACGCCGCGTGTTCCGGCGACTGGATGCCCTGCTGTAGCGTGTCGAGGACGCGCGCCATCTCGCCTTGCAGGAGCGCGGGCACATCCAGCCACAGGCCGGGGAATACGGTGGAACGCAGGACTCCATCCGCCGGAAGCGGCATAACGACGTAGCCGCCCTCCTGCCAGCGATGCCACCGAACTTCCTGTTCCCGCAACAGGACCGTGATGTATTCGTCCACGCCCGCACGATGGTAGAGGTCCATCTTCTGATGGAGGTCATAGGCGGCGCTGGAATGGCAGACTTCAGCGACCAGTTCAGGCGCACCCATGGGATACTTGCCGTCAACGCGCAACCTGCCACCACATTTCTCAGCTATGCACAGGTACGCGTCAGGCTGGGGTGCATCCCCCAGCATACGCCAGGTACCTTGAGAGCCTGCAACACAGCCGGGGGTGCGCGCAGCATAGCACCCAAGGCAGGCCACTATGTCCGCCTCGTGCTCGGCGTGAGAAAAGCTGGTTGGCGACATGATGTAGACAATCCCTCCGATCAGCTCGGCGCGCTTCACCTCAGGCGTGGCGTCCCAGCGCGCCTCGAACTCCTCCCATGTCAGCTTGTCGCCTGCAACGAGCGGCTCAATATCCTGTTGGATTTGCGGCATAGCGTTTTCCTCAATGACAACCGCAACTATTCTACCACGCCGGAGTGCACTGGGCAAAGCTGTTGCACGGCCTCACGCCGTTCGCAGGCCGAGCCTCGCGAGGAGCGCCTTGTCGTGCTCCACGTCCGCGTTCCCCGTGGTCAGCAGCTTCTCGCCGTAGAAGATCGAGTTCGCGCCGGCCAGGAAGCACAGCGCCTGGACCTCGTCCGGCATACGCTGCCGCCCGGCGGACAGCCGCACCATGCTCTTGGGCATCGTGATGCGCGCGGCGGCGATCGTGCGCACGAACTCCAGCCAGTCGAGCGGCTCCGTGCCGCTGAGCGGCGTGCCGGGCACTTGGACGAGATAGTTGATAGGCACGCTGTCCGGCTGCGGGTCAAGGCTGGCAAGCTGTGCAATGAGCCCCGCGCGCACTCGCCGGTTCTCGCCCATGCCGACTATGCCGCCGCAGCACACTCGCAGGCCCGCACGGCGCACGCGCGCCAGCGTATCGAGGCGGTCCTGGTAGTCGTGCGTGGCGACGATCTCGCCGTAACGCTCCGCTGCCGTGTCGAGGTTATGGTTGTAATAATCCAGACCCGCGGCGCGGAGTTGCTGGGCCTGGCCGTCCTGCAGCAGGCCCAAGGAGCAGCACGTTTCGAGGCCCAGGTTGTGCACGGCGGCGATCATGTCGAGCACCCGGGGGAGGTCCTGCGGCTGCGGCCCCCGCCAGGCCGCGCCCATGCAGAACCGCGACGCGCCGTTTGCCTGGGCCTGTCGCGCCGCCGCGACGACGGTCTCCAGCGGCACGAGCGGTTCGTCTTCCACACCGGTCTGGTAGCGGCTCGACTGCGGGCAGTAACGGCAATCCTCGGGGCAGCCGCCGGTCTTGATGGACAGCAGCGTGGAAAGCTGCATGACGGTGGGGTCGTGATGCTCGCGGTGGACTGTCTGCGCGCGGAACAGCAGCTCGTCGAAAGGAAGATCCAGAATGGCGGCGACGGCATCAACGCATGCAGTAGCGCTCATCGTTCGGCCCCAGCCGGACCACGATGACGGGGAGACAGAGAGACAGGGGGACGGGGCGAAGCGGACACGCCGGACAAAACCGACCACTTTTCCGGATGCGTGATCATGGTCACGAGTTCCCCCTTGCTCTCCGTCTCCGCGTCTCCCTTCCCGCTGCGCCTCTACCCCGCAAACTTGCTGACAAGCAGTGTGGCGTTGTGTCCGCCGAAGCCGAGGCTGTTGGAGAGCGCGTGGCGCACCTTCCAGTCGCGGGCCGCGCCAGGGACATAGTCCAGGTCGCAGTCGGGGTCGGGCGTCTTGTAGTTGAGCGTGGGATGGACTTTGTCCTCCACCACGGAAAGGCACAGCACCACGAACTCCAACCCCCCCGCGGCGCCCAGCGTGTGGCCGGTCATGCTCTTGGTCGAGTTGGCCGGGATCTTCTTCGCGTGGTCGCCCAGCACTCGCTTGATGGCGATCGTCTCGATGCGGTCATTGGCCGGCGTCGAAGTGCCGTGCGTATTAACGTAATCTATGTCCCCGGGGTTGAGGCCCGCGTCACGCAAGGCGCCGGCCATGGCGCGCGCGCCGCCGTCGCCGTCTTCGCACGGAGCGGTGATATGGTGGCCGTCGCCTGAGAGACCGTAGCCGGCGAACTCGGCATAGATGCGCGCACCGCGTTGGCGGGCGTGTTCGAGTTCCTCCAGGACAACGATGCCCGCGCCCTCTCCCATGACGAAGCCGTCGCGTTCCTTGTCGAAGGGACGCGAGGCGCCCTGGGGGTCGGAATTGCGCCTGGAAAGGGCGCCCATGTTGGCGAACCCGGCCATGCCCAGCGGCGTCACCGCGGCCTCGGCGCCGCCGGAGACCATGATGTCCGCCTCGCCGTACTGGATGGTGCGCAGGGCCGCGCCCAGTGAGTTCGCGCCGGACGCGCAGGCGGTGACGATGCAGTAGTTGGGGCCGCGCAGCTTGTACATGATGGCCAGTTGGCCGGCGGCGGCGTTAGCCATCAGCGTGGGGATCAGGAACGGCGAAACTTTGCTGGGTCCCTTGGCGATCAGACGTTCCTTCTGCTGCTCGATCTCCGTGATGCCGCCGATGCCCGTGCCGACCAGCACGCCGCAGCGCGCTGTGTCTTCGCGGCTGAAGTCCAGCCCTGAATCCTGGATCGCCTCCTTGCCCGCCGCCACGGCCAACTGGGTGAAGCGATCCAGCCGCCGCGCCTCGCGCTTCTCGATGTAGTTCTCGGGGACGAAGTTCTTCACCTCGCCCGCGATCTTGACGTCGTGCTGGCTGGCGTCGTACAGCGTGATGGGGCCCACGCCGCTTACCCCGTTCAGCAATGCCTGCCACGTTGCCCTGGCGGTCATGCCCACCGGCGTCACCGCGCCCAGGCCGGTAACCACTACCCGCCGCTTCCCGGAACCCATGCGCTATGCTTTCTTGCTGATGAGTTCTTCGATGAACTTCACCGTGTCGCCGACGGTCTTGATCTTGCCCTCGGCCTCGTCGGGTATGTTGATGTCGAACTCATCCTCGAATTCCATGACCAGTTCCGCCTGGTCCAGAGAGTCCGCACCAAGGTCCTCGGTGTACTTCGTCTCCATAGTGACCTTCTCTTTGGCCACGTCCAGCTTCTGGCAGATGATATCCACGACCTTGTCCTTGACGTTCTGGCTTTCCATGTGCTCCTCCAAACAATGCTCCTGGTTCCCGTGCAACCCCGGACACAGGGAACCCGCCTGCCCGCGGCTTCCATCGGCCGCCTGGCGGCCCGCGGCTCCTCCTCGACGGAACGGGCGACGAAATATAGCGTAAGCTGGGGCACAGTGCAAACGCCAAGCGGCACACCCGCCATATCGTTGTGGCGGTGGTCACCCATCGGGATTATGGTGGATGTCCTCGCCACGTCAACACCAGGAGGGCCGCGCATGGGCTGGCTGACCGTTGAGACCGTCGCGCTGGCCGTGTCCTGTCTGGCGATGCTGCCGCAGCGGGCGCTGGCCGGAGCAGTGGGGAAACTCGACCTGCGCGGGCAGCGGCTGGTCTTCCTGGGCGATTCCATCACCGACGGCTTCAGCTATCCCCTCCTCTTTAAGCAGGCGCTGGAGGAGGCCGGCGTGCCGGCCCCGCTCATCATCAATGCGGGCATCGGCGGCGATACAGCGGCCGGCATGCAGAAAAGGCTGGACCGCGACGTGTTCCCGCACAAGCCGACGCTGGTGACGCTGAGCGCCGGCATCAACGACGTGCTGCGCAACGTCAAGCCGGCGGACTACGAAACCTCCGTGACGGATATCGCCGCCCAGTTGAAAGCGAGGAACGTCCCTCTCCTTGTCCTGACGACCAGCGTCCTGGGAGCACGGAACGCCGAGGCCGACAGAAAGCTGGCTGAGTTCAACGGCGCCCTGCGGCGGCTGGCGCAGCGCGAGGGCTATCGCCTGGCGGACGTCAACGCTCTGATGCAGGCAGCGCGCGCGGCAGGCACGGAGGTCATGGAAGAGGACCACGTGCATCCGAACTACCAGGGGCATCGCGTCATGGCTCGCGCGGTGCTGGATGCGCTCGGCTATGCGGACGTTCCCGTGCCGAAAGAGCTGAAGGTTGCGCCGCTCCCGGGCATCGTGCGCGAATGGAAGGTCAGGGCCGTCCAGGGCAAGAAAGAGCCGCCGGCTGAAGAGCCGGCAGCCGATTGGACGGCGTACAGCCTTCCCGAGAAGGAGCCGATCGCTAACTGGTGGCAGGACCAGGAACGGCGTCGCGGACTCGCCATGTCGCTGGACAGAGTCCTTGGCAAGGCCGACCGCTATCGTGCGACCGCTGAGTTCAGCACGGACAAGGCAAAGGCCGCCTGCGTCAACACTGGCGGCCTGCTGCAGCGTGTCTGGCTCAACGGCACGCTGATCTACAAAGCGACGGACGAATGGCGCGGCTGGCATCCCGGGCGCGAGCGGATTCAGGCGGATCTCGTTGCCGGGAAGAACGTCATCACCATCGAGACGGGGCCGCAGTTCTTCCTGAGCATAACCGAGACCAATGACTGGTGAGGCATGCGCATGAAACGCGATGAGCTGAAGCTGGCGAACTGCCGCTTCGAACTGCTGACGGAAGGCGAGTTGTTCGTCGGGTTGGGCGCCGTCCATATCGGCGGCACGCAGGTACGTTCGGGACGGCTGCCTCTGTGCCCGTATACGCAGACGTTCGCGGGGCTGGAGCTGGCCGCGCTGCGCCTTGCCGGCGTGGAAACGCGAAGCGATTGCGTGCGGCTGAAGCTCGAGGCGCTCTTCCGGCCGCTGCGGGTGAAGCTGCTGCGCGACCACAGCTTCGACCCGATCCATGAAACGGGCGACTGGGATTGCGAACCAGTAGCGGGCCGCGGGCGCCTGGACCTGGTGCTGCGGCCGGCGGCGGACAGGTTCGCAGAGTCCGCGTTCACGGGGTTCGGCTACAGCTACGAGTACGAGAGCGATGTCGTGCCGCTCTTCTATATCCTGGACATGGCAAGCTGGGAACTAAATGGGAACATCGTCGGGGCGACAGCGGTCTCGCAGTCATCATGCTCCGCGCCAACCGCCATGTTCGCACCGGACACAGGCTGGACCACGGAAGGGCTGATCCACTGGGACGACGCGGCGTCCAGGAGCAACCCCGTGATGACGCACAACCTGCCGCGCTGGGCTTCTCATCAGGCTTTCGATTTCCAGTGGAAGAACAACGCGACGCTGCTCGGCGTCTTCGAACGCGTGACCTTGATCCGTTCGCTGCTGAAACGTGAGCCGGGCAAGCCGGAACTGAAGACGCTGGATAAGCACATCTTCGACCAGGCGCTGTCGCACAAGACCTCCGCCAAGCGCATCCTGTTGAATACGGAACCCAAGAGCGCGACGGCGCAGAAGAACCTGTGGACGTGGGTGTTTGACACCGTTGCCGATCGGGCACGACAGGAGTTCGGTTTGGCGGAGGAGCCGCTCATCCCGCGTCTGTGCCAGAACTACTGGGACAACTTCACGATTGACGACTACCGCAAGGACCTGCTGCCCGCCGCCGTCAACCTCGGCTTCCGGGCGCTGTTCGTTGACAACGTGAACAAATCCGCGGCGACGGAACGCTGCCCGCATCCGGACTTCCACTGGAACATGTGCTGCGCGCATGAATACGAGCCCGCGCCACGCCTTGGCGGGGTGGAGGCGCTCAAACGCTTCGTCGCCGACTGCCAGCAGGCGGGCATCCGGCCGTACGCCTGGACCAACAACACGCAGGCCCTTTCCAGTCCCGTCAACGCCGCCGAACGCGACGACAAGGGCTGGTTCGTGCGCATGGAAGACACGCGGCTGAAATACGGCGGCGCCTACACGGCGGTCATGAGCGTCCTGGACTTCAAGAACGAGGCGCCGCGCCAGTATTGGGCGAGTTCACTGAAGGCCACCAAGGAGAAGGCCGGCCTGGACGGTTACCTGTTCGACAGCTTCTACAACCTCGGTTTCATGCCGGTCAGCTACCGCGCCGGCCGGCCAACAACGCAGTGGCGGGAGCTGCTGCAGGTCTTCAAGGAGCTCCAGGATGCCGGTATCAGCTTCCTGATCGAGTCGTTCGGGCCGTTCGGGAGTCCGCAGCACGGCTGCCCGGCAGCCTACGCGGAGGCGGAGAATGTCTTTGCCTGCTACAAGATTACGGGCGCGTTCGGCTATACGACAATTCCAACGACGGACCCCGTGAAGCTGGACCACGAGGTCGGGCGGCTCTACACGTTTTTCGCGCACATGGCCTCGCCCAGCTTCGGGCTGTTCCAAGACGGCACGCGCATTGACAGGATCTGGACCGACGGGCACAAGCGGGCGCTGGCGGACTACTACGCCAATCAGCCATTCATGCACAGACGTTTTCTCCAGGAAGATCGCCAGGCCGTGTTGTGGCACGACAGCGAGCGCACACGCGCGACGCTGTGGAACTTCGCCGCGCGCGAAGTCCCGCTGCCAGGGGATGTCCGCGATGTCACTGCGGGTCACGCGTTGCCGCGAGCCGCAAGGTACCGGCTGGCCACCAATCATACGTACGCTATCACCGGCTGCGAACTGCCGGTGTACGTTGATAGCGTCAAGATCTGAAGGCCCCGGCACGAGTGACGTGCCCCGTTCCGGGGATGTCCAGCGAAAAGGAGACGCCACATGGCAACGGTCATGCCCAGCCGTCCTTCGGTAGCCCTCGTCCTCAGCCTGCTCTTCCTCAGCGTGCCTCTGCTGGCGGCCGACCCGCAGTTGCAGGTTCGCTTGCCGCTCGGGCGCACGGCGTACCAGACCAATGAGTTCATCCACGTGGCCGTGGTGCGCAGCTCCAATGAGGCGCTGGCCGCGGGGGACCTTGGTGTGACGCTTGCCGGCGACGACGGCAGCAAGGCGACGTTCGCGTTCCCGCTGGAGGCGGTCGCGTTGGCCGAGAAGGAGGCGCGCAGCGTCACGCACTTGCGGCTGAATGGCTGGCTGCTCCGGCCGGCGCACTACACTCTGGAAGCAGTCTTCCAGGGCGCTGCGGCGGGAGCGGCGAAGGCGGAGTTCGACGTCTGCAGCCACATTCGCAAGAGCAGCTTCAAGCTGGTGGACTGGGGCTGCCGCGCCGCTGGACCGGAACAGGCCGTGATGGGCGAAGACAGCGTGGGCTTCAATGTGCTTCTGGCGGCCTACGGCGGCATCAGCCCTGACGACATGATCCGCGGCGGGCTGGACTACATGCGCTGCTGCACGATGGGCGGCGCGCACCAGATGGACATCCGCATGGAGTGCGACTGGTCGGACCCCTACGTGCTCCACGCTGCCGTGGCCCGCGTCACGCGCGAGGCGCTGGCGGCGCGCCTTAACCCGAATGCCATCGGCGTGCACTTCTACGACGAGCCGGGTCTGACGTGGTGGAAGCACCCCAAGACGGGCGAGATGACGGCGTTCAACATTCCCGCGCAGGACCGCTCGTACAAGGCGGCGTTCGGCACGGACGCGCCGCAGTACTGCGACGTGAATCCGGACGACCCCAAGGACTTCGCGCGCTGGATGCACATGAACCGCTGGAAGGAATCGTTCATCGAGGCAGCCTGGAAGCATTCCGCGTTCGGCGTGCGGCAGGTGCGCGCGGACTTCCTGCCGATCAACCAGAGCGTCTACGGGTACTCGGCGTATGCGGACGGCTATTACTTCAACACGGCGCGCTCCCTGCCGATCATCAGCGGGCACGGCGGCTACGACGATTTCGGCCTGCTGTACTTCAACCCGTCGCTGACCTTCGAGTTTGGCCGCATGCGCGACCTGGCCAAGCCGAACTGGTATCTGCCGGCGTGGTACGGCGGCATGCCGTCGAACCTTTTCCGCATGGAGCAGTACCTGAGCTTCATGGGCAACCTGCAGGGCATGATGAAGCCGCCGGACCACGTCATCCACCGTCCCTCGCAGACGCTGGCGACGGCGGATGGCATCGTGGAGTCCAACAAGCTGATGGCCCGCCTCGGCACGGTCTTTACCACCATGCCCGTCACACGGCCGGACGTGGCCCTGCTGTATTCGCTATCGCAGGCGCTGGCGTCGGAAATCAGGGACATGAAGAAGCCCGACAGCCAGAACGTGGCGGCGTACGAAGGCGGCGGCCACACGCGCAACAAGACGGGCATGGCGTACCTCGCCGGCCTCCTGGCGCACACGCCGTTCCAGCCGATTGTGGAAGAGGACGTCCTGGACGGCACGCTGGCCGCGCACCACAAGGCGGTGTTCCTGGCCGGCATCAACTACCTCGATCCCAAGGTGGTCGCGGTCCTCGAAGCCTACGCGGCGGCCGGCGGCAAGGTCATCGTCGCCGATGATTCGCAGGTCCAGGTGAAGGGCGCGGTCAAACTTGGCGCGCCAGTGGATGTCGCCATCTTCGAGACGCTCGGCAAGCTGTGGAGAGAGAACCAGGACGCGTACCACGCCATGAACACGTGCGGCAACCTCATCGCCGCGGCCACGCCGCTCGCCAAAGCCCTTACGGCCAAGTATCAGCAGCTTGGCATCAAGCCGGTCCTGGACTGCGACAACCCCTCCGTGATCGTCTCGCGGCAGGCGCTTGGCGACGTGGAGTACTTCTTCGCTGTGAACGCCAGCTATGACGAGAAGACGCGGGGCAGGAATGCGATCAAAGCCGCGACGGCCGTAATCGCGCTGCCCGCCGACGGCGGCGCGATCTACGACGCGATGGTGGGCGGGCCTGTCTCGGAATTGAAGGCACAGGACAAAGCACTGAGCGGGCAGTTCCGCTTCGGACCGGGACAGATGCGCGTCTTTGCGCGCACGGCGCGGCCCGTCGGCGGCGTGCAGGTGCTTTCCCCGGCCGTCGCGCGCGACTACACCGTCGCTCAGAACCCCGTGCGCCTGGACATCGGCGCGACGGTGGTGGACGACAGGGGGCGCGTCCTGGCCGGCTCCGTCCCGCTCCATGTGCGCGTGGTTGATCCGCTGGGCGTGACGCGCTATGAGCTCTACCGCGCCACCGAGCAGGGGCAGTTCAAGACCAGCCTGCCACTGGCCGTGAACGACGCGGGCGGCCAGTGGAAGGTCGTGGCGCGAGAACTGCTTGCCAACACGGAAGGCACGGCCGCGTTCGCCTATCTGCCGCCCGCGCAGTGCGGCGCGTTGGCCGGCGCGGTGGCGCGCGCGGTGTATTTCGGAGACGAACGGGAAAACATCTTCCGCTTCTTCGCCGTCCACAAGGACGTGACGATCGTCAAAGGCACCAGTGACTACAGCAATGCCGCCGCGGAACGGCTGGCTGCGGTCTTGCAGCCGTGGGACGTGCGCTCGAAGATCGTCACCGCGGCTGAGGTCAACAAGCCGCGGCCCATGTCCGAGGAGGAAGCGCCGGCCTGGTGCGGGCTGGAGCCCGGGCGCGTCACGGCGGGCCAGAAGGCCGGCATCGCACAGGTCGGATTCGACGTGCGCGGTCCCGTGGTCCTGCTCGGCACGCCTGAGGACAACCCGCTGCTCAAGTTCCTCGCGGACGCGCCCTGGGCGCGGGCTGATGGCCTGGCAACGTGACGGCATCGTCTACGGCCAGGAATCCATCGCGCTCATCGCCTACGACGCGGCGGGCATGAGCGAAGCGGTCGGTTCGCTCTACGAAGCCGCCGCCGCGCTCGATCCACTCATGCAGTGGACGCCGCCCGGCACTGCCGCCATCGTGCCTGCGGCGAAGGCGCCGGCGCAGCTTCCGGCAGCGCCGGTGGCATGGCAGGTTGCCTTCCCCGACCGCGCCGTGGGTCTCAGAGGGCAGCCGAACGGCGCCCTTGCGGTGCTGACGCAGGATGGCACCGTCGCGCTCCTTGATCCGGCGGGCAAGACGGTGTGGCAGAAGACGGTTGAGTGCGGCGATGAGTTGAGACACGCAGCCTCGCCCGACGGCAATGTGCTGGCCGTCGGCGCAGGACACCATCTCGTCGCGTTCGACGGACGAGGCAAGCAGCTCTTCGATATGCCGTTCGAGTTCGACGTGCCGGGTGCTCAAGGCGGGAAGAAGGAGCCTTCGCCGGTGACGGCAGTGGCGGTGTCACCCGATGGCAAGAGCATCGCTGCGGCTGCGGCCAACGGCCGGCTGATGCTGCTGGACAGCCAGGGAAACACGAAATGGACGATTGGGGGGGTCGCCGCCGAGGAACTCGCGAAGTGGAATGCCGACGTCAAGACGTGGGAAGCCGGCGCCGCGGACCGCGAGGCCGCGCAGAAGCAGTACAAGGAAGTAGAGGCCAAGTGGAAGGAGGAGGTCAAGCAGTGGGAGGCAGGCGGCAAGAAGGGCAAGCAGCCTCCGCAGCCGAAGCAGCCGAATCTGCCGGGGAAGCCGAACAAGCCGGTGCCGGTCCCATACCTGGGGGCGGCGTTCAGCGCCGACGGCAGCACGCTCCTGGCCATCACGAAAGACCAGGGACACCTGATCGCCACGGCGGACGGGAAGATTGGCGCGAAACTCGGCGGCATTGCTCCCGCGTTCAGGCCCGTGCGCGTGGGCGACAACCTGCTGGTGACCGACGGCCGCGAGCGGCTGGCGCTGGTGTCACCCGCCGACGGCAAGGCGCTGGGCGAACTGCGCTTCGTCCAGAAGGTGCAGGCGCCGGGGAAGAAGCCGGGGGAGATGCTGGACATCAAAGACACGGCGGTGAGCGCGGCGCCCCTGGGCGACGCGATTATCGTGGGCACGGAGTTCGATGGCACAGTGCGCGCTCTGAAAGCGCTGCAGGGCAAGGTCGAGGAGCAGACGCAGTGGTCCTACAAGGTGCCGCTGCGCCTGACCAAGAACGTCGCCGTGGGCGATGGGCTTATTGCCGTGGCATATTGGGGCGGCACGCTGCGAATCCTCGACGCGACCGGTGCCGCGAAGTTCGCCCAGGTGCTGCCGCAGGACGTGGCGGCCATGACGTGGGCCGGC
>JAPLOD010000636.1 GCA_026692735.1 Planctomycetota bacterium | reverse complement strand
CAGCCCGACGCGGTGCTGGCGCCGGTCATCGGCGACAAGGCCATGCCGCGCACCGAGGTCACTAAGAAGCTCTGGGTCTACATCAAGAAGAACGGCCTGCAGGACGCCAAGAAGCGGACGATGATCAACGCCGACGAGAAGATCGCGGCGGTCTTCGGCGGCAAGAAGCAGGTCTCCATGTTCGAGATGACCAAGCTGGTGGGGAAGCATCTGGGGTAGGCGGGGGCCGCGCCGGTCCTGGGGTTGAGGCCCATCCCGGCCTTGCCGGCGTGAAGGCCACACAAGCGCAAGGACTTCCCGCTCTTCGGTTCGCAGAGCTGCTTGTTCGGGTCACGCCGGCTTGGCGGGCCGTTCAGCGTGATTGCCTCGTGGCTTGAGCCAATGACAATGGGGGAATCCACCGCGCCAACACTCAACCTTCGGTTCATCGGGGGTGCAGCTTCTGGTGAGCCGCGTCCGGCGCCATGAACGCAGCTTGTCGAGAATCCTGGGCCTCTTGTCCAGGGCGTGTGCGTTTCCGGGGCGCAGGCAAGCCAGAGAAGGGCGGCCCACACAGCCGCCCTCGCCTTCCTGAATCGGCCGTGCTCGTGGATCGCCGCTACGTCGTCGCGCCAGCCTTGCCTTGTTTGGCCTTGTACGTCTGCGGCACGGCCCTCTGCAGCACTTCGCCGCTGAAGATCAGCGTCACTGGAACGGTGAGGTGCGCCGTTGTGTTCGCGTTGATCAGGCCATCGTCAGCCAACGCCGCGGCGAAGGAACCCTTCACCAGTTTCACAGCGAACCTGGCGACCTGCAGCGGCGTGCCCGTCTTGCGCGCCTTTACGCCCACCGCAAACGATTCATTGCCCTTGGGCGACTTGCCTTTGCCGTTGAGCGTGAACGACTTCACGACGCCGCCGATATCCACGATTGCCATCTGAGCGTCGAACTCGGATCTGACGCGGACCACGACGTGACGGGCAGACATTCCAGGTGGGCAACGCGATGCGACACCGACACATTCTCGGCGCATTTCGGAAGGGAATATCGGTCAATGAGGCCTTCAACCATGAGGCTGTCGAGCGGCCAAGGTGCCGCCGATGGCGCGGTGCGCCTTGGCGCGATCACGGAACACCGCGGGATGGAACGCAGACAGGTGGACCACCGTTCCAGCGTTGCTTTTGCCGTGATCGGCAGTACCATCGCGGCTACACTAGATTGGACAGCACGGTCTCTGGAAGATGGACGGCGGCGCGCACATGGAACGGCAGTCCACCATGTTGCCAGTTGACGAATTGTTGAGCATGCATCCGCCGGCGCACTCCTTGAGAACCGAGTTGTGCGCGCCTGCCGGCGTGGAACAGCTTGCGGTCCGAGTCGTAGCGCCGGGGGCAGTGCTTTGCCTGGTTCTTCTCGTCCTGGTTGGGTCGGCAAACGCAGGGGACGCCAAGGGCGAAGTCCCGGAGCGCTCCAAGCTCACGGAACTCGGGCCCTTGGCTCGTAAACTCGATGTGCGCCTTATTCCTCATGTGAAGGCACTGCGCGACAAGAAAGTGACCGCGCGCGACGCCGCTGAGGCCATCAAGCAGGAACACGGCCCGATCCTGGCTCGGACAGACGCAGCGGACGCCTTTCTCGTACGCCTGGATTGCCGCGTGACGGACGCGCTGCTGAAGCAGATTGCCGCGACTGGGGCAGTAATCACACATTCCACGCCACAGTGGCGTACCGTCATGGCGCTGGCGACGCTTCCCCAGATTGACGCATTGTCTCAAGTGGAAGGCATCAGTTTCGTTAGCCTCGAACTGGGGCAGCGCAGGCGCCAACAGGGCATCGCGGACAACCATGCTGATATTGACATGAAAGCCGATCAGGTCCGCAGCATCTACGGCTTGACCGGCGCAGGCCAGACAGTGGGGGTGTTGTCGGATACGTTGAACCGTACGGCCGCCGTGGGCGCGGGGACGATCTCGGGAACGGTCCCCAACGCCACATTGAGCCTCACGAAACCGCAGGGAACAGGCGATCTGCCCGCCAACATCAAGGTCGTTGACTTCGGCCCCACGACAGGCACCGACGAAGGCGAGGGCATGCTAGAGCTGATCCACGACATCGCCCCGAACGCTACCCTGGCTTTCGGGTCGGCGTACAGTGTGCAGACCACGTTCGCGACCAATATCGGCCTGCTGCGAACCGCAGCAGGCTGCACGATTACGGTGGATGATGTCGGCTATTATGCCGAGCCCTACTTCCAGGACGGACCCATCGCACAAGCCATCCGGACAAATTATCAGAATGGAGTCATCCACTTCTCCGCTGCGGGGAACGACGCGAACCGGGGGGTTCTTACAACGTGCAATGCTACGGTAGACGACGCGGCATGGCCGCCCACCGGGGTGGCCTTCCATAACTGGGGAATCGCGACGGGCACGCCCACCTTCCTGCCGGTTACCATCGCCGCCCATGTAACGTTGATTGTTGTGCTCCAGTGGAATCAACCTTATCAAACCCTTGGTCTCGGCGCGGGCTCGGAGGCGGACCTGGACCTCCTCCTCTACAGGGACGCCGACACCAACCGTCCGCCATTGGCTTACAGCGCTGCCCCGCAGGGAACGAGCGGCGCGCCGTCTGGAGACCCGTGCGAAGTGCTGTCCTATACGAATCCTGGCGGGGCGAAGACGGTCTACCTGGCAGTCAACCATTACGCTGGCGTACGAAACAACAGGATGCGGGTCGTGCTGTCGAGCAACTCCTGGCCGGGTTTGTCCTTCCCCAGCGGCGGCGTGACGGACATGACGATGAGCGGCCATCCGACCGCGGCGGAATGCGTGGCCGTCGGCGCAATCTTCTATGGCGACATCAAAGACAATGGGACGTATGCAGGCGACAACACAGACACGGTGAACATCAACGCGGAAGCATTCAGTTCGAAAGGCGGCATCGGCACCAACGGCATTGAGTTCTATTTCGATACCGCAGGCAATCCCCTGGCCGGCGCACCTGTCAAGCGGGACAAGCCCGACCTCGCGGCGCCGGATGGGACGAACACGTCCGTGTTTGGCACCGACATCGCATACGATCCCGACACGCTCCCGAACTTCTTCGGTACGTCTGCAGCCGCCCCCAATGCCGCTGCCGTCGCAGCTCTTCTTCGTGAGAAGACACCGGGGTTGACGCCCGCAGAGATCGTCTTGATCATGAAGCTGTCAGCGCGGGACATTGTGGCCACGAAACCTGTCTCGGTTGCGGGCCCGGACGACCTTACCGGCGCGGGTTTGGTGGATGCGTTGGCCGCAACCAGCTTGTCGGTGTGGGACGGCGGCGGGGCTGATGATTACTGGAAGACTGCCGCCAATTGGGTGGGAGATGTTGCGCCCTCGCCGGGCAACCATCTGGTGTTTCGGGGCACGGTGCGCACGACGCCCGTGAACGATTTTCCCGGGAATACCACATTTGGGTCCATTCGCTTTAGCGCTGGCGGCTTTACGCTCAGCAATCTTGGCAGCCCAGTGACCCTCAGCGGATCCACCGCGATAAACAATGAGACCGGCACCAACGCGGTGAACCTGCCTCTTGCCCTCGCCAGTCCCGGTGGCACCACTCTTAGGATTGCGGCCGGAACGGCCCTTACTGTGGGCGGAACGGTCTCCAACGGCGGGTTCATGCTGACCGCGGCTACCGACACTGGGGGCGCATGTAGCGCCAGCGGCGCGATCGGCGGTTCCGGCGGCCTGAGCAAGATCGGCGCCGGGACGCTGACGCTGAGCGGCGCAAACGCGTACACCGGGGCAACCACTGTCACTGGAGGCACGCTCAAGGCAGGCGTCGCGGCGCAGGCGTTCGGCATGAACTCACGGGTGACACTGGCCAACACGGCCGGGGCAACGCTGGACATCACCGGCTTCAGCAACTCCATTGGCTCACTCACTGGCGGTGGCACGAACGGCGGCAATGTGACGCTCGGCGCCGCGACGCTGACGGTTGGCGGCGACGGCACCAGTCCGGCGGCCTACGCCGGCGCGATCGGCGGCACGGGCGGCCTGACCAAGATCGGCGCCGGGACGCTGACGCTGAGCGGCGCGAGCACCTATTCTGGCGGGACGACCGTGAGCGCCGGTACGCTGCTGGTGAACAACACGATCGGGTCAGGCACGGGAAGTGGTGGCGTGAGTGTCTCCACCAGCGCCACGCTTGGCGGAACGGGGGCCGTCGGTGGTGCGGTGACGGTCGCCAGCGGCGGGTTCGTGAGCCCTGGCGCGGGCGGCGTGGGCACACTCACCGCCGCCTCGGCGGACTTCAGCGGCGGCGGTGTGCTGCTCCTGGAGGTGCTGAACGGTGGGGGCTGTGACGTCTTCCGCCTTACAGGCGCGTTGACCGCGGGCGGTTCGTCCGTCCTGAAGCTGGCGTCCGTGCCGACGACGGGCTTGCCCGTAACGGTGACGGTGGCGAACTACGCCAGCCACGCCGGTGAGTTCCTGATAGACAACGCCTCCACCACAGGCGTCTGGGCTACGTACGCCACCGACGCCCTGCGACTGACATTCGACAACGCCAATTTCCTCTCCCTGGAGTGGGACGCCACTACAGTGGACAGCAGCCATGGCTTCCCTGGAGCGACGGCCGCCGCGCTATGGATGCTGAGTGGGATCAGTTGGGGCTCTCAGCATTACACGACCGACGATCCCCTGCTCAGGTTGGTGGTCAAGAACCCGGGCGGTGTCAACGAGGAACTCACAGTGACCTGCAGCAATACAAGCGGCTGGACTCTGGGCGCCACGGCCGGCACCAATACGTTCGAAGCAGGCGTCAGCACCACACATGGTCCCCCCTACACCTCGCTGGACACTGCCACCAGCCCCGGGGGGGTGGTGATCAGGCCGTCGCCCGGCCTGCGGATCAACGATACGCAGCGTTTCGACCTACATTTTCGAGCACCAACAGCGACGACGAACCATTCCACGGGCGCCGTGACGGTAACGGTTACCGCCAGCATGCCGCCGTAAGGCGGGGCGCCGGCGACAGGGAAACGGAGCCGACTATGAACAGTCGAGGAGGGAACGGGGGATGAACGCGCGCGGGCCGCCACGAATGAGCAGGATGCGGACCTGCGCTCTCGATGCCGCGGCTCCGTGCGAGCCGCGGGGATGGCTGTGCAACAGGGAACCGTGAGTGCCAAACGCGTACTGTGCGCGAATGGGTGAAGGATGACAACAGGAAACCACTTTTTAAGGAGGAGGAAGACCATGCGCTTCGCAACCCAGTTGACGATCGTGGCGTTGCTGGCTTTGCCGGTTGGGACGGCATTCGCCGGGACGACAGACCACGTGACCGTTACCATCAACGTGTCCCTGGACCTGTCAGCCAGCCTGGATATCGTATTCACGGACGACACCGTGAACCACATCTGGAACGTGGCCGGAGCGACGCCCGGCACTTCGCATCTTGCCAGTGCAGCAACCCCGGCCGTCCAAACCGCCATCAAGAATAGGGCGACGATCAGTGTTAACCTTTCCGTCAAGGCTACCGCGACCAACGGCTGGAGCCCCTTCGACCCCAATGGCACCGATACCTTCAAGCTCGTGGCCACACCGCCGACGGGCTCGACCCCGGGCGCCGCAGTGACGCTGACGACATCCAACCAGACGTACGAGAATGGCCTGGCAGGCGGCGCCTCGGATGCGGCCGGTTCGAATCTGAAGCTCGATCTGCCAACAGCGGTTACGGCGCACAGCACCAGCGTTATCACGGTGACGTACACGGCCACGGCGACACCATAATGTGTCTAGCCGGAGAACGGCCTGGCCGATGACATGAGGAGGAGCGGCTTGTGAAGATGTGCAAGAGCATCGTCCCGGCTCTGGTCTTGGGGCTGGGCCTCGTGTGCGAGAAAGGTTGGGCTGCCAGCCTGGGGCCGGCGGTCTTCACGGTGCAGAATGTCGTGCCGGGCCAGTCGGTGGACCTGCGGAAGACAGCAGGGCTCGTGTACACCATCGGCAACACCAGCGACACGGAGGGCACGTACAGTCTCGTGTGCCAGAGGCCGGTTGAGGGTGGGGTGCTGAACTGGGAGAGTGGCTACGACGAGATCCCCGACGCGTCCTGGTGCAAGCTGGAGAAAGAGGAGGTCGTCGTCCCAGCGAAGTCCAAGGCCGAAGTGGGGCTGACCATCACGGTGCCGGCCAAGCCCGAGTACCACAACTGCAAGTGGGTCGCGGCCGTGGTGCTCAAGGCAAGCAAGACGGCAGGGATTGGCGTAGGACTGGCGGTCGCCGCGCGGGTACGGATTGAGACCGCGCCCAGCGACGACCCCGGGACAGGTGGAGCCGTGTCCATGGCAGCCATTCCGTGCGTCCTGCCAGTTGAGGCGAAGCCGGGAAGCATGTTCGAGCGATGCGTGCTCCTGAGAAACAACACGGAGCGGACGCTGGAATGCGTGACGCAGCGCCTGGAAGACTGCTATCCGGAAGGCGAGTCCCGCTATCCGCGCTATACAACGAGCGGGTACCAGGCCTTGGACAAGGTAACCTGGCTTAAGGACAAGGAGCAGAAGTTCACTCTGAAGCCGGGCGAAAGACGCGAGTACAAGATGAAGGGACAGATCCCGGAGTCGGCCAAGCCGGGTGAGAAGCGAGAGGAGTTGGTGTTCATCACGGCGCCGGCTCCGGAGCCGGGCAAACAAGGCCCGGCCGGACGGGAAACGAGGACCTTCTTCCGTGTGCGCTACGATGTAACGGCGGATGGAGCGAAATAGGTGTGATAATGCACTCCGTGGCGGCAAAAAAGAGAATGGCGGTGTGCCCTGGCCCGTCGCGAGAGGCAGGTTGTCTCGGCGGAGGCGTGTGGCCCCGCGTCGTGACGGCAGAAGGTAAAGGGCGGAGCGTTTCACTCCGCTCGCGGGCGATGGTCCGGAAGCGTGGGGTGTCTTGCCCTGCCGCGAAAGGGGGCACGGCCATGGTACGGCGTGTGACAGTTTGCGTTGCGTCGCTGGTGGTCGCGCTGGCCCTGGGTGCGTCCGGGGCGTTTGCCCAGACCGCTGCGCTCCCTATAGTGGAGATTCGCGTCGGGGTCGCCGTTGCGACCTCAACCGCGTTGAACTCGGACGCCAATCCATCGCTGGTGGGTGAGACCGTGGCCTTCAGGGCGAGTGTGTCCCCGACACCGGGGACACGCGGCACAGTCACGTTCTTCGTGGATGGGGCTGCGCAGTCTTCCGCGGTGGGCGTTGACGCCAACGGCACAGCCGTCTTCCGCACCGGCACGTTGGCGGCCGGCGACCACACCATCAAGGCGCGTTACAATGGAGATGATGGGGGCAACCCCAGCACCTCGGCGGAACTGCAGCACACGGTCCAAGGCCGTGCCTCGCCCCCCACCATCGTGAGCGGGCCAACCGCGGGAGTGGCCACGGGCGTGGTCGGGCAGCCTGTCGTGTTCACGGTCACAGCGACCGGCACGCAGCCCATCCTGTATACCTGGGACTTCGGGGATGGCGTGATGGTGACGACCAACAGCACGAACGTGCTGCATACGTTCTCGGCGCCGTTGACCTACACCGTGACCGTCACGGTGAGCGACAGCGCGAACCAGACGACTTCCGGCACCATCTCGTTCCCGGTCGCTGCCGCCGCCACCCCACCCCGCGATCCGTGGATGGTCGTGAAGACTTCCGTTGCCCTGAACTTCAAGACGCCCGGCAAGGACAAACTGAGCGTGTTGGGGGTCCTCGAACTGCCGGCCGGCTTCGACCCGTCGGGAAAGACGATGACCGTTGACTTCGGCGGCGTCGCGCAGACCTTCTTGGTGGACGGCAAGGGTATGGCGAAGACAGGCAAGGACCAGTTCAAGCTCACGCGCAAGCTGCAGAACAAGCAGTTCCTGGGAGGCGCGTCGAAGGTCCAGTTCGCCTTGAGCGGGTCGCTGGCTGCCACACTTGCTGACGACGGCCTGACGAACGAAACCATTACGAAGCCCGGGAAAGTGGTGTCCGTCCCGGTGCTGTTCGGCATTGACAACCAGATCTACGCCGGTACGGCATGGATTATCTGGACTGCCGTGGCGGGCAAGTCCGGCAAAGGAACGTGGCAGACAGCCGTGAAGTAGACCAGGACCAGCGAAGCCGTCGCTCTTATGTACTTGCACGCCTTCGGCACGAAAGTGAAAGACCGCTCAACGCGATCCCCCCGTGGATACGCCGACCGTCCGCCTCATGCTAAAGGGACCGAAGACGAACTGCAGGTTGCCGCTGTGGATGAGGCGAACGTCATGGTTGTGGCGCAGCGCAACCGCCGGCCGCTGATATGAAAACAACTATCGCTGGCCGACCGTGCGAGCCTGGCGAAACGTTGGCAGAAGCCGATCCAGGCGCAGCGGTGAAGTCACGATTCGGTCAATCGAAAACGCAGTCGGCGTTAAGCTCCCCACAAAGCCGGGATCATCCACCAAGCCAGAGGGGCCTGTTGTACGTCGTCAGCGCCGACGTGCTGGGCGATCTTGAGCGCCATGCCGAGCTTGGTCGTCGAACGGCCCTGGTCTGGCGCAGTATCCCGGTCGCCGCCGTATCAGCGCGCGCCAACACAACCCCGTGGCGCCGCCAAAGAGGTTGATGCAGGCATTAGAGAACAGAGGCGTGCTGGCAGGGCTAAGAGATTGCAGTGCCTCCGGTATCGCGGCAAAGACCTCCCACGTCCGGGCTCGCGTGGCTGGAAAGCGTGACAGGGCTACTTACGCCCGGAGGCCTGATGGCGCCCGCCGTCAGAAGATCTTGAACTGTGCCTTGAACGCTCCGCCCTTATCCTTCTTCGCCTTGTACACCCCGGCGTAACCGGTGGTGTGATAGGCCTGATGGCCCTTGAGGACGACGCACGCCTGGATGGTCGCCGGGTCGCCTTTGGTGCTCGCGCTCGTAGAGTTGAGAGCAGCGATGCCTGCGAGCACGAGCTTGTCGAGCGCCACGCTCTTGATGGAGATCGCGAGCTTGCCTGTCCGGGCGGTAAAAGGCTGGCCCCTGGCAGGCTTCTTGTATTTCAGGCTGACCTTCACCGACGTCGAAAGCGGCGAACTGCCTTTGGCGTTGAGCGTCGTCTCGCCCCGAATGCCCCCGATGTCCCACTGCACGACCTGGCCGTCGGGGTTGAAGCCGTCGTTGAGCGCCAGGAGCGCCTTCAAGGTCAACGCATCCTTCGAGAGCGAACTGGGGAAGCGCAGCTTCGCGGCAACCTGCTGGACGCGCAGCGGCACCGTGCTCAGCCCCGCGCAGATGTCATTGTTGACGGGCGGCGTAGCTCCTGCCACGACCGTGTAGTTGAGGGTGCTGGTGGTGCTCAAACCGCCAGGATCTTTCGCCGTGACCTTGACTAGATAAATGCCCGGCGCAGTGAACGGGTGCGTGGCCGAGCCTTCGGTTGTTGTCGTGGTCGTGCCATCGCCCCATTCCCAGGTGTAGGTCACGGGCTGCGCATCGCTCACTCCATAGGTGAAGGTGACCGGCTCATCCACAACACCCTCCGTGGTGCCCGGCGTCAGCCCGCTGGTAACGGTCGGCGGCGAGGTGTCAACGACATTGAACGTAGCGCTTGTGGCGCCCGACAGGCCGGTCGCGGCCGAGGTAAGCGTGTAGCCGGTGCCCACCTTGTCCACGCTCAGAGACCCGAAGGTAGCCACGCCGTTGACCGCGGCCACGGTCGTTGTGCCGCTTAGTGTCCCGCCGCCCGCATTGTTGCCGATGCTCACCGTGATATTGTTGGTCGCGGTGCCGACAGTGTTTCCGCCCGCGTCCTGGATCGCCACCTGCGGCGCCGGCGAAATGGTCCGGCCGACCTCAGACGTCCCGGGCTGAACAGTGAAGGCCAGTTGCGCCGCGGCCCCAACAACGATGTCGAACGCGCCGCTGTCCGCGGCCGAAAGAACCCCCGACGTGGCAATGAGGGTGTACCCGACGCCGGCCTTGTTGATGCTCAGGTCGCCGAACGTGGCCACGCCTTTGACGGCGTTGACGCCGGTCGTGCCGCTCAGCGTCCCGCTGCCGGGATTCGCTCCGATGGCGATGCTGACACTGTTGGTCGCCGTCGTCACAACGGTACCCAAGCTGTCCTGGATGGCGACTTGCGGCGATGGCGCGATCGTGCTGCCGCCCGCCGTGTTCACAGGCTGCGTCTGGAAGACCAGCTTGGCGGGAGGACCTATGATGGTGAAGGTGGTGCTGGTTGCGCCCGAGAGTGCCGAACCGGTGGCCGTGAGCGTGTACCCGAGTCCGGCCTTGTCAATGCTCAGATCGCTGAAGGTGGCCACGCCGTTGACGGCGCTCACCGGCACCAGGCCGGACAATGTGCCGCCGCCGGGGTTGTTCCCGATGGCAATGGTGATGCTGTCGCTGGCACCCGGGACGGTGGCACCCGACGAATTCTTGACCGACACCTGAATTGCCGGCGCGATCGGAGCACCGGCATCGGTGGCACTGGGCTGCACGCTGAAGACGAGATGGTTCTGCGTGGCCGCGGTGGTGTTGAACGGATTGCTCGTCGCACCGGTCAGCCCCGTGGCGCTGGCCGCCAGTGTGTAGGCGCCCACCGTGTCTATGCTCAGGTCGCCGAAGATGGCAACGCCATTGATGGCGCTGCGCGTCGTCGTGCCCGCCAGCGTTCCGCTGCCCGACGCCGTGGCGATGGCGATGCTGTTCGTGGCCGCCGTGACCGTATTGCCGAACCCGTCCTGCACCGCCACCTCAACGGCCGGAAAGATGGACGCCGCCACTTGCGTGTCGGAAGGCTCCACCACGAAGACGAGGACGGATGGCGCGCCCGGGTTCACAGTGAAGGCATTGCTCACGCCGGACTTCCCGGAAACGGTGTCCGTGGCGGTGAGCGTCGTGCCGGATTGGGCGGAGGTTATGGTCACGCCCTGCGACGCCAACACTCCCGAAGTGAACGGATCGCTCGTGACCGGCGCACTCGTCAGTGTGCCAGAAGAGCTGATCTGCACAGTACTGGTGAACAACGTCACGGTATTAGCGAGGGCGTCCTGCGCCGTCATCCTGATGTTGAACGCCGTCCCCGCGGTCTGGGCGGGAATGGCTCCGCCGCCTGCGAGTTCGACCAGGAAGTGATCCAGCGGCCCGGGGTTGACGGTAAAGGCATTACTTGTGGAGACTGTAGTAACGAAGTCGGGACTTGCGTAAGTTTGGCAAGCTATGATGACGATACCCTCCCAGGGGGAATGGGAGGGGCGCATGGCAAGACCTGGAGTGTACGTTCCCGATGTAACGGTTGGGGTGGTTGATCCAAGC